>JAVQWQ010000152.1:0-5227 GCA_033578915.1 Chitinophagales bacterium | reverse complement strand
GGAAGAGCAAATAGGAAACTATCGCTATACCACACGATATTACAAAATTGAAAACAGTCTGTTTGGAACAATCGGCTTCCTTTCTTTTCCACAGCTTGAGGCGCCTACCAAAGCGGACGATGAAATATATGGTTTTATAGTTGCACTCATGAATGTATATATATTTCTCCTGCTCGGCGCTGTAATCATTTCATATTTTATTTCCAATTCGGTTGTAAGGCCATTGAATTATATAGCAGAAAAAATGCAATTGATAGATTTGAATAAAAAAAATGAGCTTATTCATTGGAGCAGTAAAGATGAAATAGGAGTGCTGGTAAAACAATACAACCGTATGGTGAGAGAGTTGGAAATCAGCGCAGAAAAATTGGCGCGTACAGAGCGCGAAGGAGCGTGGAGAGAAATGGCAAAACAAATAGCTCATGAAATAAAAAACCCACTTACCCCTATGAAGTTAAGTATTCAATACCTGCAAAAAGCTATTGACGAAAAAAATCCCCGTGTGCCTGAATTGGCTGCGAAAGTTACTCACACACTTATTGAGCAAATAGATAATCTTGCAGCAATAGCAACTTCTTTTTCTCACTTTGCCAAGATGCCTAAAGGCCAGAGTGAACCCGTTGAGCTCAATGCTATGCTTCAGGGTATTTGTGAACTTTTCAGTAAAGAAAAAGGTATAGAGGTTGTTTTGGAATCGAAAATGCAACCGGCAATGGTTTATGCAGATCGCAACCAACTGCTCAGTGTATTTAATAATTTAGTAAAAAACGCACTACAGGCAATACCTGACGATAGAATACCGGACGTAAAAATAGGGATAGAGAAAAAACATGATATGATTCAAGTAGTTGTTTCCGATAATGGAGTAGGGATACCGGAGGAAAATTATTCCAAAGTTTTTGTGCCAAACTTTACAACCAAATCAAGCGGCACCGGTCTTGGCCTTGCTATTGCTATGCAGATAGTAGAGGGAGCGGGTGGCGCCATTTGGTTTGAAAGTGAAGTGGATAAAGGAACATCGTTTTTTGTTGTTTTGCCGGAGTATTCCGACAATTCAAATATTAATAAAGAAGGATAACGCTATAGTTTTGATACCGTTTAATAAACCATTCTTATGCGGGGAGGAGCTTTCCTATGTATCAGAGGCCATTCAGTCGGGAAGCTTATCTTCAGACGGCCCTTTTACCCAGGAATGTACCAAATTTTTTGAAATACAGTTTGGGATGGGCAAGGTTTTTTTTACGCCCTCGTGTACAGCTGCTCTTGAGATGTGTGCGTTGCTGTTGGAGATAAAACCCGGAGACGAAGTAATTGTTCCTTCATTCACTTTTGTTTCTTCTGCCAATGCTTTTTGCCTTTTCGGGGCTAAGGTTGTTTTCGCAGATTCATCTTCTTTTCATCCAAATATTGATGCAGAAAACATAGAAAAACTGATAACTTCTAAAACCAAAGCCATTGTTGTGGTGCATTATGGAGGGGTGGCGTGCGATATGGAAAAAATCATGCAAACAGCACTAAAATACGGAATATATGTAGTAGAGGATGCAGCCCATGCCGTCGGAGCATATTATGAAAGTGGTTCAAAAAAAATGGCGCTGGGGAGCATTGGGCATCTGGGCGCTATATCTTTCCATGTATCCAAAAACATAACATGTGGCGAGGGAGGTTTGCTAATAATAAACGACAAATCTCTAGAAGCCAGAGCAGAAATAATTCGCGAAAAAGGCACTAATCGCTCCAGTTTTCTGCGCGGAGAAGTTGCCGCTTATGAATGGATAGAAAAAGGCTCATCATACATAGCTTCAGAGATTTCCTTAGCTTTTTTATTGCCTCAGTTAAAGCGCTTGTCCCGCGTACAAGAACATAGAATCCATCTTTGGAATATTTATTATGAAACCCTTTTGACGCTTGAAGAGAAGGGTTTTTTGCGGTTGCCCGAAATTCCTGATTTTGCAAGGCACAATGCACATATTTTTTACCTGCTGTGCAGCAGCCCTGAACAGAGAAAAGAGTTGCAGCAGTATCTGCTCGCTCAAGGTATTCATACCGCAACACACTACCTTCCGCTTCATAGTTCGCCATATGGGAAGAAAAATTTCCCAGCTTACTGCCCAAATGCAGAATATTACGGAACTAACTTGTTGAGGCTGCCTGTTTATTATCAGTTAAAAGAGGACGAAGTTGAATTTATCTGCAGGTCTATCTTATCCTTTTTCAAAATTCTATGATTGAATCTTTTAACTAATATTGCATCAGTTATGAAAATTTTAGGAATATCGGCTTTTTATCATGATTCTGCAGCCGCTGTTGTAAAAGACGGAAAAATAATATGTGCAGCGCAGGAGGAGCGATTCACTCGAAAAAAACACGATGCCTCTTTTCCGATTAATGCCATAGAATTTTGTGTTCGCCAGTCAGGCATACCAATTAATAAATTTGATGCGATTGCCTTTTACGATAAACCTCTTCTAAAATTTGAAAGGCTACTGGAGACCTACTATGGTTTTGCGCCCAAAGGAATCACTTCTTTTGTAACAGCCATACCGGTGTGGCTAAAGGAAAAAATGTTTCTGAAAAGAGTGATGCACGAAGAACTTTCGAAGCTCGAGAATTATGATAAATCAAAGGTTAAATTTTTGTTTCCTGAGCACCATCTTTCGCATGCTGCCAGCGCATTTTATTCTTCTCCCTACATGGAAGCAGCAGTGCTTACGATAGACGGGGTCGGGGAATGGGCAACAGCTTCGATATGTCACGGCAAGGCTAATAAGCTAACTATTTTGAAAGAGCTTAGGTTCCCACATTCGCTAGGTCTTTTGTACTCGGCTTTTACGTATTTTTTGGGGTTTAAAGTAAACAGTGGCGAATATAAACTTATGGGGCTTGCTCCTTATGGGAATCCTTACTCTTCTGACGTGCAGAAATACATTCAAATCATAAAAAATGAATTGATTGACATTAAAGACGATGGCTCTATATGGCTCAACCAGGAATATTTTAACTATGCCACAGGCCTTCGAATGGTTTACGATGATAAGTGGGAGAAGCTCTTTGGTTTTAAGCGAAGGACTGAGAAAGACGAGTTGCTACAACATCATTGTAACCTGGGATACGCCATACAGAAAGTTACCGAAGAAATTGTTGAAAAAATGGCGCGGGAGGCAAAAAGATTGACGGGATGCGATTATTTATGTATGGCCGGGGGAGTAGCGCTAAATTGTGTGGCCAACGGTAAGCTGTTGCGTACCGGTATATTCAAAAATATTTTTGTGCAGCCAGCCTCAGGAGATGCAGGTGGCGCCTTGGGGGCAGCACAGGCTGCTTATTATATTTATTTTAATCAGGATAGAAAACCGTGCGATGGCCAGGACGAGATGCGTGGAGCATTTCTAGGCCCAGAGTTTTCTAATATTGATACGGAGTTGATGATTAACAAGTATAATGCAATCGCTAAAAAATACGATTCTTTCGATGAGTTGGCTGATATCTCCGCTGATTTGATAGCGAAAGGGTATGTGTTGGGCTGGGTACAGGGAAGGATGGAATTTGGCCCGCGTGCCCTTGGCAACAGAAGCATTCTGGGCGATGCACGAAATCCGGAAATGCAGAAAAAGCTTAACCTGAAAATAAAATATCGCGAAGGCTTTCGTCCCTTCGCTCCTTCTGTGAAAGCCGAAGATTGCAATGAGTATTTTGATTTGAATACCGAGTCGCCTTATATGCTTATTGTGGCGCCAGTGAAAGAAAGTCGCAGAAACAAGCTTCCGGATAATTATCATGAATTGCCTTTGCTGGAGAGGCTGTACATACAGCGAAGCGATCTGCCTGCTATTACTCACATAGATTTTAGCGCAAGAGTTCAAACCATTCACAAAGAAACAAACCCGCGCTATTGGCAGTTGCTGGATGTGTTTAAAAAGAAAACGGGATATAGTGTAATCGTAAATACAAGCTTCAATGTACGAGGTGAACCTCCGGTGTGTACGCCGGAGGATGCATATCGTTGTTTTATGCGCACCGAAATGGATTTCCTTGTTATTGGCGACTACCTTTTTGACAAAAGGGAGCAACCAGAATGGCCCGAAAAGAAAGATGAATGGAAAAATGAGTTTGTCCTCGACTGATGAAGCGATTAATCGGGTTCCTCATTTTCTTTGCGCTAATTGCTATCTTCATAAGGTTGCACTTTTATGGCAGCCCACATGTTCTTCTTTTAGTAATTCGTGTTGTTCTTTCGCTAGCTACAACTTTCTTTCTTATTTCTTATCTATACCCTCTGTTCAAGAAACATACAAAAAATAGCCTTTTAATCCCTTCTTTCATTATATTTTCTATCCCACTGGCTGCATTTGTTTTTTTGTTTTGGGGTGCGGTTGGTTATGCGGCAGAAGTTTATAAAGGGAAGTATCTTAATTCAAAACCTGTAAAATATGTTGGTCAGTTTTTGCAGTCCGACCAAATACTTGGAATCAGCAACAAGCCGGGAAAAGAAGCATATTTGAAATATTTTGATAAAACAGATACTGTGTTTATTGACAAAAATGCATTTAGAGTTTCAAATACCAATTTTTATCTACATGCACAGAATTTATCTGACACCAGCCTCTTCCTTGGGTGTTCATTTACATTTGGATTTTTCTGCAAAACAGATAGTACATATCCTGAAATTGTTTGCCGGCAAATTAATTCCTACTGTATGAATGGCGGCACAAATAGTTTTGGGCTCGCACAAATGCAAATGCTCGCAGAAAAATATATTCCTGAATTCAAGCCGAAAAGAGTGATTGTTCAGTATTCATCCTGGTTGCCGTGGAGAAGTAAACTTTATTACCTTCCTATATCTTCAGCGCTTGTGCCTAACCCTTATTATTTCAAAAAAAACAATGAGATATATATTGCTCCTCCGCTTTTTGTTACTTCGTTTTACGATTTGAACTTGCCTGAAAACAGGCCTTATTTATTCAAATATATTTATTTGTCAGCCACCCGGATACTACCGTTTTATTTTCATGAAATTTATCAAAAAATTAAAGTTGGTTTGATGCTTAGGTTAAAATTGAGGCCTCAATCTCACAACAACTTAGATGAATTGGCACAAGCGGGCTACACAAATATCTATCGTGTGGTGAAAAATTACGGTGGTATGATGTATCTGGTGAGTATAGGGAACGGAATGAACACAACTTGTCCTGATTATTTTAAAAATGAAAAAGAAAATTTTTGCTTT
>JAVQWQ010000151.1:0-5262 GCA_033578915.1 Chitinophagales bacterium | reverse complement strand
CGGGGCCGGGGGGGGCGGGTGGGCGGGGGTGTCGCCCAGCGCGCCCCCCCCCCCGGGGCGGTGGTTCCCGCCGCCCGGGGGGCGCGCGGCCGCTCGCTGTGCTTGCGCCCTCCGCATCCCTCACCCGATTAGAAACGTTTGAGCAGCTCTGTAACTGTAAAAGTCATCAGACGACTCTTAGTTGTCTGATGACAAAATAGCTTTCATTTATCGAACTATAGCATGATCCATTTAAAAAACACGTATAAATTCAACATTCTTGATTGACATGACTTTGAACGGTGCATTTTTAAAATGCATCAAACAGTAAAAAGATGAAGGATATACCTAAATGAATAAAATAATTGTGAGAAATCAACAATGCTCATTTCAGTTCAACTCAAATACAAACAATAATTTTCAAAAAAGCTATATTTGGAATTATGATAAACATTAAGCCATGTCTGCAGTATATATCCTCTTATGCTCTATTCCGGTTTTCTTCATAGCGATGGGCTTAGAATACTACATTGGCAGAAAAAGAAACCGTAATTTGTATCGTCTTAACGATACCATCAACAACCTTTTACTGGGTGGTGGGCAGCAAATTGCTAACCTCTTTTACAAGTTGTTTTTGTTTGTTGTGTTCGTCTATGTTTATAAGAATTTTAGATTTTTCACTTTGCCCGACACCTGGTGGAGTTTGGCACTATGCATAGTGTTGTACGATTTTATCTTTTATTGGGCACATCGGTGGGGGCACGAGATAAATATTTTCTGGGGAGCACATGTGGTGCATCATCAAAGTGAAGAATTTAATCTGAGTGTGGCACTGCGCCAGTCCTGGTTTCACCACTTGCTGGCTTTCTTTCTGTTTTCTCCCATGCCGTTGCTAGGTTTTTCTCCGGAAATATTTTTTGCTGCAGGAGCCATTCAAACTGTTGGCCAGTTTTGGATTCATACTCAGCTTATAGGCAAGCTTCATCCATGGATTGAATTTATTTTCAACACTCCATCTCATCACAGAGTGCATCACTCACGCGACCCTAAATACATAGATAAAAATCATGGTGGCATACTTATTATCTGGGACAGAATGTTTGGCACATTTAAAGAAGAAGAAACGAACGATGAAATTACTTACGGCATTACTCAACCATTGCAGAGTTGGAATCCATTGTGGGCAAATGTCCATTACTATGTTTCTTTATGGAACAAGCTCAGCGGATTTAAGCGTTTTTCGGATAAAATTAAAATATGGTTCTCGCGCCCCGGTTGGTTGCCGGACTACGCCGGTGGTTATCAGGCCCCGCAACCAGTTGATAGAATCAAATATAAAAAGTATGATCAAACTGTAAACACTAACCTTAAATGGTATGCAGCTTTTCACTTAGGAGTATTGTCTCTTGGCCTGGTGGCATACATGTATCATTTCGATGAATTAAGTATGTTTTACAAAATAATCTTTGCTGCAATCATATTTTTTTCCATGCTCATTATCGGAGGAATTTTCGAAAACAAAAAATGGATTTGGGTTGCTGAATATGCGCGTATCTTGTTATCACTTTTTGCGCTCAATTCACTATACTGGTTTTGTTACATCAACTGGTTTGCAGTGATGTTATCCTTCTCTATAACGCTAGCATTGGGTTGCGTAATCTGGCTCACTGTTCATTACCTAAATAACAGGGTTTATTACATCAGCCATTAATTAATTGAATTAATCTGCACAATTTAGCACCGGAATGAATTTCCAGACTAAGGAGTTGTTGCAGAAAAATAGTTCATTTTTCTTTTCAAAAAATATATGGCTTTTCATCCGGAAAGTTTTAATTGTACTATTCGTAAGTTTTGTAAATCCTCAACACGCACAGCATATCTCGCTTGATGGATTAAATTCAATCAGCCTTGTAAGCGCTGTTGGCGATACGCTGTTGCGTTTCGATCTTAGAGATTTTATTTCTGTTCATGCCTACCATCAAAAGTTACGATTGCATTATGGGTCAATCAGGGGAAAACGAACCGGAGAAAATATTTATAAAGAATTAAGCATAGATAGTGTATATCAATATCACAACTCGTTATTTGTTACTGGTAACATCGGAAAGTTCTTTCCATTTGAAGCCGGTTTTTTTGGGGAAGATGACTCAGAAAAGAAAATGTGGATGAGTGTTAAGATATACGACTCCTCACAAATCGCCACCTCTATTGGCTTGCGTTGTTTTAGCAAGGCTCAACATTTTTGGGGAGGAGGAGTTCAATTTTCTTATACTGACTTTGCCGGAAAAAAATTTAGTGGTATAGTAGAAGAAAACGGCATAGGACGCGGCGATAGGCCTGTTTCAAACCTCAGCAGGCTTTTGGGTATTCGCGGCAGTTCTTCCTCAGCGTATTTTCCTATGCCTTTCTTTTGTACTGAAAAAAACTACTGTTTTGAGTTCTCTCCCGCAGAGTGCAATATTCATTTCGATACTTCTGGAATTATACAGATAGAATCTTTTCCTTACAGAAAAGGCGAAGTTTTGCTAATGAATCTGTTTTTAAATGAAAAAATGATGCAGCAGAGTAAGCCGCTGCCGCGACTGCCACATTGGGCTTATGGCCCGATTGTAGCTATGCAGGGAGGTAGAATAAGAGTAAATGAATTGATAAATAAACTGCGTAACTATGGAGCGCAAATCAATGCTATTTGGATACAAGACTGGGTAGGAAGGCGCAAGGTGCGTTTTGGTTCGCGCTTGTGGTGGACGTGGCAAGCCGATACAAATTCATATCCCAACTTAAGGGAATGGATTGGCGAGCTTAATAAGAAGGGAATAAAAGTGCTGGGATATATCAATCCGTTTATAGTACCTCAGAGCCCTTTCTTTGCTGAAGCGTTGCAGAAAAATTTTTTAGTGAAACATAAAAACGACAAACCATATAAAGTCAAAGCAGGCGGTTTTGATGCTTATCTGGTTAACCTTCTAAATCCCGAGGCTGCGGAGTGGTATAAAACAGTAATCCAAAAATCTCTCGTAGAAAATGGATTTCATGGATGGATGGCCGACTTTGGCGAATGGTTTCCTTTTGATGCACAAACACCTCCCGGTTTTACTTCGTTGTCGGCACATAATTTTTATCCGGTTGTATGGGCGCGCATACAGAGAGAAGTACTCAAGCAAAGCGGTATGGAAGATAGCTTTGTTGTCTTTCTTCGCAGTGGCAACACAGGCTCTTTAAAACATGCATATATTTTTTGGGCGGGCGACCAGACTACTGATTTTGGCACTCACGATGGTATGCCTTCAGCCATTCGTGCCATGCTATCTGCGGCTGTTTCCGGAATACCTTACTTGCATAGCGATATTGGTGGCTACACGAACATTAAACCCTTACGTCTTCACCGCTCCCGCGAAACATTATTCAGGTGGATAGAATGGAAAGCCTTTACGCCATTTTTCAGAACCCACGAAGGCCTGATACCTGAAAAAAATACGCAGATATATGAAGATAGCTCAACTATTAGGTTTTTTGCGGTTTTCGGTAACATTCACCGAGCGTTGAAAGATTATTTTATGCAGTGTGCCGATAAAGGAAATATTATCCGTCCGTGTTTTACCATATTTCCAAATCGCTCAGATTCATCATTTCATTATCAGTTTATGGTAGGCGATGATTTGTTGGTAGCGCCGGTCGTAAAATGTGGTGTTGATAACATCATTGCAAAATTTCCTCCCGGTGAATGGAAGCATCTTTTTTCGAAACAAAATAAAATATACTCAGGAGGTAGCGAAGCAAAAATTTATTGTCCTGTTGGCACTCCCGCTGTATTTGTTCGAAAAAACAGTAACCTCGATCATTTTTTTGAAAAGAATTGGGATGATATTTTAAGGCTGAAATATCCATGATAGTAATTTGTTTTTAGAACTAAATCAATCCAACAAGTTTTGTCGTTAAAAGGAACCATTATGCATATGATGCAATCAAACGCCCCACAGAAGTTAGGCTCCAATTTTTTTCAATCTTTTTTTCATACACCCCAGATGTAAAGCAAAGGTTTATAATTTAGCCTTGCTAAACATAATTTATGCAGATAAATGAAATAAAACGCCTGGCCACAGAATACACTCTCGAACAACTCAAAGCAGCAGAGCAAGCCTTATATAATGAATCTACTCCTGAGATTCCCGTTGAAGGCGTTGATGAAGGAGAAAAACTCACACACATATTAGCTGCAATACAAATTGTCGAGGAGGTGCAGCAGGGAAATGATTTACGTACAGCGCTGCGAAATTTTACCAACAGAGTAAGAAATTCCATCAACTAAATTCTCATTAATGACAAGACTAGAATGGCTGAAAACAATGTCGTGGCTTGCTGCCGGCAGCGCTTTGCCATATCGCTTATTGGCAAAAATAGTTTCAGATGATTATCAGTTAAAGCGAGAAGACTTCGGCAAGGATTTTGTGTGGGGCACTGCTACTGCTGCTTACCAAATAGAAGGAGCATGGAATGAAGACGGCAAGGGCGAGTCTATATGGGATCGCTTTACACATACCAGGGGTGGCAAAAAAATTAAAACACGCGAAAACGGTGACGTAGCATGCGATTTTTATCATCGCTATGCCTCAGATATTGAGTTGATGAAAAGCATGAATATCCCGGCTTTTCGGTTCTCATTGTCGTGGAGCCGTATATTGCCAAACGGCATTGGAAACAAAAACACTAAAGGAATTGATTTTTACCACAGGGTAATTGACAAATGCCTTTCTTTAGGCATAGAGCCTTGGATTACTTGTTATCATTGGGATTTGCCACAAGCGCTGCAGGACAAGGGTGGCTGGATGAATCGTGATTCTTTAAGTTGGTTTGAGGAATATGTTTCTTTATGCGCACGCGAATACGGTGATAAGGTAAAAAAATGGATGGTGTTCAACGAGCCGATGGCTTTTACCGGAGCAGGATATCTTCTGGGAATTCACGCGCCCGGAATTTTTGGATTTAACTCGTTTTACAAGGCAGTACATCATGTAACACTCGCGCATGGCGTTGGGGGCAGGGCGCTTAAATCGCTAGTGAAAGATGGAGATGTGGGCACAACATTTTCCTGCGCAACAATTTTTTCAAAAACTGAACATCCACTGGATGTGAAGTCGGCAAAAAGGGCCGATGCGCTGCTAAATCGCCTTTTCATTGAACCTATTTTAGGCATGGGTTATCCGATAAAGGACCTGCCCGTTTTGCGCAAGTTGGAAAAATATTTTTACCCGGAAGATGAGAAAAACATGCCTTTTGATTTCG
>JAVQWQ010000150.1:0-5332 GCA_033578915.1 Chitinophagales bacterium | reverse complement strand
CCTTTGCGAACCCCTACGCCGCCCGGCCTGTGCTCGCCCGCGCGTGGGGGGCGTGCTCGCACTGGACACCCCAAAAAACATCATTCTTTGGTTTTATAACATGCACACCTTAAACCATAGACAAATATCACCTACTGAAAAAGTCCTGAATCACAAACTCATCACTTTCTGATTTATTCCTTTAATTAGCATATATGCTGCTTAAAGCGCTTATCCTTTTTGCTCACCCGCGACTTGAAAGGTCAAAAATTCACGCCGGGTTGCTGAGATATTTACCAAATCATCCCAATATTTATCTACACGATTTATACGAAGAATATCCTGATTTTAATATTGATATCAAAAGGGAACAGGCGCTGGCAGAAGCGCACGACATTATTGTTTGGCAACACCCGATGTATTGGTACAGCGTGCCTCCTCTGTTGAAACAGTGGCTGGATATGACGCTGGAGCCGGGCTGGGCTTACGGCCCTGAAGGCAGAGCACTCGCAGGAAAAAAGCTGCTGCATGTGGTGAGCACTGGTGGGAGCGCAGAAGCCTATGCTAAAGGAGGGCGAAACCGATTTACTATACGGGAATTCTTGGCCCCGCTTGAACAAACAGCTCATCTCTGCGGAATGGATTATTTGCCACCTTACATCATTTTCGGGTCGCACCACTTGGACGAGGAATCTCTTCACAGCTACGGCAGCAATCTGGCGTGGCTATTGAATTTGTTGATTTCCGGCGCTGCAGACCGGGAGGGAATGAAAAGGTTTGAATACATGAATGATTGGATAACACAAAAAAAAGTATAGTCATGAACGGGAGTTTTCTGCTCGAAGCCATTATTTACCTCTCAGCGGGAGTAGTATTTGTTTCGCTGGCTAAAAAATTAGGCCTTAGCTCTGTTTTGGGTTATGTAATCGGAGGCATGATGATCGGCCCGTATGTGCTGGGATGGATTGGCACAGAAGGTGAAGATATCATGCACTTTGCAGAGTTTGGTGTGGTGATGATGCTTTTTTTAATAGGCCTTGAGATTGAACCGGAACAGTTCTGGAAAATGCGCAAGAGTATTGTAGGACTTGGCGGGATGCAGTACTCGCTCACCACGCTGTTGTTCATGCTTCCGGGAATTTTTATTATGGGATGGAGCTGGCAGATGAGTCTGGCTGTATCGTTGGCCCTTTCGATGAGTTCGACCGCCATCGTGCTGCAAACGCTTAAAGAAAAAGGGCTTTCGCAAACCACGGCAGGCCAGGCCTCTTTCTCTGTTCTGCTTTTTCAGGACATCATGGTAATTCCTATTCTGGCTTTGTTGCCCCTGTTGGTTTCGCAAGGCGAAATACACCTGGAGCGTGAACACCCGCAAGCCATCATTAAAGACCTGCCGGGCTGGTTGCAAACTTTGCTGGTACTTGGGGCAGTTGGTCTTGTTTTTATATCGGGACGATTTCTGGTTGTACCGGGGCTGCGCATCATCTCAAAAACGAGGATAAGAGAACTGTTTACAGCCTCTGCGCTCTTGCTGGTCGTAGCCGTGGCGTATCTGATGGAAATGGTAGGGCTCAGTCCTGCTCTTGGCGCCTTTTTGGCCGGTGTAGTTTTGGCCACCAGCGAATTTCGCCATGAACTGGAAAGCGACCTGCAGCCATTTAAGGGCCTTCTGTTAGGTTTATTTTTCATTGGTGTTGGCGCTTCCATTAATTTCAGGCTTATCGGGCGCGAACCTTTAACCATAGCAGGAGTGGTGGCTGCAATAGTGTTTGTAAAAGCTTGCGTGCTGTTTGCGGCAGGACGATTGTTTCGCCTGAAATCGGACCAAAACCTGTCCTTCACTTTCAATCTTTCTCAGGTAGGGGAATTCGCCTTTGTCATCCTTGCCTTTTCGCTGCAACTCAACCTTGTGGAACGAACATGGAACGATATTCTTATGGCTGCAACAGCTATTACCATGACGCTTACACCTGTATGGATAGCTATCAATGAAAAATATATTGACCCATATTTTGGTACTAAAGAAACTGTCGAAAGCTACACTCCCGACACGATTCACGAAAAACATCCTGTAATTATTGCCGGATTCGGGCACTTCGGCAGCACTATTGGCAGATTCCTCCGCGCCAACGGAGTAGAGGCGACTATCCTCGATTTCGATTCAGACAGAGTTGATCTGCTACGTAAAATGGGTTTTAAAGTATATTACGGTGATGCCACCAGATTAGACTTATTAGAGGCCGCTGGAGCCGCCCATGCGAAAATCCTCATTGCTGCCATAGACTCTCCAGATGCTAACGCCATTCTCATACATAATGCGCGAAAACATTTTCCTCATCTGCATATTATGGCACGCGCAAGAAACCGCTTTGATGCTTATGATTTTTTAGACGAAGGTGTTACCCATATCTACCGCGAAACGCTCTACACTTCTGTGCATCTTGCAGCAGATGCCTTAAGACATCTGGGCTTCAGGGCATATACCGTAAAAAGAATGGCACAGAACTTCATAAAGTACGATGAAGAAGCTTTGATGAAACTGAAATCTGAGCGAAATAATATGCAGCAGTATATTTTTTCTGCCAAAAAACAGATTGAAATGCAGGAGAAACTGCTGCATGAAGATTTGCTGCAACATCTTACCAGCAGCGATCACTGCTGGGATAGTGGATTTGTACGGGAGAAAACAAAACAGTTGTAAAGGTTTATTTAGCCCCCAGCAGCCCGCTCTTGAGTTTTTCATCTGCGGGGTTGTTGCCGAGCCATATTCCAAACAACGCCTGTTTGAAATCAAGCCCCTGAACTACATCGGCCAGTTTATTATTTTTATATACCTTGACACCTTCGTTGGGTATGTAAGTCAAATCATACACATCTCCTTTCACAATAGGCTCTTTCAAAAATATTTTCAGAAACTTATCAATCTTGTCCTGTATAGGCTGGGTCTTTCCTCCGGTAGATTTTTGAAAACCTTCTTTGGTTGATTCAATGAATCTTTCAGAAGTAACCAGGCTTGATATAATTGCTATGCGCATATTCTGTGGTTCGTTGGCCTGAGCAATAGCATTGCCATCCTTAGAAGCTGCTTTAAGATAGAGTCCTGCTACATACACATCCATAAACCACTTCTTTCTGATACCTCCACCGTTGTATTTTAACTCTGTTTCCCCAGCCTTGAATGTTGATGGAAGCGTTACATCGGCTATCTTAATCTGAGCAAATGAAGTTGCAGAGATGAAAGCAAAGACTAAAAAGATGATACTTCTTTTCATAGCAAAATTTTTTATGTGACACATAAATAATGCGAGTGGTTTAATTTCCATAATATTTAATCACTTTTAGGCCAAAATTTTTAGGTTTGGCCGAAATGAGTGAAAAACTAAAACAAAGCCTGATTGAACGTTACCGCGAAACGATTGATGCCCGCTATCAGTTCGATGCCATAGCGCAGGACAAAAAATTTCCTGCTATATTCAATCGCAAGCAAGCTGATGAACTAAGGACTTTCTTTTTGGAAAACCTCTACCCAGATCCGCAAAAACGCGCTAAACTGGATGCGGCTTTTGAAAGATTGGAAGGTTATATCAAAGAGCCTGCAAAAATCTGGGGTATTCTGGGTAACCTCACCTCTGCGATTTTCAGATACGGTTTTATGTTTCCAAAGGCTATTAAAGCAGCTATTGAAACGCTGCACACACACAACACTGCACGTAGCTTTGAAGCGCTTTTGGTAGAAGCAGCTCAGAAAAGGAACATTAAAGACACTGTATCTGAAGATCAGTTATTGTTGTGTATAGCAGACCTGCCGCCAGAGAGAATTGAACAATTCATAGATGATTTAAGTAATCTGTTTCTTATTATTTCTGATACGGCAATGTTGGAAAAAACAATTTCTATATTGGAAGATGTTGCCGCTAAAATGAGAAGTAGAAAGGACTTGTATGATAAAAACGATGTTGAAGCAATTATGCTCGGAGCAGAGATTCTTAAAAAAGGTAACCTAATCATGAAACAGTACAACGAAGAACAGAAAAAAATGATAGTAGAATTTATAGCATATAACGAAAGAAAATTCGTTGAAAACTCAAGAAAAAAGGCAAAAAAAATAGAACAAGAAGCCGCATAATCACTTATACACAACTAAGGTTTGCATATATCAAAATGCTTGCTCATAATTGAAAAAAATATTTGGTACATGAATTGGAAAGAAATTAAGGAATTTAGCGACTATGCCGTAAAACATCGAAATATCAATCGTTTGGGCTTAGAGCAATACATTAGAAAAATAGAATCCCTGCATCCGGTAACCAACCTTACCCGAACAGTCATTGAAGAGCGCCCCATGCCTTTCCGCGAAGTAGATGTGTTTAGCCGCCTTATGATGGATCGCATCATCTTTCTCGGAACACCTATTGATGATTACATAGCCAGCATCATCCAGGCACAGTTGCTTTTTCTGGAAAGCAGCGACCCTCGCAGCGATGTTCAAATTTATATTAATTCACCTGGTGGCGATGTTTATAGCGGCTTAGGTATTTACGATACGATGCAATATGTAAGCATGGATGTAGCAACAATATGTACAGGAGTGGCAGCATCTATGGCAGCTGTGATCCTATGTGCAGGTGAGAAAGGAAAACGCACCGCACTCCCTCATAGCAGAGTAATGATTCATCAGCCGCTAGGCGGTATTGGCGGAAAGGCCAGCGATATAGAAATATCTGTAAATGAAATTCGCAAAATCAAGGACGAATTGTATGAAATCATCGCTAAGCATAGCGGACAGCCTGTAGAAAAAGTAGAAAAAGACAGCGACCGCGATTACTGGATGCGTGCTTTTGAAGCAAAAGATTACGGCATGATAGACGAAGTATTGGAACGAAAGCATGCTCGGGCCGATACCGACTTGACTTAACAGACCTATACGTCTGATTTAGCTTTTTTTTAGCAAGGGATGACTGACGCATTAAACTTTATTCTGCGCACCTTAACCAATCGAAAAGCCGCGGTGGCAGAGCAGCCGGCGCTTATTCAAAAATCATCTCACACATTTGAGGCCACAGTTTTTTATCAAAGCAAAAAATACCGTACTAAAGGGACAATAATTGTTGCCAACGGTTTTTCAGTTTACGGAGATAAGGACGAGCGAACCCTGTCGGTGGCAAGAAATATGGCTTCGTTAGGCTACACTGTTGTGGCTCCTCGCTTCAGTATGCTCAACCGCTTGATCATTCACCCGCAACTTGTATCAGATATTCAAAATTTTATTCTTGCGCTTGTAGCAGATTCCCGGCTTTGCCCGCAAGGTAAAGTGTCGGTGTTTGCCCCTTCTTTTTCGGCAGGCATGTTCATT
>JAVQWQ010000149.1:0-5365 GCA_033578915.1 Chitinophagales bacterium | reverse complement strand
CCCCAACAATCAAATTAATAGAAACAGGCTCTATAAATGGCTCATCTCCCTGAATATTTAAAATAATTTCTGCTTGAAAATTGCAAGCAGCCTCTGCCACGCGCGATGTACCGTTAAAATGATTTTTCGATGTCATGATAGCTTTACCTCCAAAGGCTAAAACAGCCTCAAATATTCTTTGGTCATCGGTGGCGACAACTACATCATCTAAATTGGATTGAACAGAGCGCTCATATACTCTTTGTATCATGGGCTTACCGGCAATATCTGCTAAGGGTTTACCCGGTAAACGCACCGAATTGTATCTTGCAGGAATGATTCCCAGTGTTTTCAAAATATGGATTTAAAATTTAATTATTCGTATGATTTATAGTTACAACAAGATAATTTCCCTGCACGCGAATCACTTTTACTTCTGTGCCGTGAGGTATAAATTCTCCATCAGAGACCACTTCGTAACGCACATTTTCGAAGAGCGCTTTACCGGCAGGACGAAGGTCTGTCAAGGTTTTTCCGGTAGCGCCAATTAAATGTTGAAGTGAGCTTTCTTTGACAGAGAACCCTTTGGCTGAAGCGAGATTTTCTTTAGGAGCTAATTTTTCAAAAAATGGGGAGTTGAATAACTGCTTGCCAAAAGCCACCAAAAGCACTAAAGGAGCCAACATAGCCACTACCACCATAAGCAGTGAGCGCCCTACTTCATCGGAACTCACGGGGCTAAAATCAAAATCTATATTTCTTAACATGGCCAGCGCCAGCCCGCCAACCGTAAAAACAATTCCTAAAATCCCCGCCACACCGAAACCAGGTATTACAAAAATTTCAATCAGAATGAGTGCGATACCCACTATAAATGCCAAAATTTCCCAATGAGCAGCAAGGCCTTCGAGATATAACGGGGCAAAATAAAGCAAGGCAGCAAGGATGCTTACTGCAATAGGAAGCAATGTTCCAGGAGCCTTAAATTCAAAATATAATCCCCCGAAAATCAACAACAATAATATACCAGATACTGCAGGGTTGACTAACCAAATAATTACTTTCTCAATAAAATCTGATTCATGCCGAACCAACTCAGGAGTTCCGGGGAGGCGCTGCAGTATTTGAGTTACATTTTCTGTTTTGGCATTGCAGTAGCCGTATTTAATCGCTTCTTCTGTGGTTAACGTGATGATTTTGCCTTTTTCTTTCAGGCTGTCTATTACCATATTCTCATCGCTCATGCCTTCTGCAATCAGCGGATTACGGCCTGTTTCTTCTGCTGTGGCACGCATTTTTTTTCTCATGTAGCTCTGATATTTCTCAGGCATCAACTCCCCATTAATATTTACCACGCTGGCTGCACCTATCGTGGCACCGGACGCCATGTAAATACTATCGCACGCAATAGAAATAAGTGCTCCAGCGCTGGCGGCATTATTTTTAATAAAAACCAGGGTAGGTATTTTTGTCCTAAGTAACATGGTGCGTATCTTATCGGCATCATCAACCAGTCCGCCATAAGTATCCAGCTCTATCAAAATATATCGTGCATTTCTGCTTTCAGCCTGCTTGATAGCGCTCTGCGTGAGCCGTGTTACAGATGGAGTTATATCGCTTTGTATGTTAAATGTATAAACAATATTTTCTGCACATGCCTGAATACATATTACTGTACATAAAAAAACAAAAACCACAAAACTTACGTAAAATCTAATCATAAAAGATATTTGTAAAAACTAAATTTGTACTAGTGCAAATTAAACCCATGCCCAAAAACCCAACAATAGTTATTTGTTTGTTTTTTGTTTTTTTTCTGAACACAGAGGCACAGGATACTGAATGCTTTCCACATATAGTAAAACCGGGAGAAACACTGTTCAGTATATCAGCGAGATATAAGCTCCGGGTGAGTCAGATACTTTCTTCAAATCCAGAGCTTGGCAAAAAACCTCATATCGTTTCCGGACAAAAGCTTTGCATACCGATTAAGTTGGCCACCATTTCTAAAGAACAAATAAATGAAGCTCAAAAAATAACACATAAAGAGGAGACCAGCTATATTAAGAACCCCATAAAAGAAGAAAACGCATACTTTCATATAGTTCAAAAAGGAGAAGCATTTTACGAGATATGCAAAAAATACCAATTGTTAGCTTACGATCTCATCTCAGCAAATAATCTTACAAATACTCTGCTGGAGGAAGGACAAAAATTACTCTTACCACCCAACGCAACAATACCAGAAGAAGCTAAGAGCAATTCAATACCGAAAAATACGGGTACGAGTGATATAAAAACTGAACCATCTAAAGTAGATAACATGACGAAACCTTTAAATGAGGCAAAAGTGTATGCTGATACACCCCAAATCAAACATCACATTGTCAAACCCGGTGAAAACTTTTATGCAATAGCAAGAAAATATTTCATGAAACCTTCAGAACTAAAAGAAATAAATAAACTAACCACACTAGAGTTAAAGGCGGGTCAAAAACTAAAAGTCTATATAAGAGATTCTGCCACACTAACACAAAAAACCCCCGAAAAGCAATCTGCCGATGAAAGAAAGGAACTAACCATAAAAGATCAAAATGATGAAGACAAAATTCCAGATAATGCAGTTGTGATACACATCGCCAAAGAAATAGCCAAGTCAAAAGATATATCAACAAAAACTCTGAAAAATACTTCTAATCAGAAAAACAAGGCTGATGTTTCTCCAACCCAAAAAGACTCGTCTGTCATTTCAAAGAGTCCGGATTTAGCACAAAGCAAAGAAAATTTGGTGGACACCTCAATACGTCATTCTCCTTTGGCCGGTAAATCAGACACTAAATCTCAGCAAAAAGTAAAATCTGATATTGAGTTATTTGTTCCTTCCGAAATTAGTGAGCGATATAAGACAAAAGACAAAGTCGAAGAAAAAGCTTCATTAGAGCGATGCGATACAATTAATATGGATTCTAATAGCCGAAGACTATTAGCTGAAAAATTACATGCCGACATAGCTGAAAAAAAAGAAGAGAAAGCAGCAAAACCTGTTATAATACCTAAACCGGTCCTGCCATTTTCACAAGAATATGCAAATGATTTTCAAAATAAAAACGGAAAAAAGAATCTTAAAGTAGTAAAACTCAGAGGCATGGGACAACTGCACGATGGAAATATCGGAAATGAATATCTCGCCTTCTGTTCTAAGTGCGAAGCCGGAACTATCATAAAAGTAACCAACTTAATGAGCAAAAAACATGTTTTTGTGAAGATACTAGGCGAATCTAAGAATGGCAACCTTGTAGAAATTTCGCGCCGCATTGCAAACGATCTAGAGATTTTTGACGACCTTTTTTTAGCAGAAATAGCACTTCACACCTCAAAATAAGATATTCTTAAAAGCCAGTTAATCAATTTGCTTTCTTTGCGGAAAAGTGCGGCATGTATAAACCATCCGAGCAGGAGAGATTATTAGAGGAAGGAAAAGAACTATTAAGCGGGAGATACAAAGGTTCAGAAAGCGATATTATTTATGCGCTTCGCAGAGTGATTCGATTTCACGACTGGTGTTATTATGTACAAACAAATCCCAAAATTTCAGACTATGAATACGATAAGCTTTTTTCAATGCTTAAAACACTGGAACAAAAAAACCCACATCTCATTACAGAAGATAGCCCAACCCAGCGCGTTGCACGAGGATTGAGTGAATCTTTCGAAACTGTTCCTCACCTCACGCCAATGTTATCTTTAGATAACAGCTACCAAGAAGAAGACCTTTTAGAATTTGACCGCAGGGTAAAAGAATTAACCAAAACAGAAAATGTTTCATATTGTGTAGAGCCAAAACTTGATGGAGCGAGTATCGCATTGATTTATGAAAATAATCTGCTCATTAGAGCTGCTACCAGAGGAGACGGAGCCATGGGAGAAGACATCACCAATAACGCAAAGGCCCTACCCAGTATTCCGTTATCTGCGCCTTTCGAATCATTTGGAATTCACAAGATAGAAATAAGAGGCGAGGTAATAATCCGCAGAAATAAGTTTGAACAAATGAACTCTGAGCGAATAGCTGAAGGTGAGAAACCATTTTTGAATCCAAGAAACACTGCTGCCGGTTCACTCCGCCTTAAAGATCCTAATGAACTAAGAAGCCGCAATCTCGAGGTTATGGTTTATCATATTAGTTTTGCAACAGATCGTAAAGGAAAAGACTTATTACAGGAACAACTTGAAACACATTACCATTGTATAGAAATACTTGATCAATGCGGTTTTGCCACACCTCTGCGCGAATTAAAGGTTTGCCACAGTATAGGAGAAGTCAGAGACTTCATCAATCAATGGGAAAATAAAAGAAAAAATTACCCCATAGATACCGACGGAATGGTAATTAAAGTAAACTCTTTGCCTATGCAGCATCGCTGTGGTAGCACAGCACATCATCCGCGATGGGCTATTGCATACAAATTTGCTGCACAGCAAGCAATGAGTAAACTCTTAAAAGTAGAATTCCAGGTAGGCAGAACAGGGGCAATTACTCCGGTAGCCAAAATTGAACCTGTGGCACTGGCTGGAGTAACAATTTCTTCTGTTTCGTTGCACAACGAAGATTTTATAAAAGAAAAAGATATCCGATTGCACGATACCGTAATTGTAGAAAGAGCTGGCGAAGTTATTCCTTATATAATCGGCGTTGAAAAAAGCCTTCGGAGCGGCAACGAAAAACCAATTCATTTCCCTACCCTTTGCCCCTCTTGTCACACCCCTTTAACAAAGCCTGAAGAAGAAGCCGTGTGGCGTTGTGATAATGCTGAATGCCCAGCCCAAACAGAGGAACGTGTAATTCATTTTGTTAGCAAGGAAGCTATGGATATTGAAGGTCTTGGAAGAAATATTGTTCTTGACTTCATAGAAAGAAAATTTATCCGAAATATTGAAGATATATATCGCCTACCATACGATAAAATACTAAAATTAGAAGGTTGGGGTGAGAAATCAGTTCAAAATTTGCGATCAGGCATAGAAGCATCAAAACAACGTCCACTTTGGAGATTAATTAATGCGTTGGGTATTCGTCACGTAGGAGTTGCCACCTCAAAAGACCTTGCCACGCATGTAAATAATATTTTTGAGCTGGCTCAGAAAAAGGAAGATTTTTTACTTACTATTGAGGGGATAGGTCCTAAGGTTGCCCGCAGCATAGTAGATTTTTTCTCAAACCCCCAAAATATAAAACTAATACACACTCTAAAAGAGCTTGGGGTAAATACAGATAATCGTCCTGAACTCCAGACCTTAAAATCTAATAAGCTGCAAGGCAAAACCTTCTTATTTACCGGTACGCTTCAACGTTTTAGCCGCGACAGAGCTAAGCAAATTGTTGAAG
>JAVQWQ010000148.1:0-5392 GCA_033578915.1 Chitinophagales bacterium | reverse complement strand
TCCGCATCCCTCACCCGATTTTCATTTACTTTATATAAAACTTCTTATCCGACCCTCCTGCTTCAACCACAAAAATCTTTCATTTCTGCCGGGGCTTTGTCGGCATGTTTCCAGCGTTTGTGGCTCCACAGCCAATCTTCAGGCAGGCGATAGATTTGTGCCTCGAGCAATTTCGCATATCTGCATGTTATTTCTTGATGCTGTGCAGCAGTAACAGGTATGTCTATCGGTGTAAGCCTTATCTCGTAGTATCCTCGCCTAAGGCGCACCACTTCCACATACAATATTTTGCATTGATGTGCGGCAGCAAAACGGGCAGGCCCCGAGAGAAAAGGAAGGTTACTGTTCAAAAAACGGCACCATACCGCGCCTTGCAGCCCTCCGGGCGACTGATCGGCCAAGAAAAGATGAATTGCTTTACACGACACTCCGTAGCGATAATAATTCGCAAAAGCGCTTCCCCGCATACTTATCAGCTTCAACCCGAACCGCCCGCGGATTTTGTTTATCCATTCATCCCAATATTTATTTCTCGGGGGGCTGTACAACGCAACTACCATAGGATAATCTGTTACAATGCTGGCCGTGAGCGCTGCCCATTCCCATGCACCGCAATGTCCCAGCAGGGCTACAATGCTGAAATTTTCTTTACTCCATTGTTCTACTATGCTGAGGTCTTTTACACAACAGCGTTTCAAAATTTCTTCTTTACTCATGCTTAGCGCCATAATACTCTCTGCTATCCTTTCTCCCAAAATGCGGTAAAACTTTTCGGCAATCACGCGTCTTTCCTCCATACTCTTTTCAGGAAAAGCTCTATGCAGATTGCTCATCACCAGTCTTCGGCGATATCGTATTACATGGGCAAGAAAAAAAGCGCATACATCGCCAAAAGCGTATAACAAAGAAGAAGGAAGTCGGGACAGCAAAGACAGCAGCGGAAATAAAATTATTTTGTATATCATGGCTTCACCGCCAAATCATTTTGATGAATTTCATATTTCCATTTCAACTTGCCTCTGCGGTCAAAAGCCTCCATACGGCATACCCTATCTCCCTTATTTCCATAAATAGTGATTCTTCCAAAGTTTCGCCCCTGTATCGCTGTGCCTTCCACCCTCATAGGGTTTTTATGCATTCCTACCAAACGCAGTGGTAATACAGGAGCCAGGAGCGGAGAGCAACTGAAATCGTAAAAAGGATACCCCATATACTTTTTGTTGCACAATTCAGTAAAGTGAACATCTCCGCTCAGGAACACTACACCTTGAATATTGTTGGATGCGATAAAGTCCAACAGCTCTTCGCGCTCCCTGGCATAGTTCGCATATTTTTCGCCAAAATGCATCTCACTGAGCGCCTGCGTGCCTATCACGATAAATTTGAAAGTGGCCTGGCTTGTCATGAGTTGTTGTTTTAGCCACAGCATTTGAATTTCTCCAAGAAAAGGTTGTGTGGAGTCGCAGCAAGCACCGCGATAGTAGCGATCGTCGGTAACAAAAAAGTCTGCATCATAATAACTGTACTTAAAAAAATTTCCTACCAGCGCAGGATTATCCGGATATGGATTAGGCCAAAAGCTTTTGAAAATAAGAAGTGCAGTGTCTTTTAGTTTCCATGAGCCGTCAGCATCATTCGGGCCGTAGTCGTGGTCGTCCCATGCCGCAACGTGTGGGCGGGTGGGTAGAAAGCCCTTCAGCGAGCGAAAGTGCGAGCGGGTTTTCATATATCGTTTAAACATATTTTCATACGAATTGTGGTCTCTCCACAACATATAGACATTATCGCCAAGCCAGAGCATAAAATCTGATTCTGTAGCCTGCATCTTTTTTAAAATACCATGTTTTAACCCAGGATAAGCAATGCGGAATAAACCTGTTCGCAGCATCAAACATGAACCTAAGAGAAAGCTGAAATCTTTAATTGTATCCTGTTCCGGAGTAGAAAATCCATAGCTGTTCAGGCGGCCCCAGCCTTCTATTTCTATGAATATTCGATAATATCTTCCGGGCACCAGTTTTTGAAAATACATGATGAGCGATACCTGCCTTTTTTTATTTGTAATGAATTGATGTGAAGTGGGAAGCAGAATTTTTTTATCTATTGTATCGAGTAAAACAAGTGCGTTTCTGCCACTGCCATAGTAACCAATCCACACTGCAGCCGAAGTTGGTGTAACACTTCCAACTACAGGTCCTGCAAGCAACGATGATTTTTGTCCGTAGAGCAAAAGCAGGCAGCTATTGCACAAAATATAAAAACAAAGTACCGATAAAACTTTCGCTGCTGCGGACTTACACATCGTATTCATTTCGGTAACCGGCAATCTTGAGTTCGCGCACCGTATCAAGAACCTTGTCCGAGAGTTCCTTTTTAAAAAGTATCAGTTGCGAAGCGAGAGCATCGTCTGAGGTTGCGAGGATTTGCAAAGCGAGTATAGCTGCATTTTTTGCTCCATCAAGCGCTACCGTAGCAACCGGAACACCGGCTGGCATCTGCAATATAGATAAAACCGAATCCCAGCCATCAATGGAATTAGAGGATTTTATAGGAACACCTACAACAGGCAATGTAGTAACAGAAGCTATCATCCCCGGCAAATGCGCAGCGCCTCCGGCACCTGCAATAATTACCTTCAGGCCACGCGAGGCGGCATCAGAGGCATACTTCATCAGCCGCTGCGGCGTGCGGTGCGCGCTTACTACAGTGAGCTCATAGGGCACATTAAATTTTCCGAGCATATCTGCAGCTTCTTGCATCACTTTCAAGTCGCTGTGGCTCCCCATTACGATTCCTACTATTGGTCTATTGCTTTCGTTAATGTTCATTGTTCAAACCTACATTATTATTTTGATTAATTCCTATAGGTTCTACGGCTTATCGGAATTGGTCCATTTGAAAACCTTTGTAGCGCTTGAGCTTTTGACAAGGACTACATACATACCAGGAGGATATGTGCCAGCATACAACATATAATTCTCATCAAACGAATCTTCACGAATTACTCTGCCACTTAAGTCATATATCCAAACACGATAGGGTGTTTGATTTTTATTTGCAGTTAGTAAAAACCCTTCAGGGAGATATTTTGACAATAGCGTTATACCCTCATCTTCTAAAATATTATTGCTACACAAAGATTTTCCCGGAGGTAATACACCGCGCTCTTGCATGCGTTGAGCCACTATACAATATCCATCGTTGTTATATAATTGTTGCAGCGCAATAAGAAAAAGGTTAGCTGCATCAGTGTAAGATATATTTTTTGCATATCCGTAATGCGTTTGCAGAATTAGTTTATCAGTTTTATCTCTTCCGAGGTCGCTCCATAGTTGCATCAGCATGCTGCTCCATATTTCTCCGTCTCTGTAAATATTGTTGATAAGGTTATTGGGATATTTCTTGGCTGAATTAACTACTCTGCCATTCCAAAAAGTATTGTGGCCATCCCAGTTATATACTCTTCCCCAATTGAAATCATTGATAGAGCGGGAATAAGAAGCGGCCATGTAATCGCAAAAGCCTTCGTCAAGCGCCTGCCTTTCGGTGCCGCTGTTGCTCTCGGGGGCAGCATTATATGAAAGGAAGTGCGAGTATTCGTGAATGCACACATCGGCATCTTCTGCGTCGTCCACACCACCAGTGCCGAAATACAATCGCATAGGGCTATAATTGGTGGCAAAAAAAGAGTTATCCTGTCCGCTAAGGGCATTCGCATCTGCCTCTACTAAGACATCTGCACAATTAAAACCAAGTGATTTTACTCGCTTGCCTATTTCGGTAATGTGGTACAGCGCATTCACCTGCTCAAAAGACAAGTTGCTTCGCGTAAAATAAAAGGAAGGAGCTGCTGCGGTGGCCGGCGGATGATTGGGCGAATCAAAATCGGCAATCTCAACAAATTTGTTTTTCAACTTGAATGTGTTGTTATCATATTCTACCAGCAGGCTAACTTCAAAACGTTGGTTGTTCAACCAAGGAGCATCTGCATCGTTGTTATCTACAAAAATACCTCCGTAAACATTTCCGGAAGAGGTGAGGGGGTCGGGCAGAAATACATAACCTTTAGCAAAGGTATCTATTGGCCCAGCATACATGTTTCTGTCGCGCACACACAGTAGTTTTTCTCCATCGGAAATCACCTCCAGATTTACAGACGGAGGGCGCTGCAAAAGCAATCGAAAACATAAAACTACTGAGTCCTCGCTTACAGGAAGCCACACCGGTTCGCTTCCTGTAATTTCGCAGTTTGTGAAACTCTTCCGAACAAAAGAATGTACCTCATCCGCAGACCGGCCGTTGTCTATTAAAAAAACAGGGTGAAAGCTATTGTCAAAGAAAGAAGTAACCGTTCCTTTGCCGTCTGTATTCACTTTTAGCTCACTACTATAAACTTTTACGTTATTTATTTTTTGAAAAAACGAATAGTGCCTTCCGCCGGGGCTTTGCTGTATATATGCAAGCTGAATACTGTTGCCTGCCACCTTGCTGCCAAAGCACTCTTTTAAAATGAATGATTGAACAGCTTCTGTTCCTTCCATGCTTAGTATTGCAGGAGTAAAAGAGCTTTTGCACTTTCTGCTTTCAAAGAAGTAACGCTTTACTTCAGCGTCTGTCCATTTCTGACTAAACAGATTCCATACACTCAATAAGACAGATAAAATACCAACAAAACGCATCAGTCAAAAATAACGCTTCTGCAGCACTTAAAGATCTTTATGTTGATGCTAATATTTTTGAAAAGAAAATGAAATGGATTTAAACTCATCAAAGGCAACAAATAAGCTAAGCATAGATCAATTTCAATCTAATTTTTGTGTATCTGGATATTTGGATAAATCAAGACAAAAAATTTTAATTCCTGGATATTGTCTAAGGTTACAGAAATTGCTAGTGCCAGAATTTTGGGATAACTGATTTTTTGAAGAGTTATAATATTTATCATTGTTGAAGAATGGCCTTTTATTCATTGGCATCTCTCAAAGCCTAACTCCAACTTATCAGTTAAGCGGAATTTGGCCTATTAATTCTTTGACTTAATGGTTAAATACGTGCAATTATACCCTATGTTTTTCTTTAATAATCATAAAAAGCATCCCTAAGTAAGATAAACCAAGCTGATTAGCTATTCTACGTACTTCCAGGTCATCTAAAATCAAGGCATTTCTGGTTTCTCTATTGCTAAAGCTATAACATTTTCTTCGCCTTTATAAAGTAGTAGTTCAACAAGCTGCTGCTTAGCCTTATCGCTAACATTTATAATCTTAATCCAATCTGGCAAAAGTTCTCCAAATTCTTTTTGGTCTGTGCATGCACTAAAAAAATACCCGTGTATTGCTGTCGAAACAATATTTATAAAAACGTGCAAAAGACGACTCAGAGTGGTATGTCC
>JAVQWQ010000147.1:0-5405 GCA_033578915.1 Chitinophagales bacterium | reverse complement strand
CGGGGCCGGGGGGGGGGGGGTGCCCGGGGTTCGGGGGGCGTGCCCGCCGCTCCCGCCCCACCGGGGCGCACGCGGCCGCTTCGCTCCGCTTGCGCCCTCCGCATCCCTCACCCGTATTAAAAAAAAGAATTTTCAGTAAAGACCACTGCTTAACTATACTGCATCAAAATCTCATTTTTTTTCTTCGGCGACCATACGTTGCCTCAACGCCTCATACATCAATATTGCTCCGCTTACGCTTACATTCAGCGAATCTATATTACCCATCATGGGTATTTTTATCCGCTCGCGGCATTGCTTTCTAATGTGTTCCGGAATGCCTCTGGCCTCACTTCCCAAAACAAATGCAGTTCCTTCAAAAAAATTTTCGTTGAAATAATACTTTTCTGCTTCAGGGTCTGCAGCATATGTTTTGATATTATGGCGAAGCATCCATTGATACGCCTTTTCCCAGTTGCAGCAAACAATAGTATTGGTAAAAAAAGTTCCAATACTGCTGCGCAACACATTTGGGTTATATATATCGGCCTGCGCATCGCATACCAACACAGCATCTGCGCCGGCAGCATCTGCTGTGCGCAACAGAGCCCCAAGATTGCCGGGCTTCTCTAAGCTGGCCACCAGTAAAATCAACGGATTCTCCTTCAGCCTAACACTTGTAAGCTCAAAGGAACGAATGCGGGCTATTGCCAATACCCCCTCGCTTTTTTCTCGATAAACAAGGCTGTTGTACACTTCTTCCGAAACATATCTCACATTACCGGATAGGTTGATTGGATATTCTGCACTTGGAGCATAATACTCCCTGCATACCAAAATAACTTCTGAAACATATCCCCCTCTCTGCATTAGCGACACTTCACGCACGCCCTCGACAACAAACAACTGCTCTTCCTTGCGGGCAGATGCTTTCTCCAGCAGCCTCTTTATCTTTTTTATCAAAGGATTTTGTACACTTATTATAACATCGTTCATTTGTGCAAATTAGCGATTAAATCATGCAGGGAGCAAAAACCACTCTCATCATCTATAACGCAACACATTGCAAGGAGATAGTCAATCCAAACATAGAGGAATGTTGCAGCCTTTCTGTGGAAACGCAGGTAAACTGGCTACATATTGCAGGTGCTGCCCAAAGAAACCTGCTGGATAAGCTTGCAGAAACTTATCATATTCACCCGCTTGTAGTCGAAGATATTTTACATACGCGCCAGCGGCCAAAAGTGGAATCTTATGGTGACTATCTCTATATCACATTGCGACTGTTCAAAGAAAACAATATGAAACTGACCTCTCAACAGGTAAGTTTTGTGTTGAAAAATAATCTTCTGATTTCTGTAATAGAAGCAGATACTCCTGTTTTCGATGAAGTACGGAACCGATTATTTAAAAATAATAACCTCATCCGGCAAAGAGGTGAAGATTTCCTTCTATATAGTCTTTTGGATGCAATAATTGACAGTTACTTTGATGTATTGGAAGACTTTAGCTCCGATATAGAGACATTGGAAGAAAATATTATTGCCCAGGCATCTAAACAACACCTGGTGGCACTGCAAAACATCAAGCGTTCGCTCATCTTCTTCAGGAAATACACCACTCCTGTGCGCGAGCTGCTTAGCAACTTAGACCGCAACAATATAGATTTTTTTGAGGCCGAAAACAGGCCTTACCTGCGCGACCTTCTTGACCACATTTTTCGCGTGAACGATTCGGTAGAAACTTATCGCGATATCCTTACCAGCCTGATGGATTTATACCACAGCATGCTTAGCCACCGCATGAATGAAGTGATGAAAACACTTACGGTTATATCATCCTTTTTCATCCCGCTTACTTTTATCGTAGGAATTTATGGGATGAATTTTGATGTAATGCCAGAGTTGCGGTGGAAATACGGGTATTATGCCGTTTGGCTGTTTATGATTTCCTTGAGCCTGACCTTGTTTATCGTTTTCAAAAAAAAGAAGTGGTTTTAGGTTAGAGACAAATCTCGTAATACAAGAATTCATTCGCAGTTTTATTTAGTTATCCCACTTTTTTACACTTTACTCCAAACAGAGCACTGTCGTAGCGGTTCATTATCAAAAAAGAATCCTGATTTCATGTGGATAATTTGTTTCTTATGGCACGAAAAGGCAGAAAACATGTTAGTATTATGTTAATTTTCGAATTGTCAATTTTCAGCCTATCCCTACAAATCATTAATTTTTAATTAATTGTGGATAAATCTTAATTTTAAAAAAATGTGGAAAAATTTTTTGTACAAAATTGTGGTATAAAGTGGGAAAAAGTGGAAAAACAGCTTAACTTCGTATTGGCAAAAAAATCACATGAACACCTTCCGCGGACAGTTCAACTGTACCATAGACGACAAAGGGCGCATCAAAATGCCGGTGTCGTTCAAAGCACAATTTCCGCCGGAAGACAAAGGGGTATTTATGTTGAAAAAGGGCCTGGATGATTGCCTTGAGATTTATCCCTTGGCAACTTGGCAGAAAGAAGAAGAAAAACTTCGCAAACTCGACCGCTACAACCCCGTTCACAGAGCATTTTACAGTACCTATATTATAGGCCTCACCGAAATCACTTTAGATAGCGCTGATAGGTTTCTGATTCCTAAAAGCCTGATGGGATATATAAACAATGCAAAAGAAGTGGTTTTAAAAGGCGAGCTCGATTGTATTCAGATATGGGATGTGAACACATTCAACGAGTATGTGGCTAACAACCTTGCTAAAATGTATCAACACAGCATAGAGGTTTCGAATTATCTCAATGAGTTGGAAAAAAGAAAATGAAAAACATGAAGTATGGCATACTTCAGATGCCGTACATCATGTGCCCGTTCTTTTACATGAGGGTGTTTCAGGACTGATAACCCATCCGGATGGAGTGTATGTAGATGCGACCTTTGGAGGTGGAGGCCATGCACGCGAAATACTAAAACGACTATCGGACAAAGGGCGGCTGATAGCGTTTGACCAGGATGCTCAGGCCATGAAGTATGTGCCGGAAGATAAACGCCTCACCTTCTTTAACGCCAATTTTCGCTATATGCAGCGATTTCTGAGGGCGGAAGGAATAACTAAGGTGCATGGTATTTTGGCAGATCTTGGGGTGAGCTCCTACCAACTGGATGCCGCAGAGCGCGGCTTCAGCTATCGCTACAATGCTCCATTGGATATGCGCATGAACACTGCCGGCAAATTGACAGCTGCCGATGTGCTCAATGAATCATCTGAAGAGAAACTGGTGAGCATATTCAGCAGGTATGGAGAGGTGCGAAATTCTAAAAAATTAGCAGCCGAAATAGTCAAAGCGCGGCAATCCAGACAGTGGCGATTTACTGGAGAGTTAGTTCAACTGTGCAGGTCGCTCTCAAAAGGTAATCCACAGCGCTATCTGTCGCAGGTGTTTCAGGCCATCCGAATGGAAGTGAATGATGAAGCCAGCGCGCTGGAAACTTTTCTCAAGCAAAGCGCTGAGGTGCTTAACACGGGTGGAAGGTTAGCCATCATTACCTTTCATTCGATAGAAGACAGAATGGTAAAGAATTTTATGAAGAGCGGCAATATAGAAGGGGAGCATCAGAAGGACGAGTTTGGAAAAATCCTGAAACCCTTCAGGCTGATAACCAAAAAGCCAATTGTACCCCGCAAAGAAGAGCTGAAGGCTAATCCCAGAGCCAGAAGCGCAAAACTAAGAATAGCAGAAAAAACCTGATATATGGAAACAACACAACAAAACATTGAAAAAAAGAACAGCACAGGTTTCTGGCAGTTCATTCATGATATTGGAGAGCACAGCTTTGGTTCTTTGCTGTACAGACTTCCTTTTATCTTCTTTTTAATTGCTATTGGAGGCATTCACATCTACAATGCACACATGGCAGAGACCTTTCAGCGCTCTATAGCCCTCAAACAAAAAGAGTTGAAAGAACTGAGGTGGGAATATGCATGCCTCTCGGCAAAAATGATGAAAATGAGCAGACAAAGTGTAGTCGCCGGAATGGTAAGCGAAATGGGTCTTGAGCCACTAAGAGTTCCACCACACCTGGTAGAGGAGTAAAAACTACAGAGCAGTAATGAATAAAAGGCAACAAATATTACTTCGGGTAAGGCTGGGTTTTCTGGCTGTAAGCCTTGCAGGATTTGCCATTCTCACCAAAGCTTTTTACATACAGGCTTATCAGGGAAATTACTACAAGAGCCTGGCTGATTCGTTTACGATATCCAGAATTGTGTTGCCGGCAGAGCGTGGCAACATTTTCTCTCACAACGGCAGTGTTTTAGCCACCACACTTCCATTTTTTAATCTTGGTATGGATGTACGCACCAGCCTCCGCAACAGCAAGGTATTTCGAGAGCAGGTGGACTCTTTTTGCCTGCTGTTACATACAACTTTTGGAGATAAAAGCTCCGCAGCTTATAAAAAAGAAATTCTCAACAAGCGAAAAAAGGGAAATACCTATTTTATAATTCAAAAAAATATCCCTTGGGAGGTTCGTTCGCAAATGGAAAAGTGGCCTCTGGTACGAGAGGGCCGATACGTAAGCGGGCTGGTTTTTGAAGAGCATACCTCTAGACTTAAGCCATTTGGAAACCTTGCTGCGCGCACTGTTGGATATGTCAAGAGTAATACTCACGAAAAAATAGGAGTTGGGCTGGAGAAAAAATTTGATAGTATTCTAACAGGCACTCCCGGAAATACCTTGGCACAGAAACTGCCAGGTGGGCTGCGCATACCGCTGGAATCGCCCGAGAATACGCTGCCACAACCCGGAAAAAACATTTACACTTCCATAGATATTGATTTTCAGGATGTGGCACATGACGCGCTGCTACGCGCGCTGCAATATCACAAGGCAGACCATGGCTGTGTGATATTAATGGAATGCCAAACCGGAAAAATCAGAGCAATTGTAAATCTTGGAATTACAAGTGATTCCACTTATGATGAAATAAAAAATTACGCATTTGCTGAAACAGAAGCTCCCGGCTCTACTTTTAAAACAGCGGTAGCCGCTGCCTTGCTAGAAGATGGCTTTGTTGCGCCATTCGTAAAAATAGAAACCGGAGGAGGAGAAACTGAATTTTATGGATTGAAAATTCGCGACCACACTCCGCCTGAAGCAAACACTATAACCCTACAGCGAGCATTGGAAACTTCATCTAACGTTGCTTTTGCGCTGCTAGCCCATAAGTATTACAACCATATCACCGGACGAGAAAAGCTTTATCGCTATTTTGAACGTTTTGGATTCACACAAAAAATATCCGCAGAGTTAGAAGGAGCAGCGCTGCCAGTAATAAAGCATTACAAGAAATGGAGCGCCACATCAGTGCCCTTCCTGGCACATGGCTATGAGATGCAAATTACGCCCATGCATACTTTGATGTTTT
>JAVQWQ010000146.1:0-5427 GCA_033578915.1 Chitinophagales bacterium | reverse complement strand
GAAAATTGTCCTGGTGCGTTCGTTGGTGCGGTAGGATTACCATTAGGATCTGTATCATTATTCAAAATGTTAATTGTTGCTCCCGGATCATCTTCAGGAATTGAAGGACTAAAAGTATCATCATTGGCAACAGGTGGAAAATTTGGGTTTGGAGTAATACTTGATCTGTTGTTCAATGTATCAGGATCGTCTTGGTCGTTTGTTGTTATTGTAGCTGTATTAGTATAAACTCCACTGCTATTTACCGAAACAGTAATATTTAATGTCGCTGTTCCTCCTATTCCAAGATTACCTACAGTCCATACCCCACTTACATTTGAATAACTTCCTTGACTTGCTGTTGATGATAAAAATGTATAACCCGAAGGTATTACATCATTTACAACAACATTTGTAGCAGGATTTGGGCCGCTATTTGAAATGTTAATAGTGAAAACAACAGTAGAACCTACATTTGGTGTATTATTATTAATTGTTTTATTAACTCCTAAATTAGCTAAACATCTTGTATTAAAAAGTGATACAGAAACAGAAGTAATAGTTCCTGTATTACCGCTTGTTGCACCATTGGCAGTAAATTCTGTTATAGCAGCCGAAGTAGACGTGCCATTTTGCCCTCCAAGAACTTGTTTGACAGAGGCATCAGAATTGGCTCTGATTGCTATTACACCACCACCTCCTCCGCCACCAGGCCCTTCAGCTTCATCATTTGTTATCAACTGATTTCCCCCTCTTCCTCCGTTTGCTCTTATTGTTATAGTATTGTTTATTGTCTGCGCCTGAATTGCAATTGTTCCACCACCACCACCTCCTCCGGGAGCGTCATTGTGACCGCTAACTGTGTTAAAACCATCTTGTCCATTTGCACTTATTATTCCTGTACCAGATATCGTTGACTCAACAATCATAAAAACTAATCCACCTCCATCTCCTCCATCATTGTTAGCGTTATTATTACCATCTCCTGCACCGCCTCCACCTCCAAAAAATAGTTGATTTTGAACATTACTTGAAACTATAGGTCTTCCCCCTAGTCCTCCTAAAGCTTTACGGTAATCCCCATTCCATAATGTGTTTAAAATATTTGATGATGGCACTCCTGGAGCAATAAAGTTTGCCGGATAAGAAGGGCCATATGTACAGGCATTTTGGTTGCTAAAAGAGAACGTATATCCACCCCGACCCCCACCTTGAGAATTTGTTAATGAGTTTCCATTAGCAATATAATCTGGGTCTAAAGCCCAGGCTCCTGGATTACCACAAGTACCAAAACTGTTCATTACTCCGGCTCCGCGAAACCAACCTGAAGGATTACCCCCATTAGCTCCTCCTCAGCCACCTGCGTTGTGTGAATTTCCACCTCCACCACCATTTGCCGGGGCACCGCGTCCATATCTTCCATTATATAAAGAATCATAATCGTCGCGATATCCAGCTATACTTTCCCCTTTTTCTGCACTAAAGAAGGAATTGTTTGTTACGAACTGTGTTTGATTAAAATTAGAATAATCACTAGTGGTATTGTTTTCGATCGTGCCGCCTCTGAATCCTGCTGCGTCTGCTGAAATGGATCCATTATTTACAACGTTTGTCGCGTGGAGTGCGATCACACCTCCTCTTCTTCGCGTTAAAGCTGAGGGATCGGCTCCACCAAAAGATGGGGCGCCCCATGGAACCGGTACAATACTTCTAGATGAATTGATAGTTAAAGTAGTATATTGTGGAACTCGAATAACTTGAACATAACGTGATGCAAAATAGCTCAACTTAGTTCGACACCCTAAAGTAATGGTGTTCCCAGATACACTGGCAACTTCTGCGAACTCATAAGTACCTGCTCCATTGTAATTTATAACAGTTCCATAATTTAGTGTATTAGTAGAGTCAATTACTGCCCCTTGGGCCTGATAAATCATAATCAAATCTCCGGGTGAAAGTGCGTTATTTGCATACACCGAACTATTAGTTGTATATCCGGCGGGTAAATAGGTAATTCCATCCCTGTTTAAATCATTTATATTCGATACTGTTATTGTGGATGAGCCAGCCGGTATATCTGCAACTACCCGAGTATATCTATTTATCACAAAATTATTACTCGTAACAGTAAGCGAACCATCCTTGCCTGCTTGTGAAAAAACATTAATACATGTAAGAAAGATAATATACGAGGATAACGCAAATTTTCTACACATGATAAAATTATTTAATTAACGGGGGGCAAGATTAAATGATAACATTTAAAAAAAAAAATTAAATTGAACAGTTTTTAGAAAAACGGATAATTTTATGTATTTAAATGATTTATTTTTTTGAGATAAGGTTTTGGGTTCAAATATTATCGTCTTAATTAAAATCCTTACTTTTTCAGAGAAATTAATCAAACCCAAATTTCTTGCTTTACTTAAGATTTATTACTTTTGCTTTTTGTCCAATTAAATTAATATGAAAGTAACTAAAGAAATTAAAAAGAGCATTTTTAAAGAGTTTGGCAACAGTGAAACAAATACAGGTTCGGTAGAAGGACAAATAGCGCTTTTTACAGCCAGAATCAATCACATCAGTGAGCATCTGAAGCAAAACAAAAAAGATCATTCCAACACAAGGGCTCTTTTGAAACTGGTTGGTAAAAGAAGAAGGCTTTTGAACTATCTTATGAAAAAAGACTTAAACGGATACCGGGCATTGATTGAAAAACTAAATATTCGCAAATAACGAATTTTATATCTGCGACTGCTATTCCAAGCTGCATTAGTTCTTTCAAACGATTTTGCTTTTTTCCCTCCCCCTTCCTATATATTATAATTTTAAATTAAGGATTTATGAATGTAATCAGAAAGACTATTGAACAAGCTGAGGGTAGAATAATTGAATTGGAAACCGGAAGATTAGCCAAACAGGCAGATGGAAGCGTTGTGCTTAAATATGGCAAAACAATGCTTCTTGCAACGGTTTGTGCAGATAAAGAGGCCAAGGAAGGAGTTGATTTTATGCCCCTAACAGTTGAATATCGGGAAAACTATGCAGCACTGGGAAAATTTCCCGGCGGTTTTTTTAAACGCGAAGGACGCCCATATGAGCACGAAATCCTTGTAAGCCGTTTGGTTGACCGTGCTCTGCGTCCGCTTTTTCCAGATGATTATCATGCCAATGTAGTTGTGATGATTCAGCTTATTTCTGCTGATGCTGATGAACTACCAGATGCTTATGCTTGCCTGGCTGCTTCGGCTGCTCTGGCTTGTTCCACAATTCCTTTTGCAGAGCCGGTTAGCGAGGTTAGAGTAGCAAGGATAAATGGCAAGTTTTGTATAAATCCCAAAAAGAGCGAGTTAGAATCTGATGAAACTGATCTTGACCTGATCGTTGGGGCAACAGAGAAAAATATTCTCATGGTAGAAGGCGAGATGAAGGAGGTAAGTGAAGAAGTGATGGTGGATGCTATAAGCTTCGCTCACGAAGAAATTAAAAAACATATACGCGTCATCCGAGAGATGGAGGCGGAAAAAGGTACAACAATAAAAAGAGCTTATTTGCACGAAAAGCATGATGAAGAACTCAGAAAAAAGGTTAGAGAAGCTACATTTGAGGCGTGTGCAGAAATAGCACGACAAGGAATACCTGATAAACATTTGAGAAAAGAAAAATTTGATGCTGTTAAGTCGAATTTTATATCACAATATGCTCTTGAGGTAGGAGAGGAGAAGGCTAAGGCAGACGAATGGCTAATAGGCCAATATTTTAGTAAGGTTCAGAAAGAAGCTGTACGCACCGTAATGCTCAAAGAAAAGATTAGACTAGATGGCCGCAAGATGGATGAAATCAGGCCTATATGGTGTGAAGTAGATTATCTGCCCGGCGCTCATGGTTCATCAATTTTTACACGCGGGGAAACCCAATCTCTTACAACAGTTACATTGGGTACTAAACTTGACCAGCAAACTGTGGATGGTGTAGTTATTAATGAAGATAAGAAATTTATGTTGAACTATAACTTCCCAGGATACAGTACCGGTGAAGCAAAAGTGCCTAAAGGTACAGGACGCCGTGAAATAGGGCATGGAAACTTAGCTTTGAGAGCATTGGAGAACGTAATACCCAAAGATATTCCTTACACTGTTAGAGTTGTCAGCGATATTTTAGAATCAAATGGTTCGTCGAGCATGGCCACAGTATGTGCCGGCTCTCTTGCATTGATGGACGCAGGTATCAAAATTTCCAAGCCTGTGAGTGGAATAGCCATGGGTTTGGTTACAGATAGCGAGGGAAACTACGTTATATTATCTGATATTCTCGGCGATGAAGATCATCTTGGAGACATGGATTTTAAAGTTTGCGGCACAAAAGACGGAATTACCGCCTGCCAAATGGATATTAAGATTGACGGGTTGAGCCGTGAACTGCTCATGGAAGCACTTCAACAAGCCAGGCGTGGCCGTTTGCACATTCTCGAAAAAATGAACGAAACTATTAGCGCTCCGCGCGAAGATTATAAACCTCATGCTCCACGCGTTGTAGTGCTGGAAATAGATAAAGAATTTATCGGTTCAGTTATAGGTACTGGCGGCAAGGTTATTCAGGAAATACAGGCTGCTACGGGTACAACCATTACGATAGAAGAGGTAGGTAATAAGGGAATCGTAGAGATATTTTCGCCAAATAAAGATGGACTTCTTGCCGCCGAAAAATGGATAAAAGGTATTGTAGCTGTTCCACAGGTGGGAGAAGTTTATGAAGCAACCGTTAAAACAATAATGCCTTATGGCGCATTTGTAGAATTCCTTCCGGGTAAACAAGGATTGCTCCATATTTCAGAAATAAGCCATAAGCGCCTTGAGTCTATGGAAGGCGTATTAAAAGAAAACGATGTGATTAAAGTAAAACTTTTGGGTATCGAACCTAAAACCGGGAAATTCAAGTTAAGCAGAAAAGTTTTACTGGAAAAAAAATAATTAATAAAATAAGGCAATATTACGAAGCACAGTCGTTTCTATTGTAAGTTTGTATTATTGATTTGAAACCTTTTTCGGGTTATTTACTGATGAAAAAAATATTTCCCGTATATATATCCTGTTTCACCATATGTTATCTGCATTGCCAAAACATCCCTGCTCCCGTTCTTCAATGTGTAAATAATGATGCAGTAAACTCTAACATTATCTTGCAATGGACAAATCCCGGAAATCCGTGCGGAGGAACGTTTAATGGTTATAAAATTTACGTTTCCGCTTCTCTTAACGGAAATTTTTCACTGGTAGCCATTGTACCCAATGAATCTCAAACTTCGTACACAGATATAGGAAGGTTAAGCCAAGGCACCCAGTGGTACTATTACATGGAGGCCGATTACAACTGTCCCGGTTTTCAAACATTACAATCTGATACTATTCCCAATGCCGCGCCTGCAACCCCTGAAATTGTTGCAGTAGA
>JAVQWQ010000145.1:0-5536 GCA_033578915.1 Chitinophagales bacterium | reverse complement strand
GTTTTCCTTTTATTTCGTTGGCATGGGCAATTACGTTTTCTAATGAGCCATATTCTTTAATAAGTTTTTTAGCAGTTTTTTCGCCTATTCCTTTTATACCCGGTATATTGTCAACGCTGTCGCCCATCAATCCGAGTACATCTGCCACTTGTGCCGGATTTTCTACCTCCCATTTTTCTTTTACTTCGTGTACACCCAGAATTTCAACTTCGCTGCCTTGTCTGCCGGGTTTATAAATCTTTATTTTTTCTGAGACCAATTGTGCGTAGTCTTTATCAGAAGTAACCATGTAAACTGTAAAGTTTTCCGCCGCTTTCTTCTTTGCGATAGTCCCTATAATATCATCTGCCTCGTAGCCCGGCATCTCTATAGAAGGGATATTAAATGCTTCGATGATTTTTTTTATCCAGGGAATTGACTGAGCAATATCTTCGGGCATTTCCTGGCGGTTTGCTTTATACCATTCAAAGGTGGCAGCGCGGGTAGTAGTCTCCTCAGCGCTGTCAAAAACAACAGCCATATGCGTAGGTTTTTCTTTTTGTAAAAGGTCTGCGATTAATTGAGTGAAACCTGCTATTGCACTTACGTTCATCCCCTTGCTGTTTCGCAGCGGGTTGTTGATAAAAGCGAAATATGCCCTGTAAATCAGAGCGTATGCATCGAGAAGAAAAAGTTTTTTTTCGTGTGCTTCTTTCATGGGTTAAAATAAATCTTAGCGAACATACATTTTTTTAGAACCGAATATTCCTATTATAAAGTGTTTTGTTTTGTTTAATTTTTCAAAAACAAAAAATCATATAGGTTTGACGTTGTTAATCAAAACATTCTATGGAAGCAAAATCAACACAAAACAACATTCAAAACGGAACGCCAGACGATGCTATTTCAAAGATGATGGAGGGTTTCATGAAATATGAAAACAAGTTTCTTGAACAGCGCAAGGTTTTTTTATGGGGGCCTGTCACAGATGAATCTGCTGAAAAGGTAGTAAATAAATTATTGTATTTAGAAAGCAATGAACCGGGTAAGGATATTTATTTTTACATAAATTCTCCTGGTGGGGTGGTCACCAGCGGGATGGTAATATATGATACCATTCGTATGATTCAATCTCCTGTGCACACCATTTGTATGGGTTTGGCTGCATCAATGGGCTCTATCTTACTGAGTTGTGGTAAAAAAGGTAATAGATACATTTTCCCACATGGTCGGGTAATGATACATCAGCCATCGTTGGGAGGTATGTATGGGCAAGCCACAGATATTGAAATTACTGCAAGAGAGATTCAAAAAATCAAAGAACTCAGCGCGCAAATTCTCGCTGAAAATTGCGGTAAAACCTTTGAGCAAATTATGAAGGATTTCGATCGCGATTATTGGATGAACGCCAACGAAGCTATTGAATACGGAATTGTTGATCAAATTGCAAAAACTTTCTGATAAGATGAGCACTGATCAAAATGTGGAAGTCGCAAGGCTGCAAAGTGAAATTGCGCAGATGCTTGGCATGCGCCAGGAAAATCTGATTTTTAATTTTAAGTTTAAAAATGAAACTGTAAAACTTGATTTAGTGACGGTCAACCCCCGTCACGAGCAGTCCTTTCTGTTTCATAGCGTTACAGGTACCGATAAAGCCGATGCTCTCAGAAAAATGGTGGATTACATACAAAACCATTATCACCACGAAAACAGCATGACCATACAATGGATGAAAGTAGGAGAGAATGTGCTGCATACATCTTACTTCCGTGCCAAAAATATGTATGAAGCCCTGGATAAATTTTATTATGAGCGCGATTTAAATCAATACAAAATATTCAGTATCTCCCTTAATCCCGTAAGTTAATGTCTGGCCCTGTTCATTACGATATTGTAGTAAAAGGCAAAGTACAAGGAGTTGGCTTCCGGAAGTTTGTATATAACACTGCAATCAGTTATTCAATAAAAGGTTTCGTAAAAAACATGAATGACGGAACAGTTTATATTGAAGCTGAAGCTCCGCTGAGCTTAATGGAAATTTTTATCCGCGATATTGAGAAGGGTAACAAACTTTCTATTGTCGACGGGATAGAAAAAAAGATTTCTCCACTGAAAAATTTCAACGATTTTGATATTATATACTGATGCTTTCCTTTATGTTATAATGAATTAATTTTTTCTAAAGGAGAAAACTCAACCCTGCCTTTGTGAAAAACTTGTCGCCCTTTAGCCATTCCTTTACGTATGGCTTTTTGCTCTTCCGGACTCAAATGAATAATTTCTTTGCATTTGGATGAACAACACCCTTCAAATTTCTTTTTGCAATCGTCGCATTGAATGAATAGCAGATGACAAGCATCGTTGGCGCAATTGGTGTGGTTATCGCAGGGCTTACCGCATTGGTGGCATGACGATATGATGTCATCGGTTATTCTTTCTCCTAATCTTTCATCAAAAACAAAATTTTTGCCAATGAATTTGTTTTCCAAACCCAACGCTTTCACTTGCCTTGCATATTCAATGATACCACCCTCCAGTTGATATACTTTTTCAAAACCTTTATGCTTTAGGTAGGCACTGGCTTTTTCGCAGCGAATTCCTCCCGTGCAATACAGCAAGATATGTTTGTCTCTGTGTTCTTGAAGAATACTTTCTACTTTTTGCAAGGCCTCGCGAAATGTGTCCACGTCTGGAAGTATGGCTCCTTTAAAATGACCAACCTCATGTTCATAATGGTTGCGCATATCAACTACAACGGAATCAGGACGCTCGCATAGTTCATTAAATTCTTTTGCTTTAAGATGTTTTCCTGTGTTGGTAACATCAAATGAACTGTCGTCCAGGCCATCGGCAACTATTTTATTTCTAACTTTTATATCTAATACGAAAAAAGATTTATGGCTCTGTTCAATAGCGATATTTAGCCTTTCACCTTTTAGAATGTGGAGACTATTGATATACGTTTTAAAATATTCAAATTTTTCTTCGGGTACTGATATTTGCGCATTGATTCCTTCTTTACTTACATATATTCTTCCTAATACTTCAAGGGCGCTCAGCTTTTGATATAAGGTGTTTCTGAAAAGTTCCGGATTAGGTATATGAGCATATTTGTAAAAAGATAATGTGATGCGTGGGGTGTGGTCTTGTTCTATTTTCAATTTAAGTAGCCTTCTGTTTTGTTTATTTCTTAATTGCATAATCATTGTTTAAGCATGTGTAAATTTAGGATATATAAACCAATGAGGTATAGCTTTTACTGGTGCACTTGTAAAACTATTTTTCCAAATTGCTCCTTATTGCTCATTCTATCCATAGCATGCTGTCCCCTCTCTAATGGAAAAACAATATCTATTATCGGCCTGATTAAGTGTTGGTTGACAAAAGAAAGCATGTTATTAAAATCTTTCGGGCTCCCCATAGTAGAGCCAAGAATCGAAAGTTGTTTCCAAAATATTTTTTGTGGGCTTAGATCTATTATATTTCCTGCAGTGCCGCCAAAGCATACTATTTTGCCTCCCGGTTTTGCGAGATCTATCAACTTTGAAAAGTCTTTGCCTGCGGCGCTGTCTATGATAATATCAAACATTCCATGTTGCTCAAGTAAATTTTTATCCCAATTTTCTTTTGTGTAGTTTACCCCGCCTGAAGCGCCAAGATGTATTGCCTTTTCTATTTTTTTGTCTGACGAAGAGGTAACAAATACGCTGGCTTGCGCTGCAAGGGCAAACTGCATGGCAAAAAGCGCAACACCTCCTCCTATGCCGGTTATCAATACCTTGTCTCCTTTTTTGCATTCTGCACGAGTGAAGAGAGCACGCCATGCTGTAAGTCCTGCCAGAGGCAAAGCAGCAGCTTCATAAAAATTTAAATGTGGTGGCTTAGGAGCTACATTTTGTTTAGGAACAACTACGTATTCCGCAAATGTGCCATCGTCCGGTAAGCCGAGTATTTTATAATTTTTGGATTGAACGTTTTCATCATCTCCCCATCCGATAGAAGGATTGATAATAACTTCCTTTCCTATCAGCTCTCGGTCAACATTATCTCCTGTATCCTCTACCACTCCGCTGCCATCACTACCTAAAATAATTGGAAACTTTAAGCCGGCGTATAATCCCTTTTGTATCCAAACATCGCGGTGATTTAGTGCAGCAGCGGTAATTTTCACAAGTACCATTTCAGTTTTGGGTTCAGGTTTATCTGTTGTACCCAACTCCAGAGGCTGATTTTTACCTTTCAAAATCAATGCTTTCATCATATAAATTTACAATCTTGAATTTCTAAAATTAAATCTTTACCATAGGCAGTAGATGGGGTCTGGAATCCTACTTTATATTGATTACTTAAAACTTTTTTGGCGATAATAGCTGCAGTAAGTGACGTAAGTAAATAAGCTTCCGGGGTGCGGAGGCGCATTTCAACTCTTTGGCCTGCCTTATTTTCTAAGCATCCCCACAGTAAGCAAAAGCCGTTTTGGCGTTGTTCATAATCGGGCCCGGCTTTGCGTTCATCTATTTTTTTTATCAAATAATTTTTTATTGGCCTAAGCTGCAGCAACCAACTAAAAAGGTTCAAAAGCCGCATCTTTTTTATTAGCTTTTCAGGGAGTACATTATATACTTTTATGTTAGGAATTTTAGTGCTGTAATAAGCAGTAGAGATGTCGCCCCAACTGATAACTGTTGCGTAAGCTTGCAAAGAGCCAAAATTAATGTACCTTGTATCGCTTCCGGGAGTAATCTTTTTAAGTATCCCATCTTTTCTAATAATAGCCCCGTTGCCAATATTCTCGAGCGCTGTTTTTGCGGTGCCGCGGCTTATGGTGCTGTTTACACTTACAAAAGCAAGGTTCAGAAACAATGCATCGGGTAACCTTTCTTTTAAATTCGCTGCCAGGCAGTCTGATGGAACAACATCAAAACCAGCCCCCGGAAGCACCATTATCTTAGCATTTATGGCTTCTTCATTCTTTGCAGCACAGCCCTCAAAAACCTGATATTCACCGGTAATATCTAAATAATGTGTTCCGGTCTCCAAACAAGCCTTAAGCATATTGGCATAAGTGTAAATAAATGGCCCGGCGGCATTCAAAACAACTTTTATATTTTCCAAATGTGGTTTTATGGCATGCGGGTCGTCTAATGTGAAGGTAATGGTATCTAAAGAATACTTTTCTCCAAGTAATCTAAGCGCTGCATCATTTCTGCCTGCCAAAACCGGCTTTATTTTTTGAGCGAGTAGAGCTTCGATGATTAATTTACCGGTGTAGCCGGTAGCTCCATACAGAAGTAGTTCTTCTTTCATCTATTTTCTAAAAGCGGAATTTGTGGATTTCTATTGAAACTTTCCTCCAACGAAATTAATGTTTCTGTTCGGTTGATTCCTTTTATTTTTTGTATCTGGTCGTGCAGCACATCCCTTAGATGTTTTGTGTCTCTGCAGTGTATTTTAAGAAATAAACTGTAATTACCGGTGGTGTAATGACAACTCACTATTTCAGGAATTTTTTTTAACTCTGAAACAACACTCTCATATAAATCGCTTTTGTCTAAAT
>JAVQWQ010000144.1:0-5551 GCA_033578915.1 Chitinophagales bacterium | reverse complement strand
CTGCGCAAGCTCACTTCAAGAACAGAAAACAAGATAGTTGACATTGTTGTAGAGCAGCTGCGTAACCCTGCAATATTTGCTATTATCCTTGTGGGTTTGTGGTTTGCGCTGGATCGCCTGCATTTTACTCCGGGAATAGAAAAAACTATACGCAAAGGGTTTGTGTTGCTGACGGCTTTTGTGATAACATGGCTTTTTGTGCGGGTTATCAATGCAATCATCAGGGAATTTCTTCTGCCGTATTCGCAACGTTCAGATAACAATTTAGATGCTCAACTTATCTCTTTGATTCAGCAGGTTGTGAAAATTACGATTTGGTCTTTCGGCATTATTGTAGGGCTTAACAACGCAGGTTTTAATGTTGGAGCGCTTATTGCCGGGCTTGGCATAGGAGGGCTTGCGCTGGCGCTTGCCTCACAGGATACCGTAAAAAATATGTTTGGTGGAATGATTTTATACCTGGACAAACCCTTCCAGGTGGGCGACAGGGTCGTGATTGACCGCTTTGATGGTATTATCAGTGAAATAGGAATTCGCAGCACTCGAATGAGAACGCTGGAAGGCTTAATAGTGACCATCCCGAATGCACATTTTTCTGAAAAACCTATTGAAAATTATTCGCAAGGGCCTTTTTTCAGGGTATCGTGCCTGATAAACCTGGAATATAACACTGCTCCTCAAAAAGTGAAAGAAGCCCTCGAAATACTAAGACAAATTGCAGATGAAAACAAAGAATATTTTGCTTCTAACCCGCTGATTTTTGTTGAACAATTTGGAGTATTCGCCATTGAAGTCAAATTTTTATATTATTTGAAGCAAGAAGTGAATGTTTTTGAGTTTCGCAATAATGTGAATATGGCTATACTTCAACGTTTTTACCAGGCTGGAATATCATTTGCTCAGCCTTCGCAGCGTAATTAAAGTATGCAAGCCATGCGGCTGCGTAGTTCAGAATGCATATCCGAAATGAACTGCAAGGTAGATTTTAATATGCCTAAGAACGGGCAGAGGAGGAAATCCAATGTTGTATCGCTCCTTTCTTCCAGAAAGACCATCAGTGTATATGCCAATGTTGTTTTTGTAGCCTAATCCTCCAAAAGCCTCGAAATACCAGTGCTTTTGAAAGTTTAGCTGATAACCGGCCAACATGCCGGTATTAAATAAATGATAGTCTAATGTACTACCGTTGCTTCGAACTATATACAATCGCGCATAGTTATAAGAGATTGTCGGGCCGAACCAAAAGCCTTCGGGAGCTTTAAAACCCGAAAGGGGATAAATGCGATAACCTGCCTGAACTCTGCCCCCAATTAAATTTATACGCCCCCTGACTGCTGTATCTACCAGAAATACAAGGAGGCGATAAGCTAAGTTGAGATAATTGAAAGATCCGCCTATGGTTACCGAGTTGTTGTGAGTAACAAAGCGCTCATAAACGCAGCGGAGTTCACCCGAAATAGGAAGCTGGCCTACTATTGGAGAAAACGGGCTGAATTTTATCATGTTGCCGTACTCTACTGATCGATATGGGGTTTTGAAAGTCTTAAGCCGGCTTTTAGGAATAATAATGGTGTCTGATTCCTGAGCTTGAATAAATAAGCACAAAATCTGTAGAATCGAAAGGCAAATAAAATTTGTAAACAGTCGAAATATGTGGCGGGAGCACATATCATTATTTTAAGACCTCGGCAAGTTTTGCATGAAGCGCTTCGCCTCTTAGATTTTGCGCGATGATGATGCCATTTTTATCAATTAAAAACTGAGCCGGGATGCCTTGTACGTTGTATGTTTTTGCTGCAATGCTGTTCCAAAACTGGAGATCGCTTACATGGTTTTCCCAAATTAACCCATCTGCCTGAATAGCATTTACCCATGCATTTTTATCCTTGTCTAAGGACACGCTGTAAACCGTAAATCCTTTGTTTTTAAACTTGTTATATGCTGCAACAACATTGGGATTTTCTCTTCTGCAAGGCCCGCACCAGCTTGCCCAGAAGTCTAACAGCACATATTTCCCTTTCAAGGAACTTAGTTTGATATTTTTACCTGAAGGTGAAGGGAGGTCAATCTCCGGAGCGGGCTTACCAATGGCAACCGCTTCTGCTGCCCGCGCCTGCGCTTCCATGGCTTTGCGTTGTTCCTCTATTTGTTGAGCAATGTCTTTGAGTTCTTGAGTGTAAGAAGATTTGGGGAGTTCGCGCTCAAAACGAGCTGAAAGCTGTACGATTTCATTAGCATATTTATTTGCATCTGTCATGGCAGCTATAAAAGCAGCAAAGGGCGATTTTGAGTTGCGTGCGGTTTGGATGATGTACTGGTTTAATCCTTCTGAGGCATTGTTGGCAGCAGCAACAATCCGCGTGAGGGAATCCTGCGATATACCGCCAGACTGCATGGCTAATGCGTAAGCAATATTCTGTTTCTGAATTTCTTCCTGATATGCCTGCATTTGCCTTAGGGTGTTGAAGAATTCATCTTGCTCCGGTGTGCCTTTGATAGAATAATTTCCCGGGTTTCTGAAGTCAAGGTTTGCAGAGTAATTTCCATTGTTTTCAAGAACAAGAAGCCAGAAGAGGTTGGGGTTGTTTTTTAGGCGCAGGCGATAAATTCCTTTTTCGCTAACCGCTCCATTCAATGAAAAATCACCCTTAGTTCCGATGGCTGAGGAATCAATCACAGTTATTTGCTTTAGGTTCAGCTTCTCCAGTAAGATGGTTTCTGAAGCAGGAGCATTTTGCAATGTGCCTTGAATTTTATAACCGCTTCCGCCTGCACTGTTACAGGCGAGAAATTGATAGAAAAGTAACAGAAAGAATAAAGTTTTTTTATCCATAAAGTCAAAATTAAGCAATCGAAATGAAGATGAACGAAATCAACTCAAGTTTTATGAATTATTGAACAAGCTTTAATTGAAAAACTTTTTGATAAGCTCCCGGTATAGCAAGTCGGCCCACATATCATACATTTTTGCGGAAGGGTGAAGCCCATCAGCAGCAAGCAAACTTGCATCCCCAGAGGCTTTGCGAGAAATCTCGGTGATTTCAACTAAAGATATTTGTAGATTTAACGTAATGCTCCGAATGATATTGTTGAAATCTTCTATTTCTGCACAAATGGTTTGAGCATCTCTGCCAAACTTATCCTGAGAAACAAATGGCGTAACGCTCCAGTCGGGTATAGAAAAACACCAAACTCCTTTCTTCCCATTTTTACAGAATGAAATAGCCATATCAAGAAGTTGCCTATATTCTGTTGCAAAAATATCGGTTGACAATCGTCGGTATTGGTTATTAACTCCTATGAGCAAAGTAACTACATCATATAGAGTTTCAGGAGGATTTGCTTTTATAGCTTGTATAAGTTCATCGGTTGTCCAACCGGTTTGCGCTATTACGTGTGGTTCATCAAAAAAGATATTTTGCTGCTTGAGTTTTTTGACGGCAAGGCTGCAAAATCTTTCATCCGGCGAAACTCCCTCTCCAACGGTGTAAGAATCGCCAAGGCACAGCATGGAATACATAATGTGAAACTAATTAAAGAAATACCTTATCCAAGTATCTACAAATTTTCATGAACAGAAAAGGATGTTAAGTTTGTTATTATGGCTGTGCGCAACTCACTGGACGATGTATATGAAAGCGTGGATGTAACCAGTGTCCGCTCCTGGAAAAGGCGGCTTTTTCTCTTTGTTGGTCCCGCCTTTATGGTTGCAGTTGGCTATATGGACCCCGGAAACTGGGCTACGGATATCGCCGGGGGAAGCAAATACGGATATTCATTGTTATGGGTGCTGGTAATGAGCAACTTTATGGCTCTGCTTTTACAGAGTTTTGCCGCCAGGTTGGGAATTGTTTCAGGTAGAGACCTTGCTCAGGCCAGCCACGACAACTACCCCTCTTATATCAACTACCCGCTGTTTGTATTAGCTCAAATAGCCATTATTGCTTGTGACCTTGCGGAAGTGCTTGGAATGGCAATAGGCCTAAAACTGCTTTTTGGTTTGCCCATGCTGGCAGGAGTAGGCATTGCCGTTTTCGACACTTTATTAATCCTTTTGTTGCAGCATAAAGGCATACGCTACTTAGAAGCCTTTATAGTATCGCTGGTTGCCATTATTGGTGTTTCGTTTTTTATTGAAATATGGTTTGCCCGTCCCTTGTGGAATGAAGTAGCCACCGGGTTTATTCCAAAACTTGAAGACCGCGGAGCGCTGTACCTGGCAATCGGCATCATCGGGGCCACTGTAATGCCTCACAACTTATATCTTCATTCGTCTCTTGTACAAACGCGCAAAAACAGAAAAGACGAATCGGGCATACGACAAGCCCTCCGCTACAATTTCTTCGACTCAGCCTTAGCCCTCAACGCTGCATTCTTTGTAAATGCCTCCATTCTGATACTCTCATCAGCAGTATTTTATAAAAACGGCTTTCGCGAAATTGTTGAAATAGAATATGCTCACCGCATGCTCGAGCCGCTCTTGGGAGAGAAGCTGGCACCTATACTCTTCGCCATAGCGCTCATTGCTGCCGGACAAAGTTCCACCGTTACAGGCACGATAGCAGGACAAATCATCATGGAAGGCTACCTGAACCTACGGCTTTCTCCCTGGGTGCGAAGAATTACTACCAGGCTTATGGCAGTGCTCCCCGCAGCCGCTGTCATATATTGGTTAGGCGAAGACAAAGTAAACGATATGCTGGTGTTGTCGCAGGTTATATTGAGCCTGCAATTGGGTTTCGCGATTATACCACTGATTCATTTTGTCAGCAACAAGCAAAGCATGGGCAAGTTTGTTATTCCTTTATGGCAAAAGATACTGGGTTGGGCCTCCGCATCCATTATCGTGTTGCTAAACCTTAAATTGGTCTTTGATACATTACAAGAATGGAAACTTGTTGTAAATTCATCTCTACTCTCATTGATTTGGGCAGTCTTTATCTGCGCCTTGGCTTTATTGCTTTACATCGCCATTGCACCTTTTGTAAAAAGAGAAAAATATGATAAAATAAAAATACCTCACGGCCAGGCAAGTTTACTTCCTCAGCTTAGATCAAAAAAATTCAGGCGCATAGCTATATGCATTGACTTTAGCGACAGCGACCTAAGGGCCATTGAACACGGCATTTCTCAAGGAGAAAAAAATACTCATATCTTTCTTTTGCATATCAATGAAAGCACTACTGCCAAGCTCAGTGGCGAACAATCCGGCGATAGCGAAACCACATTAGACAAAGAACAACTAGACAACTATCTGGAGCAGCTTCGTAGGCAAGGTATCAAGGCCGAAGGGCACATCGGCTACGGTTCGCCTAAAGATGCCATTCCAGGCTTTGTTCACCGATACAACATTGATTTGTTGGTTATGGGCAGTCACGGCCATTCGCGTTTCTACGACCTTATTTACGGAGAAACTATCAGCGCTGTGCGGCACAAAGTCAAATGCCCCGTTTTGATTGTGTGATTTTAGTCTTGATATGCTTTATTTCTGCCACAGTACTGATTTAAAATTCATATAAGAAAAATAATGGGGTGTCCTTAGCGACCACGC
>JAVQWQ010000143.1:0-5568 GCA_033578915.1 Chitinophagales bacterium | reverse complement strand
AACCGGTTCGCGAGATGACTGAAAAAGCCAAGCTTATTTCGGCAACAAGTTTGGATCTGCGTTTGCGAAGCAACGGCAACAGAGATGAATTGTCTGAACTGGCAAGCACTTTTAACGATATGCTAAGCAGATTGGAAAGTTCCTTCGATGCTCAGAAAAACTTCGTATCAAATATTTCGCATGAGCTAAGAACACCGCTATCGGCTATCATCGCCGAGCTTGAGCTTGCCTTATCTAAAGATAGAGCTAATGAAGAATACAAAACAATCATACAACGCGCTTTATCAGATGCACAGAAACTGGCAAGGCTTTCTAATAGCTTACTGGATCTTGCAAAGGCTCATTACGACATCACTGAACTTTCATACAAAAAAATCCGCATTGATGAGGTATTGCTCGATGCACGGCAAATTGTTCTGCAATCCAACCCTAATTATAAAATTCATATACATTTTGACCTGGAATCGGAAAACGTAGAAGATATTACAATAAACGGAAACGAATATTTACTGCGTGTAGCATTTGCTAATCTTATGGAAAACGGATGCAAGTTTTCAGAAGATAATTCTGTTGATATACATATAAAAAACATACCCGGAAAAGTCCAGTTATTATTTTGTGATAAAGGAATAGGAATTCCGGATGAAGATATTCCTAATTTATTTACCCCTTTCTTCAGAGGCAAAAATAATCAATATGCTCAAGGCTATGGAATAGGCCTGTCGCTGACACATAAAATTATCACCTTACATAAGGGAAGCATTGACGTATCTTCAAAAATAGGACAAGGTTCTTCTTTTATAGTAGTTCTGCCGGTTTAAAACCATTTTTCTAATATTTTTCTAATAAAAATCTATAAGGTTTCTAACCGACCTTGTAGCAGTTTTTCCTGTGATTTGCATCTGAAAAAACTTTATAAAAAATTGGGTAAGCTCAACTGCAACAAAGATTAGCAATTCTTTTCTGCAGGTTGGCTTATTGTAAAACATCATCGGATGCTGCTAACAAATTTCATAGCACGCTTGTTGGTTGCACTGGTACTGGGAGCGCTCATAGGCTTAGAACGCCAATGGCGACAAAAAAGCGCCGGGCTTCGCACCAATACTCTGGTTTGCCTTGGCGCGGCTGCATTTACGCTTATCTCCATTGCGCTAACACCACAAGACGATGGTATTTATAAAGGAGATGTTACACGTGTGGTTGGGCAAATCGTTACAGGCATTGGTTTTTTGGGCGCCGGCGTGATTATGCGCAACGGCACAAGTGTACAAGGTTTAAACACTGCGGCTACTATATGGTGCTCCGCAGCTGTTGGCGCATTGGCAGGAGCAGGATTATATGGCTTTGCCTTAATAACAGCATTATTAGTTACGCTAACCCATCTTCTGCTGCGGCCACTTGGTTTACATCTCAACAAACTTCCGTTTCAAAAAGAAGAATTAGGGCCACTGCAATATGTCATCAAACTGCGTTGCAAAGAGCAAGTAGAAAATCATCTGCGCGTGATGCTGTTGAATGAGATCAACAGCGATGAACACCTACAACTTAAGGCGTTGCGTAGCAGCGACAACGGAAGCCCTTCTCATTCTCATGTGGAAGCCGTTATCGCTGCCAATAGCAATCATGATGCCGAAATAGAAAAAATAGCGGCCAAACTCACTTTAGAGTATGGCGTTACCGAAGTGAGTTGGTCGCAAAATATATTCACCAATGATTAAGTGAACAAAATGAACACAAGCGAAAAAAAAGTAACTGTTAGCAAGGCAAAGCTAGAAGAATTGATGGCTTCCTTGCCTACTTTAAAAAAAATGCCTGTAGTGGATGTGGCAAATCTGCTTCTGGAATTACATATAGAACATCGTGTGGAAATATTAAAAAAATTCACTGACGAACAACGCGGACTTTTGGTCGCCGAATTCCCAATGGAAGAACAACTAAATCTGATACGGCAAACCAGTAACCGTTTTTTTGCAAACATATTGGAACACATGCCTTCCGATGCTCAGGCAGACCTGTTCCAACACCTCACTCAAAAAGAGCAGGCAGAAATTTTACCTTACCTCAGCAGGCCAGTCCGCGACAATGTGCTTAGACTTAGCTCTTACGGGCCTGAAACAGCCGGAGGCATTATGAGCACAGACTTTGCTACTGTAACGGAAAACATGACCTGCGCTCAGGCTATTGAGAAGGTGAGAAAAGATGCCCCCTCCAAGCGAACTATATATTACAATTATGTAGTAAACGAAAATCAGGAGTTGCTTGGATTCATAACGTTAAAAGATTTAATCATGGCCGATCCGGATGAGTTGGTGAAAAATGTAATGCATACTGAGTTTGTGTGTGCACGCGTGGACGATGACAGAGAGGAAGTAGCAAAAATTATCGAGAAATATGACTTAGTAGCACTGCCCATAGTGAATATGAAAAACCAGCTGATAGGCATTGTAACTCATGATGAGGCCATAGATATTATCCGCGCCGAGCAAAGCGAAGATTTGGAAAAATTTATGGGAATAATGCAGGCAGGCGAAGAGTTCAATTATCTCAAGACTAAAACATGGACTCATTTTAAAAAAAGAGTTGTTTGGGTAGTCTCACTAGCTGCAGTAGGTATTATTTCCGGTTTAATCATTCACCGTTATGAAGATGCACTCGAAAAATTATTGATATTGGCGCTATACATGCCTATGGTAGCCGATACCGGAGGAAATGCCGGAAGCCAGGCTGCAACGGTAGTAGTGCGCGCCATGGCGTTAGGACAGGTGGGCGTAGGAGACTGGTTTCGCATTCTTTGGAAAGAAACGAAAATTTCATCACTCCTTGCGCTTTGTCTGGGACTACTTGCATTTGCCAAGGTGCTTTTTCTAAGCTGGGAAACAGAAGTGCCTTCACAATATAAACTGACTAGCATAGCTTTTGCCATTTCTCTTGCATTGTCGTTGCAGGTTATTACAGCTACTGTGATTGGGGCAGGCCTTCCCCTCTTGGTAAAGCGGTTTGGCGGAGATCCGGCCGTGGCAGCAAGCCCTGCGATAACAACAGTGGTGGACATCACCGGATTACTTATTTATTTTTCTATGGCAACATTCTTTTTCGACTTATAAAATATCATTCAATGAAAATGAAAACAGTGAAAAATACAATACTGCTTATTTGGGTTGCTTGCCTTTGGATCATGCTTGCTTCTTGTCGAAGCGCCTCGTCCGGAGAAGGTGAAGAAAACCTTGTTTTGAAAGGTGATACAGTTTACGTACCGGAAAAAAGTGTTGTAACAGAAAAGATAAAAACGATAACTGTTACTGAAGAAGATTTTAAAAGGGAGATGATTACAGCAGGTACGGTTAAAGCCATACCGAATTTGTATGCAGAGATTGCTCCTCCTTTTTCGGGCCGCGTCACCAAAGTATATCTCAAACTAGGAATGAGAACACAGCCGGGCACCCCATTGTTTGAGATGGTTTCACCGGAATTTATGGATGCTCAAAAAATATATTTTCAGGCGAAATCAGAATTAGAATCGGCAAGGCTTACGCTAAAGAGGCAACAAGACCTTAGAGCTAATGGCGTTGGAGCAGAAAAAGACCTGGAGGAGGCAGAAACTAATTACGAAGTGAAAGAAAAAGAGTATCAGAATGCTGTAGCTTCCTTGCGTATCTTTGGTGTTGATGTGAATAAATTGGTCTTTGGCCAGCCACTCGTGATAACCTCTCCTATTTCTGGCGAAGTGGTTGAGAATGAGGTCGTAAATGGCCACTATATCAAAGCTGACGACCCGCCACATGCCAAAATTGCCGATTTAAGTAGAGTTTGGGTAGTGGGCATGGTAAAAGAAAAAGATATACGCTTCATACATGAATTAGATGGTGCTGAGATTTTGGTTGCTGCCTACCCGGGGAGAAGAATTATTGGAAAAGTTTATCATGTGGATGAAATTGTGGACGAGGCCACCCGAAGTATCCGAGTTCTTATTGAATGTAACAACAGCGACCATACGCTTAAGCCGGGAATGTATGTTACCGTAAAATTCATTGACACTCCTGAAAAAGCGCTCTTCGTTCCCGCAAAAGCTATTCTACAGTACAACGACAGAAGCTACGTGTTTGTGAAAGTTCGGCAAGGCGTTTATGTAAGAAGATTTATCGAAACGGGTGTGAGCGATAATGAACGTATTCAGGTAGCAAGTGGTTTAAATCCGGGCGAAACTATTATTAGTGAAGGCGCTTTCTATTTGTTGGAGGCGAAGTGAGTTAAGACTGATGAATTATAAGCAAAGTATGGTATGTTATAAATTAAATACTGCCGCAATGAATATGAAAGACAATCTGTTTAAGAACAATCCATACTTGTTTGTTCATAAATGGCTGTCAGGTACAGTCCCTTTTCATTCGGGCAGAAAGAATTCGTTTTTAATCTGCAATGGAATTCACAACTCACAACGAATAACACTTAATTGATAACTCATGAAAAGAAATTTATTCGAAACCACGATATCCAAAAGATGGCTAATAGCAGCGCTGTTTGTGTTGCTTTGCCTGTTTGGTTATTATTCGTGGACACGGCTTTCTATTGAAGCTTATCCCGATATAGGAGATGTTACTTCGCAGGTAGTAACACAAGTGCCGGGTTTGGCGGCCGAGGAGGTAGAGCAGCAAATCACCATACCTATTGAACGCGCCATAAACGGACTGCCGGGCATGCATGTGATGCGCAGCAAGAGCACTTTCGGTTTGTCTATGGTTACCATTGTTTTTGAAGATGGCGTGGACGACTATTGGGCAAGAACCCGGATTCAGGAGCGATTGGCAGACCTGGAGTTGCCTTATGGTGCCGCGCCCGGATTAGATCCATTAACCTCGCCTACAGGAGAAATTTTTCGGTACATTATTGAGAGCAAAACACACGACTTACGTGAAATTACTGACCTGCAGAATTTTGTGATAATTCCACGCATCAAACAGGTACCCGGAGTGGCCGATGTAACCAATTTTGGCGGTATCACCACACAGTACCAGGTAGAACTTGATCCACGCAAGTTGGAACAATATGATGTGTCACTGGGCGAGGTTGTAGAAACTATTGAAAAGAATAATGCCAATGCCGGCGGAAGTATGGTCAATCGCGGCGATCAGGCATATGTAATAAGGGGAATAGGCCTGGTAAAAACTTTGGAAGACCTCGGACGTATAGTGGTAAAATCAGTAAATGGAGTACCCATATATCTCAATGACCTCGGAAAAATTAAGTATGGCAACCTAGAGCGCAAAGGAGCCTTGGGCTTTAGCGACAAAAACGGAGTGGACTACGAGGACAACATAGAAGGAATTGTCTTATTACTGAAACACCAAAATCCCTCTGTTGTCCTGAAAGGCATCCATGAAGCTATTGATGAGCTGAATAAATCAATTTTACCCGAAGGTGTTAAAATTCGCCCAATTTTAGACAGAACCAATCTAGTAGATGCTACTCTCCATACCGTAACAAAAACTCTTTTAGAAGGTATCTCTCTTGTGGTTATAGTTCTAATTATCTTTTTAGGCAGTTGGCGTGCTGCCCTCCTGGTAGCTCTTA
>JAVQWQ010000142.1:0-5590 GCA_033578915.1 Chitinophagales bacterium | reverse complement strand
GGGGTCTCCGGCTTCCCATTTCAGAAGTAACTCTCTTGCAAATTGAAAAATTGGTGTTTCCTGTTCTGCAACTTCTTTATTCTTTCCAATGTATGAATAAATGTCTTTTACTTCTTCGGGTATGCTATAAATATGGCGAAGCTGCTCTTCCACAATTTTGCCAAACAACACATAATAGTCTCCCACAAAATGGTCTCCCTTTATGCCAGTAGATTGCGGGGTTTCTCCTTTTCCGCGTTCAATGTAAGCGGCCATGCTTTTACATATTGCGATACCGCGGTCGTTATAGATATTTACTTTAATTACTTCATAGCCGCATGCTTTGAAAATCTCGCTTACAGAATACCCTAGCAGCATGTTACGTATATGGCCAATATGTAACGGCTTATTGGTGTTTGGCCCACAGTATTCTATCAAAACTTTTTGTTGGCATTTTGGGAAGTAAGTGAAATTTGAATTTTCAGCTATGGTTTGTAATTGCCGGATCCAAAAACTGTCGCTGAATTTTATGTTTATGAATCCGGTTTTTAGCGCAGATGCAGAAACAAGAAAACTTCCTTGATCAAAGCGTGCTATGGTATCATGTAGCTTGCTTTCTTTGATTATCTTTTCGCCAAAATAATGATTATCCAGGTCTGTGAACTTGCGTAAATTGTTGAAATTGAATGAATAATCTCCAGTGTCTCTAAAGTTTGGGTTGGTAGGAGAAATATGTAAAGTTGCTTTAGAATCAGGTATTCCAAATGTTTCTATGCAATATTCTAAAATGCATTTTTTTATCGCTTCCAGAACCTCCATATATCAATTTGTGGCTAAAATATAACCTGAAAATTTTTTTGGTTGTCAATTGCTTCTACTCAAATTCTATGAGTTTTTCGCCTTTTTCGACTGCCTGGCCTGCTTTGATGCAAACTTTTTTCACTTTAACAGTGGCAGGGGCTTTGAGAGCGTTTTCCATCTTCATGGCTTCGAGAACTAATAATGATTCTCCCTTATGATAAATTTTCCCTTCCTCTGCATGCACCTGTAAAATCAATCCGGGCATAGGGGCATTAAGATGGCTGTGTTTAAGAGACCCGCCCTTTGTCATTCCTAGTTTTTCCAGCATCAGATCGGTGCCGGTTTTTATAAATACTTCAGCTTCTTTATTGTTTATCCTTATAATGAGTTTTCTCTCATCGGGGTGAATACCAATTAGCTCTGCTGTAAAACTCTGATTTTGATAAAGTATATGCAGGGTGCGCGGAGAGAGCCATGTAATATCTGCATCTTGAGCCTGCTTGTCTTCGAATGTAAATTTTTTTTCGCCTACCGATACGTGTAGCATTGGCCGTGTAAATTAAGCATTTATCATAGTAGGCATGATAAGCATGAGTAAATCTTCATTTTCCGACTTATCTGCCGGGCGTAATACGCCCGGGCGCATGGGAGTTGATAGCTCAAGCTCAACATCACCCGAATCTATTACTCCAAGCATTTCTATCAAAAATCGGGAGTGAAAAGCTATTTCCATATCTGTTCCTTCATAAGAGCAAACCAGGCGTTCATTGGCTTCGTTACTAAAATCCAGGTCCTGAGCCGAAAGCTTCAGTTCGCTACCTGTAATAGTGAATATTGCCTGATGCGTGGTTTTGTTGGAGAATATAGAAACTCTCTTGAGCGCATTTTGTAATTCAAGTCGGTTAATCGTGAGTTTGTTTGGATTGTTGAGTGGTATCACTGAGTTATAGTCCGGATATGATGCTTCTATGAGGCGTGATGTCAACAATGTGTTGCCAAACGAAAAGAAGGCGTGGTTAGAAGCAAAGTTTATTACAACAGATTCTTCGTTGTTGGGAAGAATGTTTTTCAACAAGTTGAGTGCTTTTTTGGGCAGGATGAATTGAGCTTCTTTGTTAAATGTGAGATCGCGATACAGAAGCCTGACTAACTTCTGGGCATCTGTTGAAACAAACGTCATACCCTCGGGGCTTATGCGAAAAAGAACACCTGTCATGGCAACCCGCAATTCATCGGAACTTACTGCAAAAAGTGTTCGGCTGATTGCAGAAGCCAGGCGAGAGCTGTTAATGGTTATTTCGGTTCCTCCCTCCGGTGTGGGTATTTTGGGAAAATCTTCAGGATTTTCGCCGGCCAGTTTGTAACGGCCGTTTTCGCTGGTGATTTCAACAGTGTAATTGCGTTCATCTACCGAGAAAAATAGAGGTTGTTCGGGCAGTGTTTTCAGCGTATCGATAAGAATTTTTGCGGGAATAGCAACACGCCCATTTTCCTTCGATTCTATGTTTATATTGGTACTGATGGAAGTCTCCAAATCTGTAGCGTGAACGGTAAGCTTATTTCCTTTTATGTCAAAAAGAAAATCTTCCAGAATAGGAAGCACTGCCGTAGAACTTACCACTCCGCCGGCAGCCTGCAATCCTTTTAGCAGAGAGGTGGTTGAAACGATAAATCTCATACCATTAATTTAATGCAGTTGCGAATGTATTAATTAACACTACAAATCACTTAATAAATACCATCATATTTTATAACAATTCGAAAATGTGTGTTGAATGTGTACATCTCCGACATATTATTTTTTATTAAATACCAAATTCAGCGCTGCTCCTGACAAACAAGCAAATCCGCTCACCAGTCCGCCAATCAATCCCGTAAAAATGAACAATATTATCGTTGATTCTTGTGTTATAGCGCTAAAAAGTTCTGCCATCTTTGGCGATAATATTCTTCCCCCTTCGTGATCCAGATAATAAGCATAAATATACCACAATAAGAAAACGGCAGAAAAACCTACAATCCATGAGACAAGGCCTGAAAGCCTACCATAATAACCAACAGCAAAGGCGGTAAAAGCAATATACCACCATTCAAGCCCTTGGAAGAATCTTCCGATTAAAAAATTAACGGCAACAAGGATTAAAAAACAAAAAATCGGTTTCATCTACATGATTTATGCAATAATACAAATGCCTGGGTTAATAAAGATAAAGGGAATTTAATGTTTGCAAACTTTCTTTGGTATTTAAGCGCAAATCATTCATTTTGCAATAATGAAAAATTTATTCCGACTGATATTTCTGTGTGGAATATTTTGCATGCTCATTACAAATGAAAGTTGTAAGGCGAGCAAATGCGATTGTCCTCACAGTACATTCAGCGGCAGAAAACATCGTTAAAAAATAATCTTATGCTAATACCAAAGAAAGTTGAAAAAGCATTAAATGATCATCTCGCATTAGAAATGGCAGCTATCTATCACTATCTTGCAGTAGCTTCCTGGTGCGAAAAAGAAAGTTTTGAAGGCTCTGCTTCATTTTTCTTTGAACAAAGCCAGGAAGAACACCAACACTTTATGAAAATTTTTACCTATATTAATGAAATGGGGGGGCATGCTGTGGTGCCTGAGTTAAAGAAACCGCGCAGCACATTTTCATCAATACTCGAGGCTTGCGAAAAATCTTTGGAGGCAGAGAAAAAAGTTACACAAAGCATTTATCAAATAGTAGATATTGCTTATGCCGAGCACGACCATGCCACAGTGGAATTTCTCAAGTTTTTTATTGATGAACAAAGAGAAGGAGAAGTTAAACTTACCCGGCTAATAGATAAAATAAAACTAATAGGAGAGGGGCCCCAGTCACTGTATTACATAGACAAAGAAGTGGAGCGCGCAGCTTCGGGCGGGGAAAAAAAGAAAAAAAAAGAAACAGAAAATTAAACTTATTCTACCCCCTGCCTAAAAATTAGTTTTATGGGAAGCCGTCCAATCATCAAACCTTTTGAAAAAAAGATAATTGTAATAACCTCTCCATCAGGCGGAGGCAAAACCTCCATTGTAAAAAAATTGCTACTACACATGCCTGAACTCGGTTTTTCGGTATCGGCCACTACTCGACCCAAGCGAATTGGAGAGGAAGATGGAGTAGATTACTATTTTTTATCTAAGGATGAATTTCAACGAAAAGTGGCGTCTGGAGAATTTGTGGAGTACGAAGAAGTATTCAAAGGAATATTTTATGGAACCTTGAAAAGTGAAATCGAAAGATTGTGGAATAAACGCAAAGTAGCGCTGCTCGATATTGATGTAAAAGGCGCTGAAAAGCTGAAGAAAATTTATGATAAAGACATATTTGTAATTTTCATCAAACCCCCTTCTATGGAATCTCTGCGTGCCAGGCTCGAAGCGCGACTTACCGAAGACAAGCAGATGCTTAAAGAGCGACTAAAGCGGGCGGCTATGGAGATGGCTTTTGAAAGTAAGGCCGATTATGTTGTTACCAATAAAGATTTTGATACGGCTTACATGCGTGTAAAAAATGCCATTATAAGATTTTTAAACCCGGTTCCTGTATATCACTAAAATCAGGAAAAGTTGGGTGTCATACAAAGACAAGGCCTTAAAAATGCAGTAGTTGCCTACATGGGCATTGCTTTGGGGGCATTAAACATTATACTTATTCAGCCGCTCTTTCTCTCGAAATCTGAGATAGGCCTTACAAGAATATTGTATTCTTTTTCGGCTGTAATAGCCACTTTTGTCCCTCTGGGAGTTGCAGAAATTCTCATCAAATACTTCCCAAACTTCCGCAACCGAGAGCAAAGGCATTACGGAATTTTTGGTTTTGCAGTTGGCCTTACCTTTGCAGGGTTTTTATTAGCCTCATTTCTGTTGTTAGTATTCAAACCATTTATCACTGCACAATACAACCGGGAATCTCCTCTCTTTAATCAGTTTTATGAATTAATTTTTCCTTTGATTTTTTTTATTGCTTTTAGCAACATTTTCTACGCTTATTCAACAGCTTTATTTAAAACAGTTATTCCCTCTTTTTTAAACGATGTGGCCGTTCGTTTATTGGGAATAATCTTATTCGGGATTTATTATTTAAAGTGGATAAACCTTCAACAGTTAATGCTCTTATATGTGATAAAATTCGGCATCATTACGCTATTGCATTTGATGTACATTCTTTCTGTAGATAAGCCATCGCTTCGTCTGGACATCCGATATTTTCTTCAGCAAAAACCCAAACAGATTTTGCTCTATGGTTTTCTTCTTTCATTTACAGCGCTATCAGGCCTGGGTTTAAAGTATATTGATATCATAATGTTGGGTAAATATCTTCCATTGGAGTATGTTGGCATATATAGTATTGCCGTTTTTATCCCGACAATTATTGAGGTGCCGGTAAGCGCTCTCAACAAAATAGGAATTGCATCAGCGGCTGAGGCATGGAAAAGAAATGATATGGATGAAGTGCGAAAAATCTATTACCGGTCTTCCAGATATTTGTTGATGGCGGGCTGCTTTTTATTTCTATGTGTTAATCTGAATACGCTTTCTCTTTTTCAGCTATTTCCTCAAAAGGGTTTTGATCCGGGCGCTTCTGTTGTGTTGATTATAAGCATTGGAGCGGTAATTAACATGGCTACCGGACTGAATGATGCTATTTTATTTACTTCTGAAGAGTACAAATATGGTTCTGCCATGTTGTTGTTTTTGTTTGCCTTTTCGGTTCTGAATAATTACATATTCATTCCGTTATGGGGGATGAATGGCGCTGCATTTGCCACTGCCTTATCGTCT
>JAVQWQ010000141.1:0-5690 GCA_033578915.1 Chitinophagales bacterium | reverse complement strand
TTAGAGGTGAAGTTTCCGGCAATAGTATCACGATAGCTCTGTGTTTCTTCCCCTGGAGTAAGCTCATCAACAGGGCCGAGCAAAAGGTCATATGCTGCGCCGATGTTTAGCTGAGTAGGCAAATCAAATTTCTGCGATTTTCTGTCAAATGCCAGTTGATAATTTCCGCTTTCTGCATTTCCAAGAAAGGAGAAACCATCACCTCGAAAAGTCATAGGTGTACCCACATTACGCAATGCTACGCCGAAGTGAATGTTTTTCTTTTTACCAGTAACATACATCAATCCTGCGTCAAGGGAGAGGCCAAATGCATTTATATTCTCAATACCTTCATTAATTAATCTGGCTGTTATAGCGCCATATATACTTCGGTTAAATACCCGCGCGTAACTGACGCCGATATTGACAAACCGTGGACTGTAGGTTCCGATACCGCCTTGAGGGTTTTCTACGGTAGTGCGAATAATCTGACCAAAATTCAAAGCCTGAATACTAACAGCCAAAACATTTTGTTTTACCTGCTGGCCAATACCTGCATGGATAACACCTAGCCCGGAACCCTGCATCCATAACGTATATGCAAATTGGAAATCAGTTCCCCGAATAAATGCCAACCCTGCCGGGTTGATGCGTTCGGCTTCCATACCTCTTACGCGTGCGCTATTCATTCCCCACATACCGGTAGAGCGTGCCCATCCATTCATTATAAGCTCAGCTGCTCCACTTTCACCTCTACGATCGGGGTTACCTGCAAACAGGTTAGTGAAAAATAAGATAAAACAGACTGTTGATAATTTTCTCATTCCTGAAATTAAAATTTAACGTTACAAGATTTTTATGACGTTCTAAAAGTTTGAAATATCAGGCGGACGCACTCCAATGAAAACTTTTTGAGTTCGCTCGCCAAGGCCATCCGCTTTAATATGTACAAGATACACACCGCTGCTTACAGGAGTGCCCTTGTCATTTCTTAAATCCCAATCGAGTGAGCTGTCGAGATTGAGCTCTCCATCGGTGAGAGCAGCCCCATCGCTAATATCAATTTTTTTCTGTGTTGCGGGATCTACATCAACCGACCTGGTGAATCGGCGAATAAGCGTACCATCAAGGGAGAAAATACTAACTATACATTTATTCGGAAGATTGATGATTTTTATCCTGTTATCGAATTGGCTTATTTCATATTGAGAGTAGGCTAGATAAGGGTTAGGAACTATTCTTATCAGGTCAAGAGCATTTTTGGCAACTGTTGTTTGTTCGCGTTTTGCAGCTAATCCTTTGGTAGAAAACTGATAACGGCACAATGGCAAATCCGGGTTTGAAGAAGCAGACGTGAGGAACGGGAAGAATGGTTTTTCTACTCTAATTCTGATTCTTATTTCATCCGGAGGCACATTTTTTACAGAACCATTTTGCTTAAACGAAGCGCCTTCTCTAAGGAAAGGTATGCTCGTATAGATAATCTGACGATGCAAGGCTTGTATTGCCGGATTGAGAAGCGCAGTGGTTGAAGGAACGTTGTAATAGGTAAGCAAAAGTTGTTGAGCCTCACGGCCTTCATCATAGCGGGAATTCATAACATAAATAAAGTGTTTACCGCCAAAAAACGGCTCGTTAGGCACAGGGCCACCGGAGTTTATCGGAGACAGAACACGGGAGGTCGGATTCCACAACATATCACTTCCGTTGTTTTCGTCATCATTAGAGGCCTCTCCAAAAGCAATATTTAACCGCTCTCCGGTTTCTACATTGATAGCATAACCTGGGAACCAAGACCGGCCTGTATCTTCTACAAAGGCCCCATCATTGTTGAAGTCGAAGGCAATAGAACCATCTTTGTTTCGGGAGAAAGCTCTTCTTATTTGTCCCTTACGAGGAGCTTTGCCGTTAGGGGCCAACTCTGCTCCCTTATTAAGGCCAGCCTCTTCACCCGTTTCAAAAACCACACAGCGGCTCCATTTAGATGTATCTGGCGTAATTACTATATCCACACTTAGCAATTCTTCAAGATTATTCTGAGGGTTGGGATTTAGCCTGTTGGCATTGTTGCATTGGTTTTGTTGTCCAGAATAGGTAATAGAGTTTTGATAGTTTCTCCATTTAAATGCAGGCCCGCTAACAAAACGAGGGCCTGTTTGATTGCCACTTATAAAATTCGTACAGGTTCCCACATTATTTTCCTGAGAAAAGTTAGATGTGAGACAATAGGGAGCCCAGCGCCCTCCCGCTATATTAGCAAAGCGATTGTCTTTATCTGTGTAGGCAGTATCATAAATGCCTGTTCGATACGTATTTGGCTCCCACGCCAGTGTTTCATCTACGGGAATGGAACCAGAACGTATCCAGTTGGTTACTGTGTTTTCTCCGTTATCTACTAAAAAACGCAACCAAGGTGTAATAGAGTCGGTATAAATGATTTCACTCGTAAGGAAATCGTATATATCTTTTCCGTTGGAAAGGTTTTTATAAACCGCAACAGGATTTCCAATGGTAACTGAAAAACCATAAAACACTCTGTCGTTTCCAATATTTCCATAAATAAATTGTTCGATAGGCCTTGGAAGTCTAACGTCAAATGATAAATTTCTTGTGCCGTTATCGAAGTCAATTCGTTTGCGCTTAGAGTAAACAGGATTTTCGCCTGGAATAACCTCTTCAATATTTCCATTATTGCCAAATCTCACGAGTTCCCATGCAATAACAGTGTCCACGAAGGCGGCTGTGTCCTGGCCAATAATATTTCCCTGATTGTCTAAAATGTTTGTAAACGAAGCTGTTGAATCAGTTGCTATTTTGAAGCGCAATTCCCAGTCAGCTTCGATTAGGGCCATAGGGTCAACCACCTTAAATCTGATAGGGTCAGCACCTTTTTCGTATTTTAGAGTATCTGCATAATGTAGAGGAGATTTTAGAATCTGGTCTTCTGTTTCTTTGGTAAGGTTAATTATACTTCCACCGTTTCCGGCGCCTTCAATTCTTTTTACCTCAACACCTTGCCCATATTTTGAATTTACAACGGTTCCACCACCGCCAACCTCTGGTTTATGAGGTATAGCAGAATATATTTTAAAATTTTTACGACCTGCAAGATAAGGTTGTGGTTGTGTAGAGTCTGGTCTGTTAGGGTCAAAGGGTGCAAAATTATTGTAAGCATAGGCTATTGCCGTGTAGTAGTAAGTTTTATGATTTACTAATCTGTTTTGATCAACTGATTGTGCAAAACGGTCTGTGGTAATGCGGTAAGAGGATATAATTCCTTTGTCGGTGTTTTCTCCCGGCGTCACTTTTTCAACAGGTATATATAGATTAAGGGTTTGGTCAAAAACAAAGTTTACTATTCTACCAACTCCATCTTTTATGTCTACCTGTGCTATTAGTCTTGCTTTATCAGGGTCATCCAAATCGGTAGCAGATACTCTTGAATCTCTCACCTGATATAATTTGTAACCTTGGAAAACATACTTAACCCTGTCACTGGTATCGCCTGGATACAAGACACTGGCGGTAGGTATCACTTCTTTATATCCTAGTCCAAAATTGTTGCTTCCGGGCAAATTCACCAGATTTATTATAACTTCCTGGTCTAGTTCTCTTATTTCTAAGGTAGGAGCATCAGGGCCATTGGTAATCCTGAATTTTTGGTTGAAAAGCCCTTGAGCTTTGTCTGCAGCAGGGCGAATAAAGTTAAGAGAGGGGCAAAGTCCAACTCCATTTCCCGGAGGACGAACAAATACCACACCAATTGTAACATCCTGGATGGCGCCAGGCGTCAGCAGGAATGGCCCTGATGTTTGAACCATTCTTCTGTCGCCAGGGGTAGTGGGAACACTACATTCACTCCATTGAGTTGGATCAGAGGGGTCTCCTGGAAAGCAGTAATTGGTAGGGATAGAACCGCCATAGCCATCCCTTCCTTCCGTAAAGGGTCGCCCATCGAGCCAACGGGAGGTCATGTAGTTTCGATATTCTACTGCCGATGAGGGGTCGCGTTGTGCACCTGAATTTTGGTTATTAAAATAAACAAAGCTGGTGAGGCCTAATTCTTTGCCGCTTGCATCTTTCGGCCCTTCAAAAAACACGATACCTCCCATGGGAAGTTGAGTGCCGTAGCCGCCAACACCATTAGCTGCCTCATCTCTGTTGTCCCCATTATAAACAAATGCCAACCTTCGGGAAACATCGCAACCTACGTAATCATCAGCAGCGTTGCCCAAATCCGGGTCGCTCCATTGAGAAATATAGGTTTGGCGAAGTGGGAGAGAGGTTTTGTTAATGATATTGTAGCGATAGAAAGTCATATTGTTTATCTCATCAGTGGTTTTAAAGGCAAATGCCAATGTATTGATTTGTACTCCAATAGCCGCACCATTAGACTCAGTGTGTATATTTCCGTTATCGTTCATGACCCAAAACACCATTTGGTCGCCGTATGCACCCAAAGTGTCAGGAGCAGGAAACGCACTAGGATAAATAGTTGGGTAATCACCTTTTGTTGGGTCATAAATGCCATCGCCATCAGCATCGCGAAAAGGGGCTAAAATATGGTTCATGTCGAATCCTTCTGCCTGAAGCACCTTGTTGCCTTTTCCCGGCCAGCGCAACACATCATTTGGTATAAAAGAAGGTGGCAGAGGCTGCCCGTTGTTTTTTTCAAAAGCCTGAACTACTTTTTCTATGTTAACTCCTAAAACACTAAAGTGTCTGTCCCATTTGGTACAAATTTTTTTATTGGTTTGAGCATTGTCATCCAGCGGGCCAGGCCAGTAGTCATCTCCTTGCCTGTAACGCTGTGCCGCAACTTTCAGGTTATTTCCGTCATCAATACCAGAAATCCATATAGCACCGGCAAAAAGTAAATTTAATGATGTGGATTTATTAAACGGGGTAGCTTTGGGCACTTCATAACGTGCCACCTGGAAATCCCACCACATATCGCCACCATTAAGCAAGCGGCAACGAACATTATTAATATCCATGTCAAATTGCGATACCGGACTGGCACAGTCGCCTGCTTCGGTTTTATAAAACTTATCTGTTTTGTTCAGAAACTTATCTTTATTTCTTTTAAGATTAACATCAACGTGAGCAAGTACTGACACTCCTGCCATTCCAACCAAGAAAAACACGAAAACAAATTTTTTCATAGCTCAAACATTTATGTGATTAGAAATTAAATTGTAATCCAAGAAATATTCTTCGTGGAAGACTAAAGTTTTCAGGCCTTTCGATAAAAGCTCTGTATAAATCAATATAAGATTGAGGATTATACGCTACATTCTTAGCGCCATCACTTACAGCCGAGCTAAGGTAACCATCATCGTTTGGATTTCCTGTGTATCTGTACACATTAATAACATTGGCTGTATTGAGTAGATTTTGTATTTGCAGGTATATCAAGAAATTCAGAGTGCGTTGCAATTCTTTGTCTTTACTTTTATTTATTGTAATGTCAAAACCTTTATACATCCTGAAATCTACTCTGTAATTCCATGGCATTCGTGAACCATTGATAGAGCCTTGAGAAAGCCTTTTTGGCTCTTGGTTCAATCCATCCGGAGTAACATTTGCCTGCGATGTAAATGGAGTACCGGAGCGCGCACGAATGTTGAAGTTTACCCCGGTATTAGCCAGAATTTGATATCCGGTTTTGGTAACAGGTCCGTTGTATTTTTGCCCTGCTTCAAAACCAT
>JAVQWQ010000140.1:0-5731 GCA_033578915.1 Chitinophagales bacterium | reverse complement strand
ATTGCCCTCTTATGGTTTTTATTTGTTGCTAACGGCTGTATTACTTCTTAGCGCAAAATTCCTTTCATTGAAAAGTATTTGGGAATTACCTGAATTCAGGCAAATGTTTACTTCAATAACCATTTTCTATGTTACGGGTAGCATTTTAGTAAGAATTATCAGGGCTATCTATGTATATGCATTAAATGAAGATAGCGGAAATTAAATTATTTGCTTTAAACTAATATCATACCAATTTCTAACGCTTCGATGTTTCACTTGCTACAATGCGTGAGATGATATTTTTTTTGTTTATAAAACTTGTTTTGATAAATAGTATAACTTAGAACGAATGCGCTATAATTGCAGGCTATAGCAAAATGAATTTACCCAAAAAAGTAGCAGTAATTGGAGCAGGACCTGCAGGAATAACGGCTGCACATGAGCTGGTAAAAAAAGGCGCTCAAGTAGATGTATATGAAGCCTCAGATTCTGTTGGAGGTATGGCAAAATCTATTAATCTCTGGGGTTACACAGTAGATATTGGACCTCATCGTTTTTTTAGTAGCGACACAAGGGTTAACAAAGCTTGGTTAGAGGTGGTTGGCACGGACTATGATATGGTTGACAGGCTCACTAGAATTTATTACAAGAAGAAATTTTTTTACTACCCTTTAAAGGCTTTAAACGCTCTTGGCAACTTGGGGCCTTATGAAGCTGCTTTATGCTTTATCAGCTATCTGAAAGAAAAAATCAATCCCACTCCCGATGATGGCACCTTCGAAAGCTGGGTTACACGCAGGTTCGGGAGACGATTATTTAATATCTTTTTTAAAACTTACACTGAAAAGCTCTGGGGAATATCATGCAAGGATTTAGATGCAGATTTTGCGGCTCAACGCATAAAAAAGTTCTCGTTGGGTGAAGCGATAAAAAATGCGCTGTTTGGCAACTCGGGCAAGCACAAAACGCTGGTTGATCAATTTGCTTATCCGTATGGCGGCACAGGTATGGTGTATGAACGTATGGCAGCCAATATTCAAATGGCGGGTAGCAACATTTTTTTCAAAACTCCGGTACAGCGCGTGCTTACAAAAGATAATTCTGCGTATGCCATAGAGCTTGTTAATGGAGAAATAAAAACATACGATCATATCGTTTCCTCAATGCCTCTAACCCTGTTGGTTCAGCGCCTTCCCGATGTGCCCCAGGATATTTTAGAGAAAAGCAAACGCCTTAAATATCGCAACACAATCATCGTATACCTGTTGGTAGAAAACAGCAGCCTGTTTCCGGACAACTGGTTATATATACACTCTCCTGATTTACAAATGGGACGGCTAACAAATTTCCGAAACTGGGTTCCTCATCTTTACGGAGACAAAACAGGGTCTGTCTTAGCGCTTGAGTATTGGTGTTATGATGAGGATGAGTTTTGGAAATGGGATGATGAGCGTTTAATTAATCTGGCAAAAAAAGAGCTTCGTCAAACAGGGTTAATTGGGGATTCGATTATCTCAAATGGACAAGTGTATCGAATTCCCAGATGTTATCCCGTTTACGGGCGTGGCTACAAAGATTTGCTTACACCTATTGAAAATTATCTCAAGACAATTCAAAATCTTAGTCTTATCGGTCGCTACGGCGCATTTAAGTACAATAATCAAGACCACTCTATCTTGATGGGAATCCTGGCCGCAGAAAATATTATGGAAAACGCCGGACACGATCTGTGGGAAATCAATACTGACTATGAAAACTACCAGGAAATGTCCACTATCACAAAATCCGGACTTGAGAAAAAATGATGTGATATGTTATATCATAATTATGCCGATTATTCAAATCATAACTTTTGAATGTTAATATTCATTAGCAAAATTACATGGCAAAATCAAAGAAAAAATTAGCAGATGTCACAAAAGCTTCTCAAAATAAGGCTTTGCAATATGAAATTAAATGGATAGACTGGATAATTTGGGGAATATATGCTGCAATAATATTTTATGTTACTGCCCATCATGAGCCATGGCGAGATGAGGCTCAAAGCTGGCTGATTGCAAGAGATAATTCCATAGGCAGCCTCTTTGCTTATCTGCCCAATGAAGGCCATCCTCCTTTGTGGTATTTATTGCTTATGCCTTTTTCAAAACTTGGGTTACCTTATTTTACTGCTAATATTATTCATAATGTTATTGCGGTTTCTTTTGCCTGGTTGCTTCTATTTAAAATACGTCTTCCGCGTTGGTTATCGGCCTCAATACTTTTTTCTTACTTTTTTCTCTACGAATATGCAGTAATTGCCCGAAACTATTCCATGGTTGCCTTATTGCTTGCTTTTGCAGGAACATTATATCCTAAAAGATTTGAAAAACCTTTTTGGTATGCTTTAGTCATCTTTTTACTTTTTCAAACTAATATTCTAGCCTTTTGCGTAGGAGCCGGCTTAGGGTTACTTTTCTTGTGGGATATGATAGAACTCAAAAATTTCAAATGGAAAAATTTCGCAGCGCTGGGTGTTATGGCGGCGGGAGGGCTTGCTATGATAATACTTCTTCTCAGTGCTGGATTAAAAAGTAGTTATTCAAGAGAAGCAGAAGATAAAGTAGCAGCTTTTATAGAGACTTTTGGTAATGCCATGTTGGTTGACAAAGAAAGTGGCGGTTTTGCTGTTTTTAATTTGTACTCATTGAGTTTTGTTTTGTTCCCCGATTGAAATCATTTGTTTTTTTGATTGTTGCCACAGCAGGATTTTTATACCTTATTGTTTTTCAGTTTCAAGGAACTTTGCGGCATCACGGCTTTCTGCTCATATTTCTCACCGGAGCGTTTATACTTTCTTCTTTTGAAAAAAATCAAAAGTGGGCCGAAAAAATTGATTGGGCACCAAACGTTGGAAGGATAATTTTTTCTGCAGTGATGATTTTGCAGTTTTTTAAAGGACTGGCAGTTATCCAAGATGAGTTAGAACGCAACTTTTCCGATTCAGGCAACGCAGCGCGTTTTATCATAGACAATGGTTTGGATAAATATACTATTGTCGGCCATCGTTCTTACGCTGCATCGGCTGTGGCTGCATATTTGCCCAACAGAAAAAAAATATGGTATGCAGATCAGCAGCGCTTTGGAACATTCGTTTATCTTGATACAGTATTTTTCAATAATTATCTGAAATATAATGCAGATTATGCGCCTTATATCGTTAAAGAGAAATTTTCAAAGCCCGACAGTATTTTATTACTGCTGAATATGCCCATACAATTCCCTGAATTTCAGCGACAATGGCAACTATTATATCAAACGAAAGAAGAACCGATTAAACGAGATGAAATCTATTTCATCTATCGTTATGTATATTTGTAACATGCGTATTTTAATAATAGTATTAATCATCTCAGCAAATTTTTGCTTTTCTCAAAATGCAGACTCAGGTAGCCTCCGTTATTTTGAGGGAACTTATAATGCGCTGAAGAAAGAAGCACAAAGATTAAAACAGCCATATATTTTGCTCTTTGGCGCGAGCTGGTGCGCGCCATGCAAAGTATTGAAAAATGAAGTACTGTCTCAGCCTCAAATTGTTCATTTTACAAACAGCCATTACCTCATTAAATATGTTGATTTAGAAAGTTTCGAGGGGCTGGAAATCAACAATGAACAAAAAGTATTTCAACTACCTACCATGCGTTTTTTTAATCAGTACGGTAAAAAGGTAGAAGATGTTGTAGGTTTAATAGATGAAAACCTGATGTACAAAAAACTTAGAATAAATTGCGGAATACCAATAGGTAGAGTGTACTTGCCTTCAGACAACGATACAATCATCGAAGAATAAATTCATATTCTATTCCAATGTTTCCTGAGTTAAGGTGGTCTATTTATTTTATTTTATCACTTAATATTTTATTAGCGCCGGCCCAGAAAAATTATCAATTAATGAGTTACTTGCCTTATCAAGGAGCATTGTCTAATCTCTGGGGTTATTACGATTCAATCAATAATAAAGAATATGCGCTGGTGGGAGTTCAATATGGTTTGTCTATCGTAGATATAACCAACCCTGCAAATCCGGTTGAACTCTTCTTTATTCCGGGCGACACCAGTCTTTGGCAGGAACCTAAAACATGGAAACATTTTGCTTACATGACCAATGAAACCGGAAAAAAAGGCTTGATGATTGTTGATTTAAAGAATCTTCCCGTTTCTGTTAATTATGTTTTTTGGAAAGATAGTACGCTTTACAAAGCCGGCCGCTCTCACACTTGTTTTATAGATGAAAATGGTTTCCTGTATTTAAACGGCAGCCAGGTTACCGGCGGGACGATGATTTTTGACTTAAAGCCCGATCCTTTTAATCCAAAATATCTGGGTAATTACAATGATTTTTATGTACACGACTGTTTTGTTAGAAATGATACATTGTGGACTGCAGAAATTTTGGATGGCAATGTAACGGTTGTAGATGTAAAAAATAAAAACGCTCCAACAGTTATGGCCAGGTTTCAAACGCCATTTTATTTTACACACAACTGTTGGCTCTCTGCAGATGGAAAGACCCTTTACACAACCGATGAAAAACCATTTGCAACGGTAGCCGCTTACGATGTTAGCGACCTAAACAATATCACACTACTAGATGAATACCGGCATTCCTATTTTGATGATCTTATTCCTCATAATGTGTATGTAACGGATGATAGTTTTTTGCATGTTAGCTATTACAGGGCCGGAGTAACAATTGTAGATGCCCATCGCAGCGATAATTTAGTAGAAATTGCTCATTACGATACATCTCCCTTTCCTGATGGCGATGGTTTTCAGGGGTGCTGGGGCGTTTACCCTTTTTTGCCTTCAGGAAATATTATTGCTAGCGATATGGAAGAAGGCTTATTTGTGCTAAAACCTCTTTATAAGCGAGCATGTTACCTCGAAGGCCAAGTGGCATCTCACAATGGCAACAACCTTGCAGGTATAGAAGTGAATATATTGGGAGATAAAGCAGTAAAGCAAACCAACTACTTCGGTGAATATAAAACAGGGACTGCTAATAACGGAAAATATGATGTCCGCTTTTATGATCCAGTAGGGCGCTGCCAGACCAAAATAGTATCTGGAGTGTTGTTGAAAGAGGGAATGGTAACAAAGCTTAATGTAACGCTAAACTGCCCGCTATCTACAGGCGATGATTTAATTAATAATCTTAATTTAAAAATAGCGCCTAACCCCTTTTCTAATTTTGCTTTATTGGAAACAACCCATAGCATAAAGTTGGTAGTAAATGATCTTTCGGGAAAAACTATATTAGATGAGGAACTTGACTCCGGCCATTATAATATTGGTAATGATTGGCCATCTGGTATCTATATGGCGAAAGTCATTTCAGACAAAAATTTATTTGTTCTGAAAATTATTAAAGAATAATTTCGATTTCCTTGTCATGAAATGGTCATTTTGCTTCATAATCGTGACCTTTGTTTAAATTGTAGTATAAGAGAGTAAAAAATCAACGCAAGTCCTTGTACCGTTTGTAAGCGCTAAGTAATGTGCCGGTAAAAGTTAAAATACCTCCAAGCCACACTAAATTGATGTAAGGAAACACAATTGCCTTCATAATAATGAAATCCAAAGGCTTTTCTTTTTCACGTACCGAAATGGTAAATGTTTTACTTTCAGGATTTATCTTCAAAATATTTAAAGTTAATCCTACCTCTTTTACTTCATCTGGTACTGTTGTGATGGTTTTGTTGTTTTCTGT
>JAVQWQ010000139.1:0-5992 GCA_033578915.1 Chitinophagales bacterium | reverse complement strand
TTGTCGCGCAAACAAATATGGACACAAGGCCAAGGCATAGATAACAGGCACTGGTTTCCGTGCTACGACGATGTGAACGACCGACTGGTCACAGAAACGATCATCACCTTTGATACCAATTACACAGTTGTATCGAACGGAAAACTTGTATCTAAAAAGAAAAACCGGTGCGGTGAATACATCTGGCACTATGCCATGAGTAAACCACACGCGCCTTATTTGGTGATGCTCGCAATTGATAAATACGGATGGAAAGATATCCGCGCAAAAAACGGTGTGGTTAGCCGGCAGTATTATTATGCAGACCAGCCAGAAAAATTTGAAACAACATACAGATTCAGCAAAGAAATGATGGAGTGGTTTCCTGATGAGTTGGGAGTGGACTATCCGTGGGAAACGTATGCCAACGTACCGGTTCAGGATTTTTTGTATGGAGCCATGGAAAATACCACGGCCACCATCTACACGGATTTCTACTTTCAGGATGCACGACAGGCGCTGGAGCGCAGCTATGTGGCTACCAACGCACACGAACTTGCGCATCAATGGTTTGGCAACCTTGTAACCGAATGGAGCGCCACGCACCACTGGTTGCACGAAAGCTTTGCCACCTACTATGCTAAACTGTTTATGAAAAAAGTGGCCGGACAAGATTACTATGAATGGAACCGGCGAAGCGAATACGAGCAAGCGATAGCTGCCGATGAGCGCGACCGCTATCCGGTTGCCCACTCAGCAGCCGGCAGCGCGCGGCATTACCCTAAAGGCAGCGCTGTGATTGATATGCTGCGCCATCTCACCGGAGACTCCATTTTCCGAAGAGCCATTCGCCACTTCCTGAAAAAGCATCAGTTTGGTAATGTGGACACTCACGATTTCTGGCGCAGCTTTATGGAGTGTTGCGGCATGAACCTCGATTGGTTTTTTGACCAGTGGATATGGCACGCCGGTTTTCCACAACTGGAAATAAGTGCGGATACTTCTAAGAAGAATCTGTTGATGGTTACTGTGCGACAAACGCAGCATCCTAACGAGTCGGGCAGATACTTCAAACTGCCGGCTTGTGTAGATGTGTATCTTGATAATGGAAAAAAAATCTCGCAAAAAAAATGGATATCGAAAGCTGATACGTTTGTATTCGCGATACCGGAAGAATCCAAGATTGCATATATACTTTTCGATGAGGGAGACCACCTGCTAAAGAAAGTAAACTTTACGAAGCCGTTGCACCATCTCTTACAACAAGCGCGCCAAGCCAAACATTTTATAGATAGGTACGATGCTGTGTATGCTTTGCGTGCATACAATATTGAGCAGAAAGAAACCTTTCTTGCCGAACTGTTTCAACAAAACGATTATTACCCGATACTTCAAGAGATATTGTACCAGCTTCGCACACGGCACAACGAAAAGTCTTTGAACGTGTTTAAAAAAGCGTTGTCGCATCCGGAAGTCCTGGTGCGAAGGTCGGCATTGCAGAATACAGATAGCATAACTACCAACATGTTGCCTGATTATGAAAGGCTTTTGCACGACTCCAGCTATGTGAACATAGAGTTAGCCTTGCGTAAATTATGTGCCTTGTTTCCGGACAACTGTAAAGAATATCTGAAGCGCACCGAAGATATTTCGGGCATCAACAATAACGTAGCCATAACCAGGCTGGAATTGCTTGCAAAAAAAGAGCGCCTGCCTTACGCAGATATGCTTGTAAATTACGCCTCAGAAAGTTATGAGTTTCGTACCCGGCTTAAGGCCATGGAGGCGTTGGAGCAAATAAATTATTATAATAACGCGCTGGTTGAGCATTTAATACAGGCCGTACTTCATCCCAATCACCGGCTTGCCAACCCGGCTTCGCAAACGCTGCGTCATTTCCTGAAAGAGGAATCATTTAAAGAATTGTATAAAGCCAAACTCTCTCTGAGAGATTTTTCTGACCAGGAAAGAAAAATATTAAACAGCTTCCTTTGAAACCGACATTAGTGGTGATTTGCGGGCCTACAGCTGTAGGTAAAACACAACTGGCTATTGAATTGGCGCTACATTGGAATGCAGAGATATTTTCTGCCGACTCGCGACAGTTTTACAAAGAAATGAATATCGGCACTGCCAAGCCTTCGCCCGAGCAGTTACAGCGTGTGCCCCATCATTTTATCAACCATCTTTCCATACACGACTCTTACAGCGCCGGGCAGTACGAAAAAGAGGCCGTTGAACGATTGGAAAATTATTTTTCAGCTAAGCCTTTAGCCTTGTTGGTAGGCGGCTCCGGCTTATTTATTCATGCAGTATGCAATGGTTTTGACAACCTTGAGGAGTTTTCTAAAGCGAAACTGTTTGAGATAAGAAATTTTCTCAATAAACAAAGCCTGGAATGGTTACAACGCGAGACGGAAAGGCTAGACCCGGAGTTTTACCAGAAAACAGACAAGAAAAACCCGGCAAGGCTGAAACGCGCTTTGGAGGTTATCTACGTAAGCGGAAAAAAATTTTCTTCCATGCACACAGGTATGAAGGCAATAAGGCCTTTTCGAATAATAAAAATAGGATTGATGCTGCCTCGAAACCTGCTCTATGAGCGCATCCACGAAAGAACGCTTCACATGATGAAAAACGGGCTAATAGAAGAAGCTGCTCACTTGTACAAATATCGCAATCTTCAGCCATTGAACACCGTTGGATATAAAGAGGTTTTTCAGTACCTCGAAGGGACACTATCTTTAGATGAGGTAGCCCCTTTGATTGAAAAAAACACGCGCAACTATGCCAAGAGACAAATTACCTGGTTTAAAAAAGACAGCTCTGTAAACTGGTTTTCGCCCGAGCAAAAAGAAGATATCATTCAATTTGTTGAATCATTTATCGGTAACACAGACGATACGCCATAGCACATGTTTATTTCTTTTTAGGAATGTTTGTATAATAGCGCGTATTATAGTTGCATGTTTAGCTCATCGTTGTGAAGAAAAAGCACAAAAAGAAAAACAAAGCCAAAGGCGAAAAAACTGAAGTCATACTGCTGAATATTATTCAGGCATTGGGAGAAAAAGCAACCTATCATAACCTGGTTGCTTTATTAGCCGACGACATGCATGAAGATGAAGTAGCTGAGGCGCTGGAAGTACTCATAGAAAACAGCATCATAACCATTGACAAGAAAGGGCGCATCATTTATAATTCTTCCAACTCCCAAAAAGACACTCCCAGAAAAAATATTTATCGTGGCACTGTTGACCTCACACCCGGCGGAGCAGCCTACATCGTATGCGAAGATTTGGAGCGCGATATTTATGTGCCACCGCGACATGTGCGCGGCGTGCTGCACGGTGATGAGGTATTGGTTCAAATCATCAGCAAAGACAAAAAGCGGCCGGAAGGACGAATACTGGAAATCATCAAAAGAGGCCAGGAAAGCTTTATCGGAAAACTCTTCATTAACAATAAAAAAGCATATGTAGCACCCGAAGGAAAGAACATTCGTTTCTCTATCAATATCCCTCTGGAGCAGGCCTTGCAATTCAGAAATCATTCTAAAGTAATTGCGCGGGTTACAGACTGGGGTAAGCATGGAGAGCATCCAACCGGCGAGGTGCTGGAACAACTTGGCAGCCTCTCGCCGGCCGATAAAGAGATGAAAATGATTTTGGTGCAGAATGGCTTTCACACCACTTTTCCGGATGCAGTGATAAAAGAAGCCGTTGCCATACCTCAAACCGTAACTGAAAAAGAATGCAAAGGCAGGCTGGATTACCGCGATATTTTGACCTTTACCATCGACCCTGTTGATGCCAAAGACTTTGATGATGCCATATCTTTCAGAAAAGTAGAAGACGGAAATATTGAAATTGGCGTGCACATAGCTGATGTTTCCCATTATGTAAAAGAAAACAGCGCTATAGACAAAGAAGCTATGCTTCGCGGCACTTCTGTGTACTTGCCCGACCGTGTGTGCCCTATGCTGCCCGAACACTTGTCAAATATTGTTTGCTCGCTCAGGCCAAACGAAGATAAACTCGCCTTTTCTGTCATATTTATTTTCGATAAAAAGAAAGAAATAAAAGATGTAACCATTGCCAAAACAGTAATTTGCTCAAAACGCCGGTTCACCTACGAGCAGGTACAGGAAATACTGGAAATTGGTAAAGGGGAATTTGCAGAGGAATTAAATATAATCCACTCCATCACCAAGCATATCAGGCACAAACGGATGAAGGCAGGCGCAATTGCATTCGAAAAAGAAGAAGTGCGTTTCAGGCTCGATGATAGCGGCACACCTCTCGAATTGTACATCAAACATCGCAAAGACGCACATCTGCTCATCGAAGACCTGATGCTGCTGGCCAACGAAACTATCGCGCGTTACGGCAGCCGTCTTACTGCCGGAAAAAAGAAAGGCGCATTTGTCTATCGCGTACACGATAAGCCCGACCCTTTCAAGCTGGAACAATTTGCAGCGATAGCAGCCCGCTACGGTTACAACATCCGCTTCGATGCCAACGACCCTGCACAGGTGGCTTCTACCATCAATGCATTAATGAAAAAGGTCAAGGGGAGGCCTGAAGAGCATGTGCTGGAACAGATGGCCATTCGCAGCATGGCCAAAGCGCACTACACCACTAACAATATTGGCCACTATGGATTGGCAATGACACACTATACGCACTTCACCTCTCCTATTCGCAGATATCCCGATTTGATGGTGCACCGACTGATATATGAGATGCTGCAGCATGGACATGTCAAGGTGGACAGAGAAGAGCTAGAGGAAAGATGCAAGCTTAGTTCACTGATGGAAAGAAAAGCCATGGATGCAGAGCGCGAAGCAATCCGCTACAAGCAGGTTGAATACCTCGCAGGCAAAATCGGAAACGAATACGATGGCATTGTTACCGGAGTCATTGTCCGCGGTATATTCGTAGAAATGACAGAACTGCTGTGCGAAGGCATGGTGCCTGTAGAAAATCTGGGCGAAGAAGACTTTGTGTATGACGAAAGAAAACTGACGCTTAGAGGCACCCGCAGTGGAAAGCGTTTTCAGATGGGCGACCGCCTGAGGGTTCGCGTAACTGCGGCCGACTTAGATACCAGAAGGGTAACACTCGAACTGGCTTAGTATTATATTTCGAATCATTTGTTTTGAAGAAAATTTTAATTGTTAGGGGGGTGTCCCCTGCGAACACGAAGCCTGAGTTGAAGGCTTCGTGTTCGCAGGGGCCGGGCTGCTACGGGGTACGCTTCCGCTTCCGCCGCGCCCGCGCCACCCGGTCGCTGAGCCTATCGAAGCGCGGCGCGGGCGCGGCCGCTCACTCCGTTCGCGCCCTCCGCATCCCTCACCCGGTAAGATACATCTTTGATGCCTTGCAATCGTTGTGGCGCAAAACTTGCTACACTTTACTTTTTCGTTGTTTAAAAATGATGATTAATTTACTTTTTCTCTACTCTAGAAAGTACTATTTTCGAGGGATCTTACAAAATAGAAGACCTTTATTTATGATAAATTTTAGGAGTAAATGAATGGCCGACCAAAGGACAAAACATATTAGTGAATATTTGCATAAAGTAAAATCTGCAAATAAGGAGCTTACGAAAAAGGAAGCATTCAAAGACCTGCTAAACCGCCTTTACGCCGGGGAAAAAGAAATTGTAAAAATAATTGACGCAATTACAGCAGGTGCAGAGCACACAGTGGTGAATATTCCTCGCAAGGACAAATTTCATACAGGCAGTGCCGACACGCTGTACAACAAAATAATTATTGAATTTGAGAATGACCTGAAAGTTTCCGAAAAACACGCAAAGGAGCAATTAGCGGGCTATCTGTTGGGGCAGTTTCATTCAGGCGAGGGCTACAACTTTACTTTAATTGCTTCGGACTTCATCAACTGGAAAGTGTATGCCCCCGATGTTACACAACTTGACAGATTAGAGAATTTAAAAGTGGATGAATTGATTTTAAATGAAGTTACTTCCGCTTCTTTTGCTTTGTCAG
>JAVQWQ010000138.1:5827-6089 GCA_033578915.1 Chitinophagales bacterium | reverse complement strand
CATATAAGTCCGGCAGAAATTATGTAAGGCTGTTAAATGATACCGTTTCAATGACAATAAAAATTAAGCGAATCAAGTAAATGAACTTATTCGATTTTATACTAAGAATTTATAAACTCAACAACTGTTTGTGTAAACTCAAATGGCTTATCGGCATGAACCCAGTGGCCTGCATTTTTTATTGTCTTTAGGATATAATTTGGAAATAACTCCTTGATTGCTATTTCATTCGATGGTGTGATATAGTCTGAATTTTCTCCTT
>JAVQWQ010000138.1:0-5817 GCA_033578915.1 Chitinophagales bacterium | reverse complement strand
TGATAAAAAGCGTTTTTCCCCAAAAAATTTTGCCTTTAGGTTTTTCAAACCTTGAAATATCGTCATAAGCATCTATGATAGCATTTACATTATAGCGCCATGCAAATTGATTGAGTTCGTTTCTGTATAAACCTTTCATCAAAAATTGAATAACTCGTTCATCTTCGCCGGGAAGGCCTGAACGAAGCGCTTCTTCTATCTCTTGCCGCGTACCATATACAGATAGATCTATAGCGGTTAAGGCTTTGAGAATATGCGTGTGCTTATCTGCGTAATCAACAGGGGCAATATCGGAAACTATCAGATGATTTGTTTTATCTGGATAATTTAACGCAAAAAGCATGGCGACTTTCCCACCCATGGAATGACCGAGTATATTTGCTTTGGCAATTTCATGTTGTTCAAAAAAATTATAAAGATCGCTGCACAAAATTTCATATGAGAATTCATTGCTATGAAAGGATTTTCCATGGTTACGTTGATCCATTAAATACACTTCAAAATACTCAGCGAGTATTTTGCCGATACTTAGCCAATTATCCAGCGAGCCAAGAAGGCCATGCAACACAATAAGTGGGCTGCCGGAACCCATCTTTTTGTAGTGTAATTCTCTCATAGCATCAATAATACGATTTGTGCCTTTTATAAAGGCTTTGTTGATGAGTTTATTTTAACTATTTGTTCAAATTTTATCTAAACAGGATGATTGCTAATAAACGAATAACTAGTTTAAGTAAAAAATGATTTAGTTCGCGTGTAATTATGGTTTTAAAAGTTATCCGAGCTCAGCTTAGCAGAACTTTTCAGGAATTTATAAGGCATCAGCAAAGTGCAGGATTTCTGATCATAGGGTGTACTGCTTTGTCTTTAATTCTTGCCAACACTCCCGCTTACCACACAATCGAAAAAATTTGGGAAACAAACGCAGGAATTCAATTTGGTAATTTTTCTTTGTTCATGACCACACATGGTTGGATTAACGATGGCCTGATGGCCATTTTTTTCTTTATGGTAGGCCTTGAAATCAAACGGGAATTAATAGGAGGGGAGTTGTCATCGTTTAAAAAGGCTTCTCTTCCGGTAGCAGCAGCGCTCGGCGGCATGATTGTACCGGCTTTCATTTATTATTCATTGAATTATAATTTCCCTGAAACCTTAAGAGGCTGGGGCATACCTATGGCCACTGATATTGCTTTTGCTCTCGCGGTATTATTGCTTGCTGGCAATAAAATTCCTTTTGCATTAAAGCTTATGCTCACCTCACTGGCAGTAGTTGATGACCTTGGAGCAATTATTGTAATTGCTTTGTTTTATTCAGAGAAGCTGCAGTTAAATTATTTGCTTGCTACCGGTGGACTAACTTTGCTTTTGTCTCTGATGAACTATTCAGGAGTAAAGCGTTTTGTATGGTATGTGGTGCCAGGTTTACTTTTATGGTACACCATTTACAAATCGGGAATACATGCTACCGTTGCCGGTGTCATACACGCCATGACTATTCCGTATGATAAACATAACGAAGTTGAATCTACATTGGTTAAAGTAGAGCATGAGATTAATGTTCCGGTGAATTTCTTTATCTTACCACTATTTGCGTTGTCAAACACATTGATACATTTAGATTTCGAACTAATATCTAATCTTATTTCTCCATTGTCTTTAGGGATTATGCTGGGGTTGATTATTGGCAAGCCTCTTGGTATTACTTCATTTGTATGGCTTGCTGTAAAGTCAGGAATTTCATCGTTAGATGAAAACATGAATTTTAAGCAAATTTTTTCTGTAAGCCTAATTGGCGGGATTGGATTTACCATGTCAATATTTATAACAGTGCTGGCCTTTAAAGATGTAACGCTTGTTAATACTGCCAAACTTGCCATTTTATTATCATCGCTGATCGCTGCTTTAAGTGGTATATTTTTTATAACGAAACTTAATCGTTAATTCATTTAGAGGTTATTAATAAGAGTTTGTTCGAAATTTTAGATAATGTCTAAGAATCAATATAATTTTTTGAAACGAAAATATATCAATGATCAGAAGTGGAATGAGTGTGTTGAGCGAAACAGCGACCTGCCATATGCCTTAACCTGGTATCTCGATTGTGTCGCCGATAATTGGTCGGCTTTGGTTTTGCGTGATTACGAGGCTGTATTTCCTATCGTTTGGAAAAAGAAATTGGGAATTCAGATTGTTTATACCCCTTTTTTTTGCCAGCAGCTCGGTCTTTTTACAGATAGCAATCATCCTTCTTTCGAAAGCACTTGTATTAAGTTTTTACAAAGGAAGTTTCTTTTCTGTGATTTAAATCTGCACTACAACAGTGTTGCAGAAAGCTCTAAATTTCTTAAACTCAGATATAATTACATTTTACCTTTAAACCAACCCTATGAGAAAATAGCTGAAAACTATTCAAAAAACACACTGCGAAATCTAGCCAAATGTAAATTGCATCACATCTACCTAGAGCATTATAGCGATGTAAAAAAATTCTCTTATTTCTATGAAAAGTATAACGGACAGAATATAAGAGGTTATAATTCAGAGCACACTCGCAAGCTCGAACGGCTCATTGAAGAATGCATAAAAAGGACTAAAGGAGAAATTGTGGCCGTTTATACTATTCCGCAGAATCCTCCTGTGGCCTTGTTGTTTTATATTAAGCATCAAAACAGAATTATAAACCTCGCTCCTGTAACCTTGCGCGAAGCCAGAGAAACCGGCGGGATGTTTTTTATTATAGATAGCTTGATAAGACGGTATGCTGAAACTAATACTATTCTTGACTTTGAAGGTTCCTCTATTGAAAGTATTGCCCGTTTTTACAAAGGATTTGGAGCCAAACAACAAAATTTTTGGACCTATCGACATACTATTTTGGACACATTTTTAATGCCATTTTATAAAAATCATTGAAAAGTTATTATTTTGGCTTATGATCTGTTAATGCGTAATCAGGTGTTTTCAAATATTAGGTGATGAAAAGCTTAAATCTGTTTTTTGCACTTTTTCTTTGCTTAAATTTTTTTGTATCCGGGCAGGACATTCATTTTTCTCAATACTATGCTGCGCCTGTTTTTCTTAATCCTGCTTTAACAGCCAATGTAAATGGCGTTTTTAGAGCAGCGGCAAATTATCGCAACCAGTGGTTTCTTATACCTACACAAAACCTTCGTGCACCTTATCAAACTATTCAGGGATCTTTTGATATGCCCATTCTTAGAGATCGTTTGGGAAATAATGGATTTGGATTTGGAATAAACGTTTACCACGACCGTGCCGGCAATGGCGTATTGACCACAACTACTGCTCTGGCCTCTATTGCTTATCATCAGGCAGTGGACAGATTTGGCCGCAGCAGATTTTCTCTCGGTTTGCAAGCCGGTGTTACCAACAAAGCGATAAACCTGAATAATCTACTTTTTGAAAGTCAATTTGATCAGTCCATAGGTTTTTGGAACGAAAATCTCTCTAATCAGGAGAGTCCGATTGACAACACATCTATTATCTATCCAACTGTAAATGTAGGGGTACTCTGGGCTTCGCACCCCAAAAATCAATTCAGATATTATCTTGGTTACGCAGCCAATAATGTCTCACGACCGCGTGAATCTTTTTTGAATGATCCGCGTAACCGTTTGCAAATAAGGCATGTAGTACACGCCGGAATGGAAATATTTACCAGCAGAGATATGAATTTTAGTTTTTCTCCAATGTTTTTGTTTATGATTCAAAATATTGCTCAGGCTTATCAGGCCGGCTTAGGTTTCAATTATGAACACACAGATGAACTGGGTTTTTTTGGTTCGGTTTCTAATCGTTTCAGTCCCGGCAACCCTGATGCAGTAATTGTAGGATTCGGAGTAGAGTTTTACAATGTTAGGTTAGGTATTAGTTACGATTTTAATTACAGCGGCCTGCGTACAGCTACTCGTGCACAGGGTGCTGCCGAAGTTGGCGCTGTTTACATTTTCAGAAAAGAAAAAACGGGGCCTATTCAGTATTCAAAATATTGCCCTGTCTTTTAGGCTAAAAGTATTTGCCAGTCCCGGTAAGCATCTATGATTGAATTGATAGAGCGATTTCCGCAACAGCTTCGACACGCTACACAGCTTCTCAGTGAATATCAAATTTATCCTGTTGTAAATCTTCCAAAGAATGTGATTGTTAGTGGACTAGGAGGTTCAGGAATTGGTGGTCATGCCATCATCGAATTATGTGCAGATGAACTTAAGGTGCCTGTGGTTGTCAATAACAGTTATACCCTTCCAAATTTTGCAAGCTCTGATACCCTTATTCTATTGTCTTCCTACTCCGGAAATACAGAAGAGACCCTATCGGTAGCACAGCAAACATATCAGAAAGGATTAAAGGCAATTTGCATCACCAGTGGTGGCAGTCTAGCCTCTTTCGCTCGAGATGTTGGTTGGCAGGTATTATTTATTCCTTCTGGTATGCCGCCTCGTTGCGGTTTCGGTTACTCTGTTATGTTTCAGTTGCATACGCTTCATGCACATCATCTTATTTCTGACTCTTTTGATAACAAAGCTTCCGATACTGCCGATATGCTTGAAAGAGAGCAGGATGAAATAAAAGTTTTAGCTCAACAGATTGCCCTAAAGCTTCATAATAGGTTTTTTGCAATATTCGCAGACCAATGGTTTCATAGTTTGGTGATACGCGCTAAACAACAATTCAATGAAAATTCAAAATCGCTTTGCTGGGCAAATGTGTTTCCGGAGATGAACCATAATGAACTGGTAGCATGGAGAGGCAGTAAAGAAAATATATCTATTCTCATTTTCAGAAGTTCGTTGGAAAATGAGCGAAATAAACATCGCATCGCTTTTACTAAAGAAGTCATTCATGCTACAGGGGCAGAGATAATTGAGGTTTTTGCTAAAGGCAAAAATCACTTTGAACAATATTTCTTTCATGTACACCTTACCGATTGGATTTCTTATTATCTTGCAAAGCAACAGAATTTTGACCCCATGGAAATTGAAGTTCTTAATAAACTCAAGGCTCATTTGGCTTCTATAAAATGATTCAAAAATTAATAGTGAAGGAAACTTTTGGATTGAGATTTCATTGATGTAATAATGATTTTCATATTAATAAATATTTGCTGAATTTTTGTTTTATGCCTGAGCTTTCACAACGATCAAAACAAATGCCTGCTTCGCCAATTCGAAGGCTGGTTCCTTATGCAGATGCAGCCAAAAAACGCGGTGTAAATATCTTTCATCTCAACATTGGGCAACCGGATATTGAAACACCTCCCGTTTTTTGGGATCAACTTAAGAATCTAAAACAAAATGTACTTTCTTATTCTCCGAGTAACGGTTTTGCTTTTTACAGAGAGAAATTTGCTGCCTATTATCAATCATTAGCATTGCCGCTTAGTCCCGAAAACTTTATGATAACCGCTGGTGGGAGTGAGGCATTATTATTTACGCTCCTTGCTGTGATGGACCATGGAGATGAAGTTATCATACCGGAGCCGATGTACGCAAACTACATTGGTTTTGCACATATGGGAGGAATACGCGTGAAGCCTTTGATAACACATATAGACAAGGGATTTGCTTTGCCCGACATCAGTGAATTTGAAAAAAATATTTCTCCATCTACAAAGGCCATTCTGATTTGCAATCCTAATAATCCTACCGGCTATTTGTACAGTAAAGATGAACTGGAAGCGCTAAGAGAAATATGCCTTCGCCATAATATTTTCTTAATAGTTGATGAAGTATATCGTGAATTTGTGTACGATGGCCGCGTTCATTACTCTGCCCTGCAATTAAAAGATATGGA
>JAVQWQ010000137.1:0-6197 GCA_033578915.1 Chitinophagales bacterium | reverse complement strand
AAGTTGGGAATCCAAACGCCTAACAGGGGAGGGAGCGTAGAGTTGGTGGAAAATGTTATTGTAAATTTCATGATGACTTCGTAAAGAGCGCTGAGTCCAATTCCAAGTACTAAATGCCATCCCATGCCGCCTCTGGTTTTTCTGCAAGCCACACTCGCTCCTATAACTGTCAAGATATAAATGCTGAATGCGGATGATGTTCTGCGATAACGTTCGACCTCAAAAAACTCATCGCCGGTACTGCCCTGAGCACGCAGAAATCGAATATATTCAATCAGTTGCGGGGTGGTCATTTCTTCTTTCAGGTTGTCTGAAAATTTGAAGTCTTCAGGTGCAAATATGAAGGCCGTGTCGGTATAGAGGTATGATTGAATCCATTCGTTGCCATCGGCAAGCTTTTTACGCGCATAGGCGTTGTGCAGCCGCCAGCATTTTTTGTCCTTGAGCCATTCAATTTTTTCTGCCCTCAGTCTATACACCAGCGAGTCGTTAACAAATCGGTCGAGGGAAAATTTATAACCTGTGGCATCATCGGGGTTGTAGTTTTCTACGTAGATAAATGTTCCCGGAGCAATGGTTCGATGAAAATTGTAATGAACAGAAAAGTTTCGTTTGTATAAGTAGTTGCGTTCAAAAGCAAGTCTTTTTTTGTTGGCTTGCGGAACAAGATAGTTGTTGGCATACCATAGCGAAACACTTAAGACGGTAGCGCCTGCCATATATGGCAGCAACAACCTGTAAAAGCTGGTTCCACTGTTGAGAATAGCGATGATTTCTGACCTTTCGGCCATCTGCGAAGTGAAGAAAATTACAGCTACCAAAGCAAAAAAAGGAGCCAGCAGGGCAGTGATATACGGAATAAAATTCAGATAATATCCTTTAATAATCAGCCAAATACCGGCTTCACTCTCTACGAGGCTGTCCACCTTTTCGCTGATATCAATTACGATAGTAATGCCTATCAGCAGGCCAATGATGAAAAAGAAGGTTCCTATGTATTTCCTGAAAATATATCGGTCAATTATTTTCATGCTCTTCTGACGCAGCACTGATGGCTGCCTGATAATGGTTGGTTGCTGCAAATATGCAGTAAAAAAGATACGTATGAATGTAGCATAAGCATACAGGAAAAATTCAGCATAACTAAAGACGCGTTATAATTAGCCGTTACATAAGGCTGATTGGTTATGCTGAAATTTGTAAGAATTATTATTCTGTTTACACAAAGTTTTTTTTATTGCGACAGGAAATGAGAAATTTTTTCTTAGTAGTTGTGTGTTTATTGTCCATACAATCGGTTTATGCCGGAGGCGATAATTTTACGGCCGGGGCCAGAGCTGCTGCTATGGGCGATGCATCTGTAACCTTGAGTGATGTATTCAGCACTACCACCAATCAGGCTGGCCTTGCTTTTATGCAAGAGGTCGCGTTTGGAATCTATGCCGACAGAAAATTTCTTTCAGCAACCATCAACAATTTCAATGCGGCTGCTGCTGTTCCTTTTTCGCCTAAAATCGGGGCGTTTGGTTTAAGTGTTAATTATTACGGAAACAATTTGTACAATGAAATAAAAGCAGGACTGGCATACGCCCGAAAGTTTGGTGACAAATTCAGCGCGGGATTGCAGTTCGACTATCTGCGTTTTTTTATTTCTGAACATGGAGAGAAGAACATTTTTACACTCGAAGCAGGCTTTCAATACAAGCCATGGAAAGTGCTTACCATTGGCGCACATATATACAATCCTGTGCCTTACAAAATAGATAAAGTGTTTAATGAGCGCCTTCCCACAGTGGTAAAGTTGGGCGTAGGCTATGAGCCATCCTCTAAAGTGCTGATTGCGGCAGAGTATCAACAAGACATTTATTATAAGCCGCAGATAAAAGGGGGGGTGGAATACCGGCCTGTAAAATATCTTCACCTCAGAGCGGGAATGCAGACTACTCCTTTTAGTTTTTCTTTTGGATTAGGCGCTTTATTCAAAGGAGTACGGCTTGATGCCGGCAGCGCTTTCCATCCTGTATTGGGTTTTACGCCTCAACTTAGCATACAATATGGATTCATCGTCCGACAGAGAAATTCAGCGAGTCAACCCTGATAGGCTCATGCGCTTAAAAGACATTTTTAATCTTCCGAATTTTTTTACGCTCGGAAATCTTCTTTGCGGCTGTGTAGCGATGTATTTTGTATTTACTTTTCGCCTTGAATGGTCTGTTTATCTTGTAGCATTGGCCTTAGCAGCAGATTTTCTGGATGGGCTTGTGGCCCGTGCTTTGAAGATATCTTCTCCTATGGGCCGTGAGCTTGATTCACTTGCCGATGTGGTGAGTTTTGGCGCGTTGCCTGGTGCATTGCTTTTTCATTTACTTTACCAATATTGGGAAAAAAAAGGGTGGGACGAATGGATCACTTTGCTGGCTGCTTTGCCCGGCTTCTGCTTTACGCTTTTTGCAGCCTTGCGGCTGGCAAAGTTTAATTTGGATAACAGACAAACGCAGGGATTTATTGGATTGGCCACTCCTGCAGCAACTATCTTTGTAGTGGGTTTGGTTTTAATGGTGTTCAATAATTCGTTCGGGTTGGTTGACCTGATCTTTACTCCCTGGTTTTTGTACGGTACAATTCTTGTGCTTAGTTTACTTATGATATCTGAAATTCCGATGTTTTCATTCAAAATGAGCGGGCAGAAAAGTATTGCTGCATACAAAACACAGATAATTTTTGTTGCTATTGTTTTGGTTTTGTTTGTTGCACTTAAATTCGCTGCTGTTGCTGCAAGCATTATTGTTTATGTGTTGTTATCCTTATTCAATTATATAAAAAATGAAATATCGCGCAGAAATTAAAATTATGCCACACAAAGAACTGCTCGACCCGCAGGGCAAGGCAGTTGCAAACGGTTTACATAAGTTGGGTTTCAATGGCGTAGATGACGTTCGCGTTGGAAAGCATATTGTGCTGACTCTCACCGCCCAAAACGATACTGAAGCCAGAGATATTGTGGAGCAGGCATGTAAAAAACTTCTGGCCAATGAAATTATTGAAGCCTATTCGTTTGTCCTGCATACAGAAGGGTAAAATTTAAAATCCAACTAAATATATTAAATTGAATGGAGGCAAACTGTTCGTGGTACCAACGCCAATTGGCAACCTTGAAGACATCACGCTTCGAGCACTGAGGGTACTGAAAGAAGTGGATATTATCGTAGCCGAAGATACCCGTCAAACACGAAAGTTACTTCACCATTATGGTATTGAAAAACAATTGCTCTCTCATCACTCTTTTAATGAGCATAAAACAGTTGATAATATCATACGTCTTTTAGAAGGAGGACAACAAGTAGCTCTGGTAAGCGATAGTGGTACTCCTTCTATCTCAGATCCGGGCTTTTTATTGGTACGGCATTGTATAGAAGCCGGATTGACCGTAGAATGCCTTCCGGGGCCGACTGCGTTCGTCCCTGCGCTTGTGGTTTCGGGACTACCTATCCATGAATTTGTCTTTATAGGTTTTCTGCCACATAAAAAAGGGAGAGGGAGTGCTATTAAAAGGTTAGCTGAAGAACAAAGGACCGTGATATTATATGAGTCTCCTCATCGCATGTTAAAACTGCTTGAGCAGTTGCTAAGCTTTGCAGGCCCGGAGCGGAAAATCAGTGTAAGCCGCGAACTCACAAAAAAATTTGAACAAACCGTTAGAGGTTCAATAGAAGATGTTTTGAAACACTTCAGGCATAATGAGCCACGCGGTGAGTTTGTTGTTGTTATGGAAGGCAAGCGAAATGTATAGAGCAACAAATTTCTTTTGAGTGCAGATTAAGCATTCATTCAGGTAGAAGAATTTTCGAGAAAATAAAATTGTGATGCTTGGTATTCTTTTATTAATGAATTTTATCCTTTTAGTTATTTGAAATTTTATCCTTCAAATAAACGATACGATTATGTTTTTCAAGCATCTGATACATTTCATTTTTACTGTGCTTGCGTTTATTACTTTGGATTTACTCTGGCTGGGTTTTGTGGCTAAGCAATTTTATCGCTCGCGCCTGCACGTACTTTTGTCTGATGAGGTTAACTGGTTTGCGGCTGGCGTGTTTTATATCATTTATACTTTAGGCATGATTTGGTTTGTAGTATTACCGGCTACGAAACATGCATCATGGAGTGCCGCCATACTGAATGGAGCTCTTTTGGGCGGAATTTGCTATGCTACTTATGACCTTACCAACCATGCTACGTTGAAGAACTGGCCTCCAATAGTAAGTATTGTAGATATTTTGTGGGGTATATTCATCACATCAGTTACGTGTGTATTTTCATATGCAATATCCACTAAGTTTATATTGGATTGAGTTTATGTTAATTGTTCAACCTTTCTAATAAGCCTATGATACCACCACACGCCGAAGATATAGCAACCTACCGTGATAAAAATGATATTGGAATAGGAAACTCCAGCTTCGCGCAAAATAGCAAATATTTTTGCGCTGGCAAACCAACATCCGCTCCATATTGAAGTATTGATGGCAGAGACCAGCTCGCGGTTCTTTTCCCCAACGTATTTCATAGTCAATTCTCCGGTAATGGGAGCTGCCATATTCATCAAAGGTTGCCGCAAGGTATAAGAAATGATAGCCACCCACAATCCCGCAGCAACATGGGTGTACCATTCTGTAGTAGCCAGCACAAATAACAGCACTATAGCAACAGATTGTACTCCTGTTATGGCTGTTCTATAGCCAAACCTAATCTTTACTTCTGGAACAAGAAGTCCTGATAAGGTTACCAGAAAAAAAGTAGCCGTGCTCATCAGCGAAAAATTTACAGCATCCATTCCGTGGACATCATAGAAAAAAAGGTTGATAACCGGGATCGTAAATCCTGCACCAAAAGCAATGAGAAAAGTAGGAATGGCTGCCTCAAAAATTAAATTCCAATCATAACCATTGTATATGCCATTTACAGGCACTGCTTTGCTGATATTTTCTTCATCGGGAAGCTTTTGGATAAAGTAGATTCCCGCAAACGCGCTCAAACAAAATAATATAAGCAACCGCTCCGTATTGAAAAAGGAAGTGATGTGAGGAAGTGCAAAGCTTAATGAGCCGGTGAGTATGATAGATATGTTGGCCACTGCAAAAAAGAGTGCGATAGCGCTTGTTTCCTTGTTTCTTTTGCCGTTAAGCAATATGTATGGCATGGCCAGCACCTGTAAAAGTGAAAATGAAATACCCCAGAGAGACATTAAAAGACGTATCAATCCGGAGTTATGCGTATGGATACCAAATATTATGAGCAATGCTACTATTGGCGACAGCACCGACCCAGCCAACAAAAAAGGCTTCATTCGCCTCCCTTTAGCCCAAAGCGCCAGAGGAACGGAACACAACAAAACCGTAAGGTAACGGTTGCCCACCATGCCTGCGATTTCATAATCCTTGAAGCCATGCTCCAGCATAAGGAAATTCAACAATAAGGTAAACCCGGCATTGATGACCTGTAGAAAAAAATCTGCTATAATGACTGAAACAATGTTGGAGGGCAGAGAGAGATATGCAGAAAATATTCTCTTCACTGCGCAAAGGAAAAATTATTTGGAAGAAGATTTTTTAATCTTTCCACAGGTGTATGTCAAATATCCTGATGTCTTTTTTGCCTTGAGTTTCCGAGTATAATGGCAGTATTTAAAACGATGTTGCTTTCAGGGTAAACTTGAGTGGCATTGCGAGGCAGACGATATGCCAAAATATAGGCTGCTTCTATACGAAAGATTTGATGTGGAGCATAAGTGAACTGCACATATACACGATTATGGTCAAACGATTGAAAAGCATTGAAATTTCCAATGTTGCTGAACACTTCATTGAGGAGTTGAACAGATATATTCTGATTTGCGTTGTATCGCAGGCCTGTCCTGAATCTCATTCGAAGCACTTGCCTGGGCGATTGTTCAAATATTCTGTACTCGCCCCAGAGTCTGCATACTGCAAAAAGATTATCGGAAAATGGCTGCAGGAATTCTGTATAGGCAGAAAAACGAAATTCATTGGATGAAGGCCTGCTGCGGTCGTTGACATTCCGAATTACTGGATAATTTTTAAAATAACCGATGGGCGAGAGGCCTATCAACACTTTGTCCGAAGCTCTGTAGAGTAGCCATTGCCTGTATGCCAAAAGTAAAGGACGGTCGAAAGGAT
>JAVQWQ010000136.1:0-6348 GCA_033578915.1 Chitinophagales bacterium | reverse complement strand
TTCTGCTTGCCGGATTCGGATAAATATTAAATAACGCTGATTGAGGGTTTTCAGACTCGGCAGATGAAAAAGTGCTGCGCTGAATATTTATATCGAGCAAATATGTGCCTACTGTGCCGGTAAAGTAATTACTCACCCAAAAAATAATCTGTCCTCCATTGGGCACATCAATAGTTCCGGGCATTATATCATCATAAGAGTCGCTCCAGTTGCCATTATTTATTTTGTAGCTGAATTGAACATCATTTGTATAGTTTTGACCGTTTCCGCTATCGTAACTATCATGTACCCTTGCGTTGATTTTATAGCTATAACCCTGTGGCAAGTTGATTTGATAATAGTCATAATCATTTCCTATATGCATATTGGAGCCTGTGGTCTGCACAGAAGCTGCATTGCCCGAGAAGTTGATACTAAATTTATATGCATTAGAAGCAGTGTTGTTGGTTTCATACTGATCGGGCTGAAGGTTTTCACTAATAAAATCAGCGGTTACAGGGTTTGGAAAATTGATGTTATAAATAAGGTTCCAATTCAGTCCATTCGTAGAACTGAAGAAAGCGATATAGTAAGTGCCTGGCTGAAGATTAACACCGTTGGATGAGAACTGAAAATTGTTGTAATAACCTGCAGGCAGGTTAACTCCGGACAATTCCTCGATAGTTGTTACGAAATTACCCTCCATGTCAAATATCTCTGCAGATATGTAGCCGAAGAAATTAGCAGGACCTACATTAGATATTTGGGTTTTTATGGTAAAAGGCTTACCCACTGTCGGGGTAGTAGGATTGACGGTGGTATTTCCATACATCTGAATAGGGCTGTAAGGCCCTGTTACATTTAGAGTTATTGGATTGTTGTAACCGTTCGGATTAATTAACGAGTACTGATTGGTAGCATTTTTATAGAATAATCCGATATAATATGTGCCCGGAATAAGAGAGAAGGACTGTCTGTCGAATGTAACATTATAATAATATCCTGCCTGAGCGGTTGCGTTATTAATTTCTTCTACAAAATCTACAAATACACCTTCGCTGTTAAATACAGCACAGGCAAAGTCGCCTGTAAAATTCTGCGAGCCTGTATTAGCAATAACTGCATTTACAATCAGGTTATTGCCACTGGTAAATGGATTTGCATTAACGGTAGTTGCGCCATAAAGTACTATTCCGCTTTGATTAATGGTGCCTCCTCCCCCACCGCCACCGCCTCCGCCTCCACTATTTTTGGGTTTTATACCTATTACTGCGTGCTGATTACTATTAAAACCTCCAGTGCCTCCACCCGCTCCCAGAGACTGTGGATTCAAATTATTCAAATTAAAATAACCATCGCTGTTACCTCCCCAACCCCAGTTCATATGAAAGAAATTGTTGTTGTCGTAGCCATCGCATACCCAGGTATGTCCGCCGCCACCACCAATTCCTGCATACTGCAGAGGGCGTCCGGCATCCAGCTCTGCTTTCAGCAAACTAATCCATTGCGAAGTAGTGTAGTTGCTTCTCAAGACCCCTCTTACGCTGGCAGGATCATATCCGAAATAGGTTTTGTAAGCGTATTCGGCACATGCTTGTTTAGGAGAGGCATCGCTGGCTACAAAAGCTCCGCTTCCTCCGGTAGAGCCAGGCCCGTAGTTCATTTCAACTGCTACTCCGCAATGATACATTAAGGTAGAAACTTCATTATTTGGCGCATTCAATATATTTGGCATCGAATTCCAATTGTATGTAGTACTTCCGAAATTAGCGCTGAGCGTACCATATTTAGGATGGTTGTATGAGTAAAAGCCAGTGCCTTGTTGGGGGTAATTCCAATATTTCATGATAATGGCCATAGCAGTAGCAACACAACCGGTAACAGTGCGTTCGTTATAGTAATAATCGTAAGGACAAAGTAGGTTTTCATAAGGAGCCTGATTCCATTTTGCAGCGCACAAAGGATTAACTCCGCTTGCTCCTCTTGAACTATTGATTGGAATTTGATGAAGATATGTTTGCCATTTATTTTTTATTTCTTCACTTGTAGAATTAATATGCTCTTTGATGTAAATAATTTCCTTACGATAATTTTCCAGCCATTTTCGGGCAGCGGGGTTTATGGTATTCGGATCAATTTCTACCTCTGTAGAATAACCCAGTATAGGTTCTGCCAAGTCTTCCCCACTTACGATTACAAAGCCTTTCCCATTTTTAACTGAAAAAATATAATAGATCGGCCTACCATCAGAACTGCGCCCTACCTGGCTTGCAGTTCGCTCTGTATAAACTAATTGTAATTCTACATTTTCACCAGACCTTGCAGCAGTAGCAGCAAAAAAATTTTTTGCAACTTTCATAGCTGAATGAGTATCCACGTCTTTAGCGGATACTATTAATATTCCAAATGTTGCGATTAGAAATGATGTAAAAATCTTATACATAGTGTAGGATTTTTTGAATTAATTATTCAAGACTTTTTTTATCAGATAAATCAAATCCATTTTTATTCATAATTCTTTGATGGATTTGCTTATCTGCGTAATCAATCGAAATATATTAAATTAATACCAGGTAACAAAACATAGCTTATTATCAAAATTATATCAAAAGTTTAAGCACTTCAAACTATGATGATTTTCTTTTATAAGCTTAGATTTTGCCTTATCGGGCATCTGAGATTTCAAGTATAGTTAATTACCAACTTAAATCCTCATCGAATTTTAATGTAAAGTCGTTAGTTGTATCAGTGTCTTTTTGTTTATCATTATTTTTTTCAAGTACAGTCCTCTTCTTTTTATCATTTGAGATTGCCCCTTTTGGTAAACCCAGATTTTCTTGTAAGTTTCTTCCAGAAATAGCTGATTCAGTTCGAGGCCTTGTTAGTGTTCTATTATCTCTCTGAGTCTGTTTTTTATCTGACTCTTTAGGCTTTGACCTATCCAAGTCTGTTAAATTTTTGTCGTTAGGATTTGCCTTAATTCCTTTCTTTTCATCCTTGCCTTTCGAGATTTGTGTATCACTGGAAAATCTGCGATTAGAATGTGAGCGTTCATTAAGTTTTCTGGTAGTGAGGTTGCCGATATTATTATCTTTTTCTCTGGCACGCGAAACTAAAGGTTTACCTCCTCGTTTATTTTTGCTGAAAACAACCAATATTTGCTCTGCCTGCTCTGCAGGAACGGTGATAAACGAGAAGTTATCATACACGCGCACATCGCGAATTACTTTTGGGTCTATTCCGGCCTCGTCAGCTATAAACTGTACTAATGAAGCGGCATTAAGGTTACTTGTATGGCCTTTGGCCACAAATAACCGTACGTCTGATGTGTTGGTGATGCGGTTAATCTTCCCAATTTCGCGATAAGCAGATGGTTTAAGTGTATCTCTGAACGTATAATAAAGAATTGCCGACAAGACCTGTGCGGGTTCACGGTCGTCCTCAAGCAATTCGTGAGCTAATTCTAAATAATCAGTTGCTCCCTTATGTTCAAGCAGGTTAGCCAGGTCTGTTTTGATTTTCATTTTTTTGGTGGCTATCACATCATCAACTCCAGGAACTTCTTCTCTTCTTAACTGAGTTCGTGCTATTTTTTGAATAAATAGCAACTCGCGCTTTTCAGCAGGTGTAATAATAGAAATAGCTGTACCGTGCTTGCCCGCACGCCCTGTTCTGCCAATGCGGTGAATGTAAGCTTCCGGATCTTGCGGAAGGCTGTAATTTACCACATGAGTGAGGTCATTAATATCAATACCTCTTGCTGCAACATCAGTAGCTACAAGAATAACAATCTTGCGCATCTTAAATTTCTTCAGGGTTTGTTCGCGCTGAAATTGCGTAACATCTCCATGAATAGCTTCTGCATCGTAGCCGCGATCAATCAGTTTGTCGGCAACTTCATCTGTTTCAGCCTTGGTGCGGCAGAATACTATCCCGTAAAACTCCGGCTCTGTGTCAATAATGCGGCATAAAGTTTCAAAACGGTCACGCTCATTCACTTCAAAATAAATCTGATCCACAAGATCCGCTGTTACCTGCTTTTTTTCAATAGCCACCATGTCGTAATCGCCCATGTAGGTGCGTGCAATTTTTAAAATCGCGGGGGGCATGGTGGCGCTGAACAATAACATACGCCTTTGGGGTGGAATATGTTTTAGTATATCCCTCACTTCTTCTTCAAATCCCATATTGAGCATCTCATCGGCCTCATCCAGTACCACATGAGTAACTTTATCTAACAAAAGAGTGCCACGCTCTATATGATCACGAATACGTCCGGGGGTACCTACTACTATTTGGGTTCCTTTTTCCAAAGCTCGTGCCTGCACACCAAAGTTTGCACCTCCATATACAGCCTGCACCCATAGTTTTTTTCTTCCTTTGAAGGATGTAATCTCTTCTGCCACCTGAAGCGCAAGCTCGCGAGTAGGGCAAAGTATTAAAGCTTGCACATCGCGTTTAGTATCATCAAGCAAATCTATAAGCGGCAAGCCGAAAGCACCTGTTTTGCCTGTGCCCGTCTGTGCCTGACCCACTATATCTTTATTTCCTTTTAATAATAATGGTATCGTCTTTTCCTGAATAGGGGTTGGCTCTTTGAATCCTTTTGCTTTTAGGGCTTCTAAAACATTCTCGCTTAAGCCCAGTGCTTTGAATTTATCCATGATAAAAGTTTGGCAGCTTCATGCTGCCATCGTATAGAGCTATTTAATTTATAAAACACAACAATAATTAAAATTATGATTAAAACATTAAATAAGTCATTTTAAAAGACTTTTTGTACTCATTAGAAATCCTTTATAGAAAATATATAAACTTAAGATAGAGTATTCTGCTTTTCCAAAGTATGAGCCAACTTAAAAGCTAGTGCATATTCTAAGTAATAAACAACTATGATGATTGAGTTGCTTTTTATAGATAAACAACTTAAAGCTCATTATTCACAAAAAAAGTTTTAGATAATTCGATATAAAATTTTAAAAACGCATTTTTTTAATTTCATTAATAGGAATTGTTTGTAGTCCTTGCATTGCCGTTCCAGTTAACCCAGCGCTTGTTGAAGCATAATAATTTTGTATCGTGAGCTGTGATAGGAGGTGATGCACTGTGTACACCCCATCGCACCCTTATCCTCCAAGTTCCTGATTCTTCATAAGACCACAAATTCCTGCCTTGTCTCCCGCCTTCATTTATATCAAAAGCAGTACTCCACTCCATGCAAACACAATCCCAATCGGTGGTGCTAATGCCTGTATCAAAAGTAACATCATTCGCTCCGCCTGTAGTGATTGTAAAACTATGTATTTGTATCGGTCTTACCATTCCTGTACTTGGCCGTTGATAATCAAGTGTTCCATCGGCGTTAATCCTTAATCGGTTAGTGCTATTGGTGCGTAGCATCAAAGGAGCTGCATCTTGAGTAGTCAAAAATAAAGTTCCCGTTCCGCGCGAAATAATTTCGTTATCTGCATTTGCTCCACCTGAATAGTGTATCATTCTAAAGGTATAATCCGGGTAAGTGCCATCTGCGCCATGCAGGTCTATGTATGCAAAATTGTTGGTAATAGTTCCGGTGCCTACGCCTATTTCAAGATGTTCGCCCCACGATTGGTTTTGCAGCAAACCGGTATTTCCGGATATTCCGTTATAGTCCACAAAATACGTTTGTTGGTAAGTAGTGCCTTCGCTTCTGCCCATAAAGAAGCCCCAGTTATTGAAATTAGTAGAATAAAAACCTGCAAAGTCAACATTGGAGTTCATACTCCCCACAAAAACCCTATCTGCGTTTGTATTATCAGCCAGCCATATTCCCGCGCTCCACACGCCATTGCGCAAACGGATACGGTCACTAACATCCAAAATATAAGCTGGGTTAGTATTTCCAATCCCTACATTACCATTTTGGCTGATAAACATGCGATCCACTGGTGTTGTAGTATTATCAGCTGTTGTTCTGAATTGAATGTTGGATCCTTTGGCAGTGGCGCTGTAATTTTGAGAAGCTGTCATTATCACTGATGCCCCACCTATGGCGCTGGTATAACCATCTATGGCATCTCTGCCCGCAAGCTCCAAAAGTATATTGCCGCTTTGGGGATAGGCAGGAGTCGAAAAATCACCTCTGGCTCTCATACCCAAAAATGCCGGATGTGAAGAGTTTGAATAAACAAATGCATCATGATTAGCCCAACTATTTCCCAAACTTCGAATGTTTGTTCCGACACCGGTAGCCGTGTTCAATGCTCGAATACCTATTGCCCCCTGCACATCTAAATTAAAGCCAGGTGCTGTTGTATTAATGCCTATACGCCCGTTTGATGCATCCACGTTCAAAATGCTGGTGCCACTTGCGTTTTGTAACTGTATGGC
>JAVQWQ010000135.1:0-6350 GCA_033578915.1 Chitinophagales bacterium | reverse complement strand
GCTTGGATTTTGGACCCGTTTACTGGTAGTTCGACATCAGGTATCGCAGCCAATTTGTTAAACAGACGATTTTTAGGTATTGATCAAGAAGAAGAATTTTTAATAATCAGTAAAAATAGAAAACTGGAAATTGAAAACCCTAAAACAGCAGCTAGATTCAGACAAAAAATAGAGGGTTTCAATAACAAAAAGCAACTTGAATTATTTTTAGTTGAAGAACCAAAAAAAGAATATAAAACAGAGCTAAAATTGACGACAAAAACAAAGTAAATCTTCAACACAGGTGGCCTTTGCCAACCTCCTTTGTATATCAAACTTGTTCAGATTAAAATTTTCCGGGCTGGCAAAAATTTTTAAAGAAACTTAGTAAAATGGAATAAGTCCAAAAGTATAGAAGCTCAACTATCCCTGTAACAAAGATTTTACGATGTCGGCAACGAGTTTATTATCCGCTCTTCCAGCAAATGCCTTAGTTGCTGCGCCCATTACTTTTCCCATATCTTTTGCAGATGAGGCTCCTGTTTCGGCAATTATTTGCTTTATCTTTTCTCTAACCTCTTCTTCACTCATCATGGCCGGGAGATATTTCTCAATTACAGCTACTTCTTCTTTTTCTTTAGTGGCAAGGTCGTGCCTGTTTTCTTTTTCAAAGATTTCTATGCTCTCCTTGCGCTGTTTGATCAACTTTTGCAACAGAGCAATTTCTTTTTCCGGGGTAAGCGTGCCGGAAGACCCTTTTTCTGTTTTGGCAAGAAGAATGGCAGCTTTGATAGCGCGCAACCCACGCACGGTGGCTTCATCTTTAGCCAGCATGGCAGCTTTCAAATCGTTATTAATTTTTTCCTCCAGGCTCATGACGCAAATCTAAAATTTGTACGAGAAACCTAAACCGAACACCTCTGCTATCTGTACTCCCCTTCGTGTTTTGGGAATTAACGTCCCGTCAGTAAGCGTTACTTTATCCTGAAAGCCATCGCGGTTGTCATCTACCGGCACCAGCTCGCGCCAGCGATATTTTATTCGCCAAAACAAGGTGGCGCTGATAAAACGGTTTACTTTAAAAATCAGGTCATTTTGCCAGTCCACATCCACCTGCTGGCGGGCTTCGCGCCTCAACGCAGCATTGTCTATGATACGGTCTTTGATTACGCTTATCCCTACAGAGTCTTTAATTGTGTTAGGAAAAGTGTAGTCGTAGTAAAGTTCCAACTGAGTCTTGTAGTTTACGTTTTTCACCAGGTCCCGCTGAAAGTTAGCTCTTAAATAGGCACCGGCCGTAACCAGAACAGATTTGCCCGGTTCCAGGCCAAAAGCCGTTTCATTTACTTTTTGCCTGCGGTCTTCCTGGGGCACGTTGGGCACAGTAACCACTGTTCTGTCCACAAAGGTAAAGTCAGCGGTAACAGGAGAGAAAAACAGAGTAAAGTAGTCAACCGGCTTGTAGGTTACTCCAGGCCCGATTTTTAAAAAGGCAGGCGCAAGAAATTTAGAAGTTAAAATTTTACTATTTTCTCTCCCGGCGCTGTCCAGTTTATATGCATATCCCGGGCCGAATTGTGTTTTGAAATTCATCAGCAAGCTGAAATCCAGGCCTTTGGCTATTCTGTAACCGGCAACAGAGTTGATTTGCAACAAATCATCGCTCTTTTTAAAAGGATACTTTCTAAGAGGCACACTGCGATAACGCCCTAAGGCAACTACGCCATATTTAGCATCCAGGTTATTGTCCCAACTCCACTTTCCTTTTTTGTAATTTGCAAATCCAAATGCATTGAAGTTGATACTAAGCGCAAACTGGTTTCCTGGAACCCATTGATAATATGCAGCCTGCGACCCGCTAAGTCCAGCAAAACCGGAAAAGCGCCACGCGCTGTCTCTGCTCATCAATACGCTGTTTCCTTTTTCATCCTTAACATAAGGAAGTGCAAAAATCTGATTGGTGCCAAATAAAATGACGGCAAAAAGAAAGATACGACTCATGTTATTTTTTTAAAAATTGCGCAATAATCGCAATACCTGATTATATTTCAAAATATTATTATGTGAATAACTCTATTAGGCAGTCTTTTGTAGGACATGTTTTATTTAATCCTAATTGGTATTCAATAAAGAAGGCTTGCCAAAAAATACTTAAAGAAGATTAAATTCTGGTTACTGTAATGAAGAAGTTTTAGAAGGTGCAGTAAGTTTCAGAGGTTGCCACGCAGTGCTTGTTCTCTTTCTATAGCTTCAAAAAGCGCTTTAAAATTCCCTTTACCAAAGCTTTTAGCCCCACAGCGCTGTATAATTTCGTAAAATACTGTTGGCCTGTCCTGTACTGGCTTAGTAAACAACTGCAAGAGGTAACCTTCATCATCCCTGTCCACCAGAATATTTAGCTTTTTAATAGCCTCTTTATCTTCTGCGATGTGCCCAACACGGTCCCACACATCATCGTAGTAATTTTCGGGAACGTAGAGAAATTCTACCCCGCGGCTGCGCAAATTACTAACTGTAGAAATAATATCATCTGTTGCAATGGCAATATGTTGTAAACCCGGCCCTTGATAAAATTCCAGATACTCCTCAATCTGCGATTTTCTTTTTCCCTCGGCCGGCTCATTGATAGGGAATTTGATATAGCCGCTGCCATTGCTTACCACTTTACTCATTAGTGCAGAATATTCAGTGGAAATATCTTTGTCATCAAAAGTGAGCAACAGCTTAAAACCCATTACCTCTTCATAAAATTTTACCCAATAGTTCATTTTTCCAAGCTCTACATTGCCAACACAATGGTCTATATGTTTCAAACCAACTGGTTTTACAGGTACATTGCTTTTTACAGGTTTATAGCCCGGAAGGAAGGGGCCATGATAGTTTTTTCGTTCCACAAACTTGTGAATGGTTTCTCCATAGGTTGCGATAGCGCTCACTACCACCTCTCCGAATTCATCTTTTAAAACAGCCGGCTCTGCAACTGGCGTGGCGCCTCGTTTAACCGTCTCGTCAAAACTTTTACGTGCATCGTCCACCCACAGTGCTATTACTTTTACACCATCGCCATGCTTCCAATGATGACGGGCAATTTCATGATCCGGATACATAGCTGCAGTAAGTACCAATCTAACCTTGCCCTGCTGCAACACATAACTGGCACGGTCGCGGAGGCCGGTTTCAGGGCCGGCATAAGCAACCAGTTCAAAACCCCAGGCACTTTGATAATAATACGCACTTTGTTTTGCGTTGCCAACATAAAACTCTATGTGATCGGTACCATTGAGCGGTAGAAAATCTTCTGTTGCAGCCGTAGTGGGAGACACAGCGGTTTGATTTTCCATATAAATATTGTTTTGTAGTGGCGAAGGTAACATATTGCATCTGAGTGAAAAAATCTTCTCCCATTAGTGAGTTCAACCTCAAGTGATTTTTATTGTTTTAGTCGCAGATAATATAAAGATGAATAAGAAAGAAAGAGCTGCTTACGTGGTTAGCAAACTCAACGAACTTTATCCCGAAACGCCTGTGCCTTTGCACCATAGCGATGCATATACCTTGCTGATTGCAGTCCTTCTTTCGGCACAGTGCACCGACAAAAGAGTAAATGAAATTACGCCACTGCTTTTTGCCAAAGCATCAACACCTGAAGATATGATAAAACTTTCAGTGGATGAGATAAGAGAAATAATCCGTCCATGTGGCCTGTCGCCTACCAAATCCAAAGCCATATATGAGCTCTCTAAATTGTTGGTAGAAAAATATCAGGGCAAGGTTCCTTGTTCGTTTGAGGAATTAGAAGCGCTCCCTGGTGTAGGGCATAAAACGGCAAGCGTAGTGATGAGCCAGGCTTTTGGCGTGCCTGCTTTCCCGGTTGATACTCATATTCATCGCCTGATGTACCGATGGAAACTGTCTAATGGCAAAAGCGTGAAGCAAACAGAGGAAGATGCCAAAAAACTTTTCGATAAAAAACTTTGGAACAAGCTGCACCTGCAAATTATCTTCTATGGGCGTGAGTATTGCCCTGCTCGCGGACACATCAAAGAAAACTGCCCTATTTGCCTTGCAGTTAATGGTAGAGAATAAACTCAGAGCTGCTTATTGCAGTTGAACGTTGAATTATTCTGGCTTTTTATAAATACTTCTAAGTAAGTGCCTCAGAAATCGTAACCAAAGGTGAAATAAACCATCGGGCGCTTAGAAAATTCTCCAGTATCGTACCCCCATGCAAGGTCTAATTTCATAAAATAACCCAGCAAAGAAGTGCGCAAGCCACCTCCCACGCCCATAATGACAGGTGTTTTATAGCGTTTCACCCTAATGGTAGCCACCTTGTTGCTGTATGTTTCGTTAAATAACGACTGGCCTTGAGTAAAAAAAGACCAACCTTCCCAAGCCGTGCCTGCATCCACAAATCCGACTAACATAAAGTTTCGGATAAGCTCGCTTCGAATAGGTGTTTTTCGAAATGTGGCGAACAGAGGAAATCGTATTTCACTGTTCAGCAACACATAAGCATTGCCATTGCGCGCATTTTGCAAAAAGCCGCGCAGCGGTGTGGCTAATGTTTGGAACGCATAGTTGTTATTAGTGTTTATGGGAGTAGTGCGGTCAAATTTATCCACTCTGGTACTGATAAACCAGTTATCAACTGCACCTAAATAATAAATCAACTTTCTGTTTCCTGCACTTACTCCCGCACTTAATCTGTTTGCCCAAATAAGAGTGCGATAAATTTTCTGATAATGCCGCGCATCTAAACCAAAGACTCCGAGCCATGCATTGTTCAATGAAGGGAAATAGACTGTGTAATTGTCGTTGATAGTTCTGCTGGTAAAAGGAAGTTCTTTATGAATTTCCACAAAAACTTTTGCCCTGAATCCATAGAAAATATTATCCATCACAGGCATAGTATTGTCAAAAACATATTCTGTTTTCGCAAAAAACCAATTGTTGATGATATTAGGCCTGTTGAGCGACAAGCTATCTACGGATTGAAACACTGTTTTATCGCTGCGAAAAGCCGCACCAAAGCCAATGCGCTGCAACACATCCAACGGATAACGATAATCTGCTTCAAAGTAGTTGGTCTTTATAGCGATATTATTCTGTGTAATAGATTGGCGATAGTAAGAATACTTATGATCTAAGCGCTTTTGAAGATATTCATAAGTGATAAAATACTCGCTGTTGCCATTAATATTTGAGAAAGGTAACCGAAGGCCACCATAGAGCTTGTGATTTTCCAAAACGTCTGTGATTCCAAATTTTAAAGCAAAACTGGGCGGGGGTGTAAAAAAAACAGGATTATTAGGATTAAAAGGCTGATAGCGCGTGTAGATGATGTTGTTGTCAACCTGTGTAACTACATCATCAACAGAGAAACGCACAAAGTAGGGCCTCACCCGTGTTTGCCTGAACTGAAATCCGCTCTCTGCTGCTGCAGCAATAGGCATCAGGTTTTGTCGGATACTTACCGAGTCCCAGTCAAAGAGTAAAACATCGTAATCAAATTCGCTTTGAAAATCAAAAGGGCGGGGTGGCTGCCATTTATTTTGCAAGGGATTGGGCTCCACGCTCCTAACTGCTTTAAGCGAGTCGTTTTGAGCCTTCATCTCCTGATATTTGGCCTTAACAACATTTCCCCATCCGGAAGAAAAGGTTCCCGAAAATTCTGGCATGGAATCTATTGGCAAGCGATAGAATAAAATTCTATTGTTCTGCCGCACCAGTTCAATAGCAATATTCTTTTCAGGAATTATTTGATGCTCGCGTACATTGTACAAATAATTACTCTGCTGAAGGGTAACACCTTTTATTTTATGAACAGGGATAAAGACTTCATTCACTATTTGATACAAAGAGGTATCTACATACTCATAGACATTAGCCTCTTCGGGGAGCATGAGGGAATCTTCTCTGCTTTGATCTTTACTTTGCAAGTAAATCTTGCGCTCCCAGTGATCAAAACCATGCCTGAATATTCCGGTGTAACGATTAAATATACCATTCACATCACTTAAGAAAGAAAACTCCTCTTCGGAAAAGGGCTGCGGAAATATCTCGTTGGCAGAAGGCGTGTTTGTAATGCGATGAATTTCACTGGTGTTATCAGAAGGGATGAAAAATAAATCATACTGCTTATGCGTGAATGGCTGATTCAGATAGCGCTCCTCTTTTTTTAGCAGATCGGCCTCGCGATTGCTGCTAAACAAAATACCCGTAGCGCTGTCTGTAACGATATAAGCCGGATATAGATCATCATAAAAATCATTGGTAAGTTTTGTAGTTGTTGTCGTTGATATTTTGTAGAGAAAAATATCTGATTGGCCGTTCTGTACTGCGCTTAGTAAAAGTGTTTTCGCATCTCC
>JAVQWQ010000134.1:0-6360 GCA_033578915.1 Chitinophagales bacterium | reverse complement strand
TGACCTGAGGCCTACCTACCCCTCTTATTCTTTTGGCTCCTACACGGGGAAAACCGTGCGTGTGGACAGTGTAGAGATTTTTTACTTCCATAATCGCACGCTTACCACCAAACCCGATACATTCAATATTTCTGTATTCAACGTAAACCAGGCATCTGTAACAGGTAGTGGCCCCAACGCCAACTTAGTTACCACACCGCTGTGGCAACAAACCCTCAATATCACCGGTAATTCGAGCTTAAATGCACAGGGAGTACAAGTGGCACAAGGAATTTTCTCCAAAACTTTTCCGGTAAATGTTACGCTTCCGCAGGGAGTTCCCTTTGGTGTTCGCATTAATTATCAGGGAGATACTACCAATAAGTTTTATTTGATTCGCTTATTCAGAGACGACTGTAACAATACTTGTTTATATGCTAATTCTACCGTGCCCGATAATTCAATCGCTTACATTAATTACACTATTCAAAATAACAATTTATCAGGTTTAGCTCCGTTAGCTGCCGATTGCAACTCTAACAACCAAATCGAATCCTCTGCCTGTGAATTGCTCTACTGCGATTTTTGGGTAATTGCATACGTGTCTATTACAGGGCCAACATGCATACCCTCCTCCAGCAGTCAAGGTTATTCACCTAAATCTGCAAATATTCCCTGCGCTATCAACGGTCAAACGTTTGGAGAGGATATTACATTTACCGTTCCTTCTACCATTCTAAATTTCCCGATCAACAGCGTTCGAATTGATAGTATTCGCAACTTGCCAACAGGATTGACTGCAACGCTCAACCAAAACCCCCCCGTGTATGCCGGAGGAACCAACGGATGTTTTCGTATTCAAGGTACTCCCAACGCACCTTGTGGACAATATAAACTATTGGTCTATGTTACCGTTACCGGCGCTTTCGGGACGCAAAGCGGTGAGCTATCTGCGCTGGCATCCCAATTCAACATACCGGGCTATGAGCCAATATTTATTCGTGTGGTCAATCAAAACATTACCTGCCCGCCAGTCAACAACAGCCAAACAGCCAACTTTGCTCCCATCAATTGTCAACAAGCTTCCATTAATGTTACTATTACTAAAACCGATGTTATATGCACTAAGCTGGGCTCTGCTACCGCCAACCCTAGCGGTGGAAGTAATTACACCTATTTATGGAACACGGGAGCTACCACACAAACCATCTCTAATCTAGGCCCCGGCACATATACCGTAACAGTTACCGAAACGAACCTTAATGTTACCGCGACAGCTTCTGTTACAATCGTAGCACAAGCCAGCACACTTACGGTAAGTGCTGCTCAAGGCACTCAGCCGGGATGTGGCCAGAACAACGGTACAGCTGTCGCTACCGCAAACGGTGGTACACCTCCATATACTTATGCATGGAACACTGTTCCTCCGCAGAACACAGCTACTGCGGTTGGGCTAAGCTCTGGATCTTACACTGTTACGGTTACCGATAATAATGGCTGTACTGCTAGCGCAACGGCAACACTCTCTAATCCGAATGCCCCTAACGCTGCGATTAGCGGGAACAACAGTATCTGCCTTGGCAAATCCACTACTCTTGTTGCCTCAGGTGGAGGCACTTACAGTTGGTCAAACAACCTTGGCAGTAATGCTTCGGTTACTGTTACGCCAACCACAACTACTACTTACAGTGTAACAGTTACCGGCGGCAACGGATGCAGCGCTTCTGCTTCTATCACGGTTACTGTGAGAACTCCATCCATAACAGTTTTGAATCAAAATATTTGCCAAGGTCAAAGTTTTTCGTTCAACGGTCAACAACTTACCCAATCCGGAACCTACAAAGATACACTGGTGAATGCACAGGGATGCGACAGTATTATTACACTTGAACTCACTGTACATCCGCTGCCCAACCCTGTCATCACTCAAAATGGAAATGTGCTTACCACAGGCAACTTTGCCAGTTATCAATGGCAGTTAAACGGAAACAATATCCCGGGGGCCACTTCGCAATCCTACACTCCAACACAGAGTGGTACTTACACCGTAGTTGTTTTCAACGCGCAAGGGTGTTCCAATACCAGCGCTCCGTTTAATTACACAGGTGTTGGCTTTGAAAGCGTCAATGCTTTGCCTACGATTCGCATATTTCCGAATCCTAACAATGGAAACTTTACCGTCATGTTTAGCGATAGCGATGTGTATGATGTAAAAATTACCAATCTGCTTGGAGAGACTGTTTGGGAAAACAAACAATCCAAAAATCAGGAAATGATTGCGCTACCCGATGCACCCAAAGGACTGTACCTAATCTATGTCAGAAAAGGCCAGATGCACTCTACCTGGAAATTTAGTTTGATGAAGTAAAGCTCATAAATAAACATGAAAAGGCTGTCTCAAAAAGGCAGCCTTTTTTTTGAATTACCTCTGACTCTTAAAATTGAATTTTGATTTTTACGCAAAATATGTTTGTATAAAATACTGATACTTGTCGCAGAACATTTTATTAGATACTTTTTTACGTAGTAATCACGCAACACGCATAGGCATAATATTTGCAACATTTTTTTATCTGCTGCTAAACGGAATAGATGCCTTAGAAAAAGAAGCTATTTGTTAATGCAAATCCGGCTTTCTTGCATCAATCAAAGGCAACTATGAGAGCAGTTGTTAGCGAGTAGTTTTGATTGCTCGGTTTATCATTCATGAAAAATATTTTGTCTCTTCCGAGAAAACCTCTTCCTTCTATTCTCCAAAGCATGTTGGGCTGTATTTGGTAATCAAAATTTATTGAGTAGCCAAGGGTCTGAAATCCGTAAGGTGACATACTCTCAACAATTACAGCTTCTGTATCATCGAAATATTCTATTCGGGTGCAAAGTTTTAGATTTTTAGCTGGTTTAAAACTGTAAAGCAACACAGGCGAAAACCAAACATCGTGCTGACTTCTGCCTTTTTTTCGTTGTTGTAAACCTATATCAAATCCAAGCGTAATTTCGAACTCACGGTAAAATTGAAATTTCATATAAAGATTGTGATAATAGCGCATTCTTCGCTCCTCATCTGTACCTTCGCTTCCTATGTAAGAACTGCTATTGATAGTTATAGTTTTGTGGGGGTGGTAGGTAATCTGGTGGCCAAAAGCAGGAAGACTGTTGCCGGCCTCTCGTTGTATGCGCTGCCAGCCGTTTAAAATCAATCCACTTGCAAGCCACTTTTCACTTTTGTCTTGATAGGTTATTTTTACTCCACTTTCATAATACGGAGAATTATCAGCGAGCATGCTGCGTGTGAGGCTTCCGCAATCCATCCCTCTGGCGCTTTCAAATCCGATGTGAGAAGGGAACACGCCCGCATCTATCCACAGATTACTTTTTTTACTGATCTTGATGCCTATGTTGGCTTCGAAGATATTTTTCAAAACACCCGGTTCGTCTGCCAGATTCGCATTGGCATAAGTGCCTGTCATAAGAGCAACGTTTGCCCGTAATCTTTCCGTATTCCATGCTGCTTTAAGATATGCCAGATTAATATTTATTTCGTTATGGCGGTTATAAGAACAGATAAATCGCGGGCGGTAATCATCGGATGGATTCCCAAAATCGTAGTTGTAATAAACTTCCGCATAACCGCTGATGTTAATGGGAATGCTCTTTTTACTTTCTTGAGCAGTTGAGCATATATATGTTAAGCAAAAAAGAATCTGGAGGATAAAAGTCAACCTTTTTCTTGTTCGCGGTTGTTCATATAACATCTGTGTAGGTTCATTATTGTTATTGATTCAATTCTATAGAAAAAATATAATCAGGAATAGCTTTTTTTCTTACAACTCTAATTATAATCAGCTTCTAATTATTTTTAAAATTCGATTTCTCTAGCTGTTTACACCAAGCCAACATCCAGCATGTCGCTTAGGTCTTCACCGGTAGCATCGGTATATTCGGCTTCTGTTTGCAGAAGTTGATTGGTATCAAAACCTGCCTCTATAGATATTGAGCCGAAGAACACCTGATAATTATAGATAATAACCCATGGCAGAGCCAACCCTAATGTCAGCAAAGAAGCATAGGTAGCAAGGAAAACAACAAAAATATGTACAGCGCTGATATCTGTTTTTACCCTGAAATAAGTGTCGTTCTGTTTAACAAGTATGTGATTAATGTTGAAGCGATATATGTCTCTCATATAAATGAAAAAGTAGAGGCCAAAAGTGATTATAGTTAAAATAATTCCTTTAAGGTGCAGCAGAAAAAGTGATTTGCCGCTGCCATCATAATCTAAAGAAACACTGCCAAGCCTGATATGGCTTATGATATATTTACGTAAGTTCACCGTTTGCCAAGGGCCGTAGAAGCCCAGCGTGATAATCGTAAGCAGCGTGTTTATAACGAATAGTTTTATAAATTCATTTCTGTTGCCCCTGTATCCAAAGTGTATCCCTTTATAAGAAGTACGGCTCATCCTGTAGCGCAATGTTCCATGTATCGCTATAGGGATAATGATAACAATACCCACAGCATAAGCCGCTAAAGCGATGAGCATAATAGTTGTGTTAGGGGCAAACTGAATCAACATCAAAAGGCCATAAAGTACCGCAACCACCAGAATGGATTTAAGAAAACCCAGAAACATTTCTTTTCCGGTGCCATGAAATTGAAAGCGGCTGCGGTCAAGCTCCAGCTCTCCATATAGGTACTGCATCATCTTAGCTCTTGCCCATGGATAATATATCCCAAGAGTGAGGACAATCAGAATAAGGTTGAGAAAAATTATTTCGAACAGCGTGCCGCCCGAACCGTGAAACTTGAATCTTAGAGGTTGATAATTCTCCATTTAGTAAATTTATAAAAATTTATTACATTTTAAAAAATCTAAATGCAAATTTTTGACAAAAAAATCTCATGCATTCAAAATTTTGTTTCTAACAATTTGACTTTTAATTAATTAAAAAATAACAAAAAGTTTATGTGTTAAATAGGATGGTCGGTTTACCCAAGTTTTTAGCTTTGCATTGCTGTTGATTTGTTGCCATAATTCAACATATGGTAACGGCCCCGATGCAAACACCATCGGGGTTTTTTTTATCCCTTCTTCAAACCGTTGTCAATACACATTAACCTCCGGCTCTAATGCTATACCAAATTTTTCTTTAACGCTCTGCTGTATTTGCAAGGCGCATTCCCATATTTCTTTTCCCGTAGCTCCTCCGTAATTCACAAGCACCAATGCTTGACGGCTATGCGAACCAGTATTCCCCACACGCTTTCCTTTCCACCCGCACTTTTCTATGAGCCAAGCGGCAGGAATTTTTACTTTGCCATCCTCTGCAGGATAGTGGGGTGTTTGTCCGTATTCCGCCACAATTTGCGCGTAATGCGCTGCACTCACCAAAGGGTTTTTAAAAAAACTTCCGGCATTGCCTAATTCACTAGGGTCGGGCAACTTTGAACGCCTTATCGCGATAATTGCTTCGCTCACCGCTCTTGGCGATAGCTGCTGAACACCCATTACTTCGAGTTGTTTGGCGATGTCTCCGTATTCCACTCTGTAGTGGTAAGGTTTACCACATCGCATATTTTGCAGCCTCAATGTGATGTTGGTGATAATAAATTGATTTCTACCTTCTCGTTTAAATACGCTGTCGCGATAACCAAAACGACACTCTGCGGCCGTAAAGGAAAATATCTTACCCGTAGAGATTTCCACAGCCTCAAGGCTGTGAAAAACCTCTTTTAGTTCAACCCCGTAGGCCCCTATGTTTTGAATAGGCGCTGCCCCGGCATATCCCGGAATCAAAGAGAGATTTTCCAGCCCGCCAAGTTCATGATCAATAGTCCACATCACCAGCTCGTGCCAGTTTTCACCTGCGGCCGCTTCTATCCATACCCATTCATCCTCTTCTTGCACTATTCGTTTTCCGCTAATTCGGTTGTGAAGAACTACTCCGTCAAAATCTTTTGTAAAAAGAACGTTGCTTCCTCCCCCCAAAACCAGCAGAGGCAGCCTATTGGCTCTGACAAAGTTCAACAGTTCCAGCAAGCCTTCAACCTTATAAAAAGGAGCGTAAAAACGAGCGTGCGCTTCAATGCCAAACGTGTTCAACGCGCGCAGTGAAAAGTTTTCCTGAATCATCTACATTATCCTTGCACAACGTTACGCAATAAATCATAAATTCCGAATCGTGTGTTGAGTCGAATAAATATTGAGCCTCTGGGGCTGAGAATGAATTGTTTTGAATAATTATATTCTGGGGGTGTCCCCTGCGGCCTCGGCCTTCGCTTCGCTCAGGGTCTCGGCCGCAGGGGCCGGGCTGCTACGGGGTACGCTGTCGCTTCCGCCGCGACCGCGCTGCCCGGTCGCTGAGCCTGTCGAAGCGCAGC
>JAVQWQ010000133.1:0-6363 GCA_033578915.1 Chitinophagales bacterium | reverse complement strand
CAATTTTCCTGCGGCTCATCAGATATGTTTATGAATCATATGGACTACACTGATGATAATTGCCGCACCATGTTTACTAAAGGCCAGGCAGAAGTAATGTACAATCAAATCGTTAACGGCCAGCGCTCGTCTTTTAAAAATGCCTTGTCTGCATGTTTTTATGAAACAGATGCTGCCGTAAAAAGAATTGTATTGCCGACAGATACGATTTGTAATCTCAACTTCAGGCCGGTCGTCAGAGTCAAAAATGAAGGGATGACAGTGATCAATTCAGGTACCATATTTTACAGGGTAGATAATGGAAATTTTATTCCGTTTAATCTAAACCAGCCACTGGGAATACAAGAAGAAGCTTTTATTACTTTACCGGTAATAAATGTTAGCGAAGGCGATCACACTCTGACTATCTCTTTTGAAAAACCAAACAACAAGCCACAGGACGACAATACATCGAACGATTTACTAAGCATAAATTTTTATGCATACGATGGAGGATTCTCAACACCGGCACCTTTCAAGGAAGATTTTGAGTTTTCTTCTTTTCCGCCTGCCAACTGGAATATTGATAATCGTGGAACGCCAAACACGTGGGACCTTGCTGGCGTAAGCGCTTACGACCAGGGTAATTATTCCATTTTCATCAACAATTTAAATTACAACTCTAACCCATCCGGAACCAGAGATGCTTTAATTACAGAAGATTATGATGTGTCTCAAATAGGCCTTCCCAATTTAAAATTTGATTATGCTTATTGCAGGGTTAATTCCAACCGTTTCGATTCTCTTATAGTTTATTATTCGCTGGATTGCGGTGAAAGATGGACCCCTATATTCAGGAATGGCGGTATTACGCTGGCCACAGCTCCTGACAGAAATACTCTTTTTACTCCAACTGCCGATCAATGGAAGACCGTACATCTCACCTTGCCCTTTGCAGTGGGTCAAAACAAAGTTCGATTCAAATTCGAAAATATTTGCGGATGGGGTAATGCTTTATATCTAGATAATATCAATGTGTTTGGAACTCCTCAGACCCAAATACGAGAAGAAAAAAACATCGAGGTAAAGGTTTATCCTAACCCGGTAACAGATTTAGCTTTGGTATCTTTGCCAGTTAAACATCCGTTCACGACAGCTGAGATATACAACGCTCTTGGCCAAAAAATTTCAACTCAAAAGGTATTCCAAAGCATAGTTGAAATTCAGACACATAATTTAGCCAACGGACCGTGTTACATCCACCTTTCCGGTGAAGGATATAGTCAGGTTGTTCCCATAGTGGTTAATAAAAGATAATGAAGAAAAATTTATCAGCGACATTCCTGCTATTAGCATTTTTCGCCATAGCGCTTTCACAGCAAACATGGCAATGTGCCGCTGTACATGCAGAACAAATGCGCGAAACGGAAAGTCCTGGTTACCTTGACGCTGTTAAAAAAGCTTTCCTTACAGCCAAGAAAAATATAACTGACAATCCCTCCCGTGGAGCCACGCCAGATTCAATCTATCGTATTAGAACTGTCTTTCATATCGTGTACACCAACTCCATCGAAAATCTTCCTGATTCTGTTATTTACTCTCAGGTACAGGTATTGAACGAAGATTTCAGAAGGAGAAATCCAGACGCGGCAAAAACCAGAAGTATTTTTTCACCTTTCGCAGCAGATGCAGGAATAGAATTTGTACTTGCCGATGTGGACCCTGATGGTAATCCTACCAATGGAATCACCCGCACCAAAGGTAATCCGCCTCCGAGTTTATTTGGGGGTTTCAACATCAACGATGATGTAAAACAAAAATCTAAAGGAGGGGTAGATCCTTGGCCTACTGATAAATATCTGAATATATGGGTATGCAATTTGCTAGGCGGTTTCGGAGTGCTTGGCTATGCCTATCCGCCTGCTGCTCCTTTGCCTAACTGGGGAAATCAGAATCCTAATGCAGATTCTGCACGACAGGGAGTGGTGCTTTACTACCGTGCAGTGGGAAGAAATAATCCGCATGCTATTAATGATGCTACGGATGGCGGCAGAAGTGCTACCCACGAAATTGGCCATTATTTAGGATTAAGGCATATATGGGGTGATGACCAACCGTTATTCGGCGCCGGCAATAAATGTGCCAACGATCAGGGAGGTGGCAGCGATGGTATAGACGACACGCCTGATGCCAAAGATGCTACACAGCAAATCTGTGACACTTTACAAAATTCCTGTCCGGACCCTGACATGGATATGGATTATCCTGATATGACAGAAAATTATATGGATTACAGCAGCGATGATTGTCAAAATCTGTTTACTCACGGACAGGTAGCTCTGATGCGTGAGGTTTTGCGCTTGTATCGTCCGGGAATTTTTGAAAGTGTGCCTAACTCTATTTCCTCAACTACAACTTTCAGGCAAGAATTTAAAATTAATGTTTATCCAAATCCTGCTTCTCAGTTTCTTCATGTTTCTTTCGATGATATCAATTTGCCTGTAAAAGCAACTTTGCTCTCCTCAGACGGGAAAAAAGTATTTACAGAAATAACAGATAAATCAATGCTCTCTATTCCTTTGCAAACCTTTTCATCGGGTGTTTATTTCCTATCTGTGCAATGCGGAGGAGAGCAAATTCTGCGTAAAGTTTGCGTGATGAGCGCAGGATATTAAACATTTTATTCTTCTTTCGAATGGAGAAAAAAAATAGCGCTTATTTTATTGAACTGGAAGAAAAATATGGAGCACATAACTATCATCCAATTCCTGTTGTGCTGCAGAAAGGGCAGGGAATTTATGTTTGGGATGTAGAAGGAAGAAAATATTACGATTTTCTTTCGGCATATAGCGCTGTTAATCAAGGGCACTGCCACCCGCGCATAGTACGTGCTCTCGTTGAACAAGCCCAGCAGCTCACCCTCACTTCGCGTGCTTTTTATAATAATCGCCTCGGTGAATACGAAAAATTCATCACTAGTCTTTTTGGATACGATAAAGTGTTGCCTATGAACACGGGTGTGGAGGGAGGCGAAACCGCTATAAAACTTGCGCGGCGTTGGGGCTATCGGGTAAAAAAGATTAAAGAAAATAAAGCAACAGTAATCTTTGCAAAAGGCAACTTTTGGGGACGTACATTAAGCGCTATTTCCTCCTCCACAGACCCTCTGAGTTATCGAGAATTTGGCCCATACATGCCTTGCTTTGAAGTCATTCCATACAACAACATTCAAGCATTGGAGCGCGCTCTTAAAAACAAGAATGTGTGTGGCTTTATGATTGAACCGATACAGGGGGAAGCAGGAGTAGTGGTTCCAAGGCAGGGATATCTTGCAAAAGCATACGAGTTATGTAAAAAACACGATGTGTTGTTTATTGCTGATGAGGTACAGACAGGCCTGTGTCGCACAGGAAAAATGCTTTGCTGCGATTATGAATCTGTGAGGCCCGATATTCTGATTCTTGGCAAAGCATTGAGTGGTGGCATGTTGCCCGTAAGCGCTGTTCTGGCCGATGATGAAATCATGCTTCAAATCAAACCGGGCGAACACGGTTCTACCTATGGCGGTAATCCTCTCGCAAGTGCTGTGGCTGTAGAGGCGCTACAGGTTCTTCTCGACGAAAAGCTGGCAGAACGCGCCTTTGAAATGGGAAATTACTTTAGAGAAGAAATGATCAAATTCAAATCGCCTTTGATAAAAGAGGTAAGAGGAAAAGGTTTATTAAATGCTATCGTAGTGAATACGCGAAGGAAAAATGTGGCATGGGAAATTTGCATCAAGCTAAAAGAAAATGGACTTTTAGCCAAGCCTACTCATGACTACATCATAAGACTCGCACCGCCATTGATCATATCTCAAAGTGAATTAGAAGACTGTATAAGAATTATCAGAAAAGTTTTCCAGGCATTTTAGGCATTCGTATTTTGTTCTGCTCTTTCATGAAGCATTTCTTCCAGTGTTTTGATGTAAGCTCCTTCTTTAGCCGGAATATTGTCCATGGCGTATTCAGCGAGGGCTGTGATAGTAAGCGATGGATTTACTCCTAAATTACAGGGTATAATCGAACCATCCAGTATCAAAAAATTTTTGTAGCCATGAACCCGAAAAAAATCATCTACAACACCTTCTTCTGCATTGGTTCCCATGGGACATCCACCCAGGATATGCGCAGTAGAAGCAAGCCCAAGTGTAACTTCTGTTATAGCATTCATCGGTATTCCATTAACTTTTTTGGCGTAGCGGAAAAGCGCTTCCTGCCCGATGGGAATATAGGTGGGGACTTTTTGGTTGCTATCGTTATCCATTGTCAAACCTACGCCAAGCAATCCTTTCTTTAACCGAATCCGCATAGAGTTCTCAAGGGTTTGCATGATAAGAAAAATTACACCCTTTGATGCAGGGGCTTTAGTAAACATCAGCTTCAAAAAGGTGAATGGGCGCTTAATGATTTGTCCTATCATTTTCGCAGTTCTTACTGCCGGAGTGCCGTTTCCCACAGCAAAAGTCCCGAGATGCATCATAGCCCCGCTGCCATTACCAAACTTGCATATTTCAATCTGTGTATTTTCATCCGGAGAAAAAACACGAGAAATAGCAAGCCCATGATTCAGTTTTCTGTCTGCAGCCACAACCCCGCTTAGCATTTCACTGTTAGTAAGAATGTTTTCGCCCAGCTTGTCGGAAAGGTTTGGAAGGGTCTTATAAATATATTTTTGCTTTAAAAGCAAATCCATTGTGCCCAAAACTCCACCGCTCACAACGAGCCCTCTGCTCTTAAATATTTTTCTGTTTTTCTTCCATCTGGAAGTTGAGGATTTTGTATGGATGATATATAGTTCATTTACATACTCAATTTTCTCTACAAGGGTTTCAGGTAATATATCTGCGCCAAAAATATTTTCTGCCAGCCATAGATAGTTTTTATCAAGCGTATTTTTTGCTCCATGCCTGCAACCCGTCATGCAAGATGCACATTCAGTGCATCCCTTGCGCATAGGGCCTAAGCCTTTGAAATACGGGTCGGTTTCTTTTGAAGGGTCGCCAAGATAAACTCCTACGCCATCCACGCTTTTGTAGGTGTCAGGATATCCCATTTCTTCAGCCACTTCTTTTAAGGCCAAATCTTCGGGGTTGTCTTTTAAGTAACGTGTGGTGCCCAACATGAATTTGGCTTTTTCATAGTAAGGAGCGAGAGTGGTTTTCCAGTCTTTAAAGTGTGCCCATATTTTATGAGTATAAAAATTATCTTTAGGCATCATGTGTGTATTGGCATAAACTAATGAACCACCGCCAACTCCTACACCGCTAAGCACAAAAACCTCTTTGAAAAAAGTAAGCTTTTGAAATCCAAACCAACGCAGCAGAGGAAACCATAAATATTTAGGTAAATTCCAATCAGTCTTAGGAAAATCTTCTGCTCTCCATCTTTTGCCTTTTTCTATTACTAATACTTTATACCCTTTTTCTGAAAGGCGCAGCGCGCTGACGCTGCCTCCAAAGCCTGAACCTACTATTATGTAGTCGAAAATTTCTTCGCTGCCGTTTTCGGATTCTCTCATGACTTCATAACATTTATGCCGGCTTGATAGTTGCCTCGTATTCGTATATTGTAAAGAGCAGAGTTTCTCCAACTGCTTTCAGTGTGTTTTTGTCAATGTTTTTAATGTTGTCCTGATGCGTGTGCCAGTACCAACCGAAGCCGGTAGGCGTAGAGCGATCGTAATGAATAATATCTATGGTAGGGATGCGAGCTATTTCGTTAATGTATTTGTGATCGTCTGTTATGCCGTCTGTTATCTCATCGGAGAAGTAATGGCCATATCCTAAATGACGGGCATTTTTCCAAACCCTGTCGAGCACCCAGCCGGCATAACTGAGCGATGTCCCTTCGCGCGCAAATACTGCCCCAGGTGCTCCTACCATGTCCAATAATATTCCGAAGTCTGCTTTGTATCCCTGAACATGAGGCATTCTGCTCCAGTGTTGTGCGCCAAGGCAATAACTGTCTGGAACATATTTACCCGAATTGGAAGCTTGTCCGTAATCCTCACTATCTAAAAACAAGAAATCAATGCCTAAGTGTTGAACTTTTTGCGATTTCATAGCACGCATTATTTCAAGAAGAACAGCTACTCCGCTGGCTCCATCGTTAGCGCCATCAATAGGTTCATTGGGCCTCTCTTTATCCTGATCTGCCATAGGCCGCGTATCCCAGTGAGCAGCCAGTAGTATTCTTCGAGTTGCTTGAGGATTTATAGAGGCGATAATATTTGTTGATTTGAGAATAGTGCCATCATAAGCGCGTGCATCAAATTTTTGTATGTAATAGGTATCTGCGAATTTTCCGGCAAAGTCTATCAGCCATTTAGCGCATGCTTCATGAG
>JAVQWQ010000132.1:0-6376 GCA_033578915.1 Chitinophagales bacterium | reverse complement strand
GAACAAAAAGGGCATTTATATTTTATCCAGGTGTTGAGTTATCTACAAAATGAAATTAAAGATCAGCTTAAAGTTGTTTTTGTAGGTGATGGTCCGCTACGGGAGCTTTTGGAATCAGAATTAAACAAACATAAACTAAGGAATTACGTAACCTTTACCGGCGTGGTAAATGATGTTGAAAATTACTACATGGCTTTTGACTGTGTGGCACTTCTAAGCAACCGAGAAGGAATGCCCAATGTGGTTATTGAAGCCATGGCCTTTGCATTACCTGTTATTGCAAATCCGGTAGGTAATGTGTCGGAGTTACTGGCAAACCACTGCGGTCTTGTTAACTATGATAATGAACCCGGAAAAACTGCGGGTTTGTTTGTTGAGCTTTGGAAAAATCCTATGTCAAGAAAGCAAATCGGAGAACGTGCCAGAAACAAGGTAATTCAACAATTCTCCATTGACCGTGTTTTGAGGATTTTATCTTATGAATACGGATTCTGCCAAGGTGCCGGTTGTCGGTAATCCCTATCAATTTTATTCACAGATAAAAGGGAAAATTAAGATATGGCCTTTAATGCTTTTGCTAATCTCATTTTTTTATTGCTTGCCTTTTGGAAGATATTCTGTTGGTGGTTTTGATACGGATTACCGGGTATATGACCTTGCCATACTCTTTGTTTTTGGCTATTACTTTGCTAACGAAACCGTTGTGAAAGAATTACTACGCCTACTAAGACAGAAAAAATTGTTCACTTGGTGGTTAAAAGTTTTGATGATTTTGCTGGTCTTAAGCGTATTTGTATCGCTTTTCTTCGGGGGCTATGATTTTTTGCTCCCCAGGCTGATTCGGTTATATCGTTTTCTTGCATACTTGTCCATTCCTTTTTTGGTACTTGCAGTAGTACGGTCAAGAGATCAATATATTAAACTTTTCAATCTGCTGTTCTTCTTAATTTCTCTTGTTGGTGTGATAGCTTTTCTTCAGGGACTAAATGTTCTACCAAATTTTTGGCCAGAGTACTGGCGAGCTATGTACAGCGAGAATGATGCACCGGTTGCTACATTGTCTCCTCACCATAAGCACATAGGTGTTGTGATGCTTGTAGGTGTTTGTTTAGGAATGGGATATTTTTTTTTAGTTAGATCGGTAGCATTGAAACTTATCATTGTGGTTTTGATCTTAATCATGTTTACTGTTCCTTTATTTGCGGGTACGCGCACCTATATGCTGGGTTTCGCAGGTGTTTTACCTGCATTGTTGATTATTGGGCGCATTAATCTCGTGGTACCTCTATCCGTTTTTCTCATTATGGGATGGTTAGCTATCGGATTAGGAGGAGAGCAAGTAGTAGAAAAAGTTGAGAGAAAATATGAGAAAAGAGTTGCTTCCCGCATAGAACGTTTTGGTTATGAAGGTTTATACCGGGAGCGAACAGTAATATATTTCGATATTGTTCGGGCACTTAATGAGCATCCTTATTTACTAGTAACGGGTACGGGCTATCAAAATATTTTTGCATTTATCCGGGCTAATGGTGCTCATAATAATTTTTTGCAGGCTTTAATGGAGCTCGGTCTTGCTGGTTTGATTGTTTTTATTGGTTTTCTTGTTACTTTTTGGCGCAATATTCGCAAGCTCATGCAAGCCAAAGACAAAGGTATTTCAATCCGAGCACAATATACCTGGGTGGCTTTCTGCGGTATTTTAATGACCATGTTTGTTGGTGAAACCTTTTGGGGTCAAGCAGCAATGTTTACGCTTGCCGGACAACTCTCGTTTCTTTTTGCTTTAGCTGTTTCACCCTACTATTGGCTTCACAGATATCAAAACAAATTGAATTTTTTTTAGTCGCACTAATTAATTCCTTTTTATGGACTTGCTTTGGATAAATTCTGAGACTGTTGTCAATGTCAATGATTTAAATGAACGGGTAAAAAATTCTAATGCCAATATAATCTGCTTAGCTGTTTCTAAAGTATGGCAGCATTTTTCAACTCAAGCAATTACAGATCAATTAACTTATTTTGATGCGATACATGCCGGCTTGGCAGTGGGAGGCGAGAAACTTTTTGAGGAGCTGAGTGCAGTTTCACTGAACTGGAATTTTCTTTCACCCGATAAAAATACTGATAACTATTCATGGAAAGCTAGCGAACATTTTTTTGTATTTAAAAAAGATGTATTTGATAAAATTGGCTGTTTTAATAATGTATTTTCATTGACCGCCTCAATTGCTGAGTTTTCTTACCGAATTTTGCGAAACGGGGGATTAGTGAAATATAGTTCAGATTTTTGCGAAATTCTTTCGGGGTGCAGTCAACTGAAAACAAGTTGTGATGATGTGATAAAATTTGCTGCCATACATCTTAGTACAGCACATGCCAGACTAATTCAGTTTTATTTTCTATTGAAGCTAAAGATTGTTTTTCCTTCATTAAGGAATTTTCGGCTTAAAGAAAATTCAGTCAATCTGAATGGGATAATTCTTGATACACCTATTAGATCAGTAAGCCAGTATACGGCAATTATTCCTACTATTCTTCGATATGATTACATTGGCAAATGTATTGAATCGTTATTGAAGCAAGACTACCCGCCTAAGGAAATTATAGTTGTTGATCAGACCCCTGACGGATTACGACAGCCAAATTGTTATGAGCCGTATATTCAACAAGGATTAATGCGCGTTTTTTACCTTGATGAGCCTGGTCAGTGTACAGCCAGGAACGTGGCGATAGCCGAAGCAAAAACAGAATGGTTGCTTTTTTTTGAAGATGATACAGAGGCGTGGCCAGGTATGATGCGAGCACATAAATATCTGATGGAGCATTCTTTGGCTGATGTTAGTACAGGGGTATCCCTGGCACCATGGAAGGACGAAAGCTATATCCCTGATCGAAATCGTAAATACCAACTTTCGGATGTATTAGCCACAGGCAATTCCTTTATGAAAAAGCAAACAGCACTTGCGGTAAATGGATTGCATCCTGCTTTTGATAAGGGGCCGGGAGCAGATGATGATTTTGGTAGGCGTTTATTTCTTAACGGAAAACTTATTGTGCTGAATCATAAGGCTATTCAGACTCATCACAAGGCCTCCGTAGGAGGTATGCGGGTTCATGGAGCCTGGTGGAGGATTTCTTCCAGTAGTATAATCGGGGCTTTTCCCCCTGTTACACAGACCTTCGTTATTCGAAATTATTACCCTGCTAAGTTCAGGCTATTTCATTTAATAGTATTTTTTATTCAGGCAAAAAAGACTATTAATTTTTTTCAATATTTAATGATGCTATTTCTTGCTCCACTAAAAGTTTATAAGTCATTAAAAGGCTCCTCGGAATTAATTAGAAAGTTCACTCCTGAATGCACATAGTTATTTGCGTAAATGAGTTCCCGCCCGGGCCTGGAGGCATTGCGGCACAAGCTTTTGCTTTAGCTTCTTATTTCTCGGCCCGTGGCTTTCGTGTTAGTGTCCTCACGGCTCAAAGGCCAGGCTTTAATAGTGAGGTATTCGATAATAACCAATCTTTTAATTTAATTCGATATGGAACGGATGAATCCGTATTTATTAAGATAGCAGTGCATGTTAAATTTTTCTGGCAGCATCGACAAAGTATAACTCATATCTTTCTCTCAGGATCAGCCCAACAATTTCTTACATTATTTATTCCATTATTTTGTTGTGCAAAAATTATAAGTATACTCCATGGTCACGAAATTTCAATGAAAAAAGGATTACTACGATCTTTAATCGTTAAGGCGTTAAGTCGCAGTAATCAGCTGGTTACTGTTTCTCAGTTTTCGCAGCTTTTACTCCTCGAAGGGCTAAGAAATCACGGCAAAGAGGTAGATATACAAGTTATTCCTAATGGTATAAATCTAAAATCAAATAACTTAGCAAGTAAACCTTCTTTAAAAAAAACCTTGAAGCTTATTACGGTTGGTTCGATTACTTTACGTAAAGGCCAGCTTAATGTTGTTCGTGCGTTACCATACATAAATAAGCTTATTGGGCCCGTTGAATATCATCTTGTAGGAATGCCGGTTGAATTCAATCTTTTACAAAAAACTGCGCTTGAATTGAATGTTCAAGGCTTACTTTATGTTCATGGTGTATTACCAGAGGCAGAAAAAGATGAGCTGATAAACAACAGTCATATTTTTTTAATGTTGAGTGAAAATTTACCAAATGGTGATGTAGAGGGTTTTGGTATAGCGGTGCTTGAAGCAAATGCCTTTGGGATTCCAGCTATCGGTTCGCGTAATACGGGTTTGGAAGATTCAGTTAAGGATGGTTTTTCAGGTTTACTTGTTAATCCCCATGATCCTTGTGAAATAGCCAATGCCATCCAAAAAATTGTGAAAAGGTATAATGAATATTCTCGGAACAGCCGAACTTGGGCTGAATCGCATGATTGGCAAATTTTATTACCTCAGTATTTGGACTTATTACAAAAATGAGTTACGAGCCAGTTTCTTCATTTTTTAACGCACCGGAAAAATATCTTCATCGAAGATATGGCATTAAAATAAGACAGGAACTATGTAAAAAAGTGTTGGGTAACCTTGAGGATAAAATTATTTTGGATGCAGGCTGTGGGGATGGTAGTATCGGGGTTGAGTTCCTAGATAAGAATAAAGTTGTTTTTTGTGATGTTGCCGAGCAAATGCTTAAACTTACTAAAAATAGAATACCACGGGAGCGACGATCATCAGCTGTTTTTTTTCATGGTTCAGTTGAAGAGTTTAATCAGGAATCAAGCTTTGATTTTATTTTATGTTTAGGGTTGCTGGCGCATGTTACATCTCTGGAGAAAACAGTTGAAGGCATATCCAAGTTACTCAAGCCTGGCGGTAAGGTTATTTTTCAGTTTTCTGACTATTCTCACTGGCTGACTCGTTGTTATGTCCGGTTGGCAAGACATGGTTATACTATCAACAGGATTTACTATGGAGATCTATTGGATTTATGTATCCGACACAATCTAAAGTTAAGACAGGAAATTCGTTACCATTTTTTATTGCCGGGAATGGGGAGACTCCCTGATGATTTATTGTACCGTTTTCAAAAATGGGTTATGCGTAAATCTTATTTATCTTTTTTATGTACCGATTATCTTTGGGTTCTTCAAAAATAACGCTGAAAAATTCTTTGCTTATTTTTTCGGATACACCTTTCTATCAAAAAAATGGTAATGTGAGTGTGTTTGAACCTACTCTTCGAGAGATTGAATCAATATCTGACTTATTTAGTAAAACTTTGTGGCTATCCTATATACGAGGGATACATTCTGAAAATAATGCCCGACCTCCACATGTCCCATCGATTTATTTAAAACCATTGCCTGACTGGCGTGGAGGCAAACTTTGGATTGACAAAATAAAAGTATTGTTTTCTTTACCAATTCAGTTTTTCATCTTAATAAGAGAGATCAAAAATGCTGAATTGATTCATGTTCGGGGTCCGTCGGTTCCCGCGCTTATCGCATTGATTACTTCATTCGTATTTCCGAAGAAGATTTTTTGGTATAAATACGCGGGCGATTGGAATGAAAAAAAAACACCATTAGCATTTTGCTTGCAAAGATGGATTCTTCTGCACCAACGAAGAAAAAATGTCTATATTACTATTAATGGTCATTGGGAAAATTTACACGATCGGTTTTTAATTTGGGAAAATCCCTGTCTCACAGAAGAGGAACTAAAACAAGCCTCAGAAATAGTTAAAGATTTTAACGAAAAGTGGTGCATTTGCTTTGTTGGAAATTTGGCAAAATTTAAAGGAGCTTCCCGCTTGGTTAATGCGCTGGCAAAACCTGAAATAGCTTCTAAAATTCAAGCTTTATGGATCGTAGGAGACGGTGAAGAAATGGAAAGCCTCAGAATTCTCAGCCCTTCGCTTCCCTATCCTTTACACTTGCCTGGTTCTATGCCACGAACAGCTATATTTTCTAGTGTTTATGCCAGGAGTCATTTTCTTGTGCTTCCAAGTGAGTCAGAGGGTTTTCCGAAGGTTGTAGCGGAGGCTGCTGCGCATCGCTGTATTCCAATTGTTACTAATGTTTCAGCCATTAACCAAATTATTCAGCATGGCTTTAACGGGTTTTTACTTAAAGACCCATCATCCGACACAATAAGTCAGATTTTTCTAGAAGAAATTTTTTCTAAAAGTGCAGTGGAACTTAAAAAAATTGCAGACAACGCACGCTTATTTAGCGAGCGGTTCACGTATGAAAGATTTCGCGATAAGGTTAGGTCTGTATTTATTGAAAACCTTCAACTGTGAAGATTTTATTGCTTAGCGATAAATCTGCGAATGCCTACAATTGGCTAAATGCACTAAGTGACCAACCAGGGGTTGAGGCGCATCTCTGGTCAATG
>JAVQWQ010000131.1:0-6402 GCA_033578915.1 Chitinophagales bacterium | reverse complement strand
TATATCAGTATAGTTGTAATTGATGATGCCTACATTATACTTCATAGCTAATTTTTTTAGTGCATTGTTTAAGCCATCCAAGTTCTTAATATAATATGGTCGCTTGATACATTCTTCAGATAATTTGTTTACGGCAAAAGTCATCAGCATTACATGCGATGAATCAAAGAGCGCTTCTCTTATTATAGTTGAAATATTTTTTATTGCAGGAGATTTCATATAATCATTTAAAATTTCTTTTCTTAGTGTTTCAGGATACCAGTTGCATAAGTAGTAGTTTTTTTGGCTCATATTGGGCTGATCATGATTTAATCTCTTTAATAAATCAAAACGTATTACAATGTAACTTATGAAATACGACCTAAAAAAAATACTTGGGACGGGATATCTGTAAACTAAATATGTCTCTGGTAGTCGGAAATTAATTTCATCAGGGGTATAATTGGAAAAGGTTTTATAATCTATTTCAGCATCGTTGCCAACGGAATGTATAATTATTAAGTTAGGTTTATAATATCTGAATTTATGAAGATAGGCGTTTAATTCATCACATGATCTCCCTCCTTCTAAACCGGCATTAATCCCTTCAAAACCATTGTAATCTTTCATTTGTATTATGCCCGAATCTAAAAGTTGATTCAGGGCTTTTATTGTTTGTGCAGGATATGTTTTATTAGGATTTAGCACAGCACTTGAATATGTAGTAGATCCTCCTAAGAATAAAATTCGATACTTTCTTTCATGTAATACATTTATCTTCTCGCCTCTATAACCGTCTGAATTGTGCTGAATAAAGTTACCTATTTGATAATTCGGAGCAGGCATAAAATTTAAGTTTATTGCTCCTACATATCTTGGCAGCGCTTTATCAGGCCCTTTTAGTACTTCTCTTAAGCGAATGATTCTATCAGGAAAAATGTTTTTTAGTTTATCAGATTTATTTAAGTTATAAAGCCCAAAGTAGCCTAAACATTCCAGTAGGACTATAGAAACTAAAACTATAATAACTATAAAGACTCTGTAGTATAATTTTTGCGCCATAAAAATGTATCAATAAATATATCCATGAAACTAGGAAATATATTCTCCAGATATACCATTTTGTTTGTATGCTTAGACTTGAAAATCCAATAAAAGTTGGAATGATTATAATTAATGAAATAAAGTAATTCCGCGTATATTGCCATATTAAAAAACCTGTGCATAATCCTAATATATTTTTTATAAGTACCGTGAACCCGCTCAATTTAACAGCGGATGTAATTACGTTGGTTTTGCGATCATACTCCACATCGTGTTGAATTTGATGAATATGAGCTATCGAAGTCATTGCTGAGGCAATAAAACACATTAAATAATTTATTTTAGGAACTAGTATTGTTATTAATCCACCCCAGATTCCAACGATTATAATGTCTATAACGGGGATTGACTTAAAATATGAGGAGTAGCAATAATTTACTACATATAAGAGAATTAATCCCAAAAATTGCTTATATTCAAAGAGTATCCACGCATATGTGATTGACAATCCTGTTAAAGCAATTATTACTGTGAGAAAAATTTGATCATTGTTATTTATTTCCTCCACAAATGGCTGAAATTTTTTAGGGTTGTGTCTGTCGCGAAGTCGGTCAGCATAATCGTTGTATCCATACAATGCGCACAGTGTTATAATGCTGTGCAGGCCTATAGCTAAAGACAATTTAATATCACAAGTAGCAAAGTAAGCGTGCAGCAAATTGAAGAGCCAGATGCCTCCTTCTCCCAGTTTCCAGCGCAACCATAAAGGATTTACCGCAAAACGAAATATTTTGGATAAATTGACATTCATGCTGGTATGCAAGCGCTCTGGTTTAAGCCTGGTAAAAATATTTTTGTAAATAATGCTTGACTCCGCTAAATATTATACAGGCGCTTGCAGCATCGGCAGTTTGCGCAAAACGCTCGTCACCGTAAAAGCACACTATAGCCAGCCATCCGACTGAAACTAACGAGAGCACACCCAAAGCATGAAAAAATTTTCTGTTATACAAAAATCCGGGAATAAACACTACTGATAAAAATAACAATAAAGACTTAGCGCTAAATGCATTCTTGATTTTTGCATATATCAAGAGAAAAAAAGCATCTGGATGATTTTTGTAAAAACTTAATAATTTATAATGCTTATTCATATTTTCAGGAAGTTGATTGTAATATGACGTTTTAATAATCCGCCACTCAGGATGAAACTCTCCGTCCGTGCAGTATTCATTGTGAACATTTAAAATATTATATTCTCCCAGTTGATTGGTAATCAGTATAAAGTCATTTTCTCGGGCATGTTGATATTGATGAAATTTCAAAATATCTTCAATAACATCTTCTCGGTATTTTCCTGAGGAGTCGAAAATTTCATTCCGGCTATTGAGCTTCAGATGAGGCGCAGTTTCTTCTAGTTTTTTGCTGAATCTTAACCTGTTTGGTATATCATTCTGTACAGCTTTATTAATAAAAACAATCCATGGGACCCACCCGATAAGCAAGCCAACAAAATAGAACAACGCATTTCTGATTGTTGAAACAGATTTATATTTAATAATGATGATTACATATCCGGCCATTAAAAATACAGAGACAGGCAGGTAATATCCTTTAGCTAATAAGAGCAAAGCACTTGCAAAACCCGTTGCTGCATGGATTAGAGAATTATAATTTACTGTTGAGCAAGTTACAAGGAAACAAAGGCAGCCGACTAGGCAAGCAGTCAGAAGTTCTGCATCGTAATAGTTCAATTGATACTTACGAAGAAAAAAAATTACAACCAATGAGATGAGTGAGAAAACCCAACTTCTCGTCATATTATATACAGATCCGGCCAATGAAAGACCGAGTATTATCAAAAACAGCATATTTAGCCTTTCGGCTGTTTGAGGCCTGAATCCATGTAAAAGATACGCAGTTCCCGTTAAAAAAGAGTATAAGGGAGGTTTGCTTGGAAATATCATGGTTCCTGCGTAATAAGTATCGCGGTAATACTTTATGCTTTCTGGGTTTGCACAAAGTTTGTAATCTTTCATATCGCTTAAAAAACCATAAACCGGAAAACGGTGATGCAAAGCAAGATTTGCCGCGGGCAAATGGTATTCAAAAAAATCAGGATTAAAGCCGTTTGGAGAAAAATATTCACAGGCTAAAGAATTTTTGCTTTTAAGCAAAAGCAAATAAAACCATAGCAGCCCCAAAAAAACCATTGCCCGTTTAATCTCCATTTGGCAGAATTTGAGCTTGTTGAATACTCAAGCAAAATTTGATAAATACAGTATTGATTTCCTAAAATACAATAATATGGTTTTCACATGCATTTCATGCTGTCAGAAATTTGAACTCTATTGCGATTAGTAATCAAATCGAAAACACTTCGGGCAACCATCCCCTGGAACTGAGGATATATGTGGCAGTCATCTGTATAAACGGTATCATTAATCTGATCGAATAAATTTTTCATGTCATAAATAAATTCAGGATGAATTTTACATTCCTGGGCTAAAAGAGGATAATAAGATTTATACTGATTTATCATATCCAATATGTATGATTCATAGTTTTGTTGCCGGTAGTTGCCGGCACCTTGTACAGGTTGTAAAACTCCTATAAATGTGTATCCATGGAGATGAGCAAGCGCTTGCATGGTTTTCATGTTGTTTAGCCAGAATTTTCGTACTTTTTCAGAGTAATTTTTTTCATACCTTCCACTCAGATAATTACTTCGAATTTCTCTGTAGTAGTCGTTTATTTTAACCTGTTCAAAAAACTTATCTTTATATATTAACTTTCTCAACAAAAGCCAGGCATTTGCAAAATAAGGCGGGGGAGAAGGTTTGGGTAAATTAAGATACATCTCTTGCTCATATATTGATACATATGCCGGTTCAATCTGGTTAGCTCCTGAATAGGATAAATGTATATCCGGTCTAAAAAAAATCAGGTCATTACTAATAAGTTTCAGTAATTCTTGTCCGGAGTTGAATCCACCGACGGCCCCAATAATTATCTTTGAGCAAATCTTTGCTGAGTCAAATAGTTGTGATAGCAAAGTTGGCCAATTGTGAGGAATAACAGCCGGATCAGTTGTGCTACCTCCCGAAAGATATACCACTAAAGTGTCATAACATTTACATTTGCCATGGAATACAATATTCCCATTCTCGGTATAAAATCCTTTTTTGTGTAGTATTGAATCGCTCATCCTCCATCCCAAAAGAGGGTCAATGATGTCAAATTCAATGTCTTGAAGTGACTTAAAACCATTGAATGGGTCAATTGATATGCTGTTTTTATATAGAATTGGCCTTCTCTCGGCGACAGGAAGAGAAAAAAACGCAATTAATTCTAATACAAATGCACAAATAGCAGTGGCCAATACAAAAAGAATAATGCTATAAATTTTAGTTCTGCGCATAGGCGAGGTGTTCGAGTAGAATTTTTAATAAATAAGTTTCAATTAATTCAGCTTTAGTTAGCTCACCTTTTTCATTTACGTGTATTCCGTCATTTGTAATAAAGAGGTTGTGGCCAAAGTTTGATTTAGGAAGTACACAAACCGGAACGGATTTTTCCATACCGATTCTTATCGTGAATTGATTATTCAGCTCAATACCTTCACTAAGTTTGATTTTGTACTCAATGGGCATATGAAATGTATCTACAACTTCAGTTACAAGCAGCACCTTTTTTCCATGATTCTTTAATATGTTGACCAACTCACTAATATTATTATAGTATCCATTAGCAGAGGTTTTAAATTTTTCTTCGTTGCCGTTGGGATACCAAATGTGTTTGTCGTGATAAGTAAAAAAAGGATTTTCAGTAAAGCTGTTTTTTAAATATTCTCTATAAAGGGTTTTTACTATAGCAAAGGTGAATATGTTGCTGAAAGACAAAAATCTGATGAAACGATTGACAGGCATAGGGTTTTTAAAAATTGCCTTAGAGGTATGGTAGTCGGGCTGATAAACGTAATCTTCTAATGATACTGTCGCAAAAGCATCGTTAATACCGGCATGAATTACTACAACATCAGGTTGTAGGTATTTGTATTTTAGTAGGTAGTGTATGAGCAGCTCTGCACTGGTAGCCGCACCCAACCCTGCATTTATACATTCAATCGTTTTGTGAGGACTGCTTATTTGGCTAATTGAACTATTCAGGCGTTTTTCTAAAATAGCCGAGAAAGTATTTTCAGTTTTTTCTACTTCTCCAAAAGTTGTACTACCCCCTAAAAACAATATGCGGATTATATTCGATGGTTTGGGAAGTTTAATATCCCTGTTGTGACGAAGACCCCACGCATTAATTTGTTTCTGGCCTGATTCGTTGATGTAGTCCGGATTATTAATGTAGTTAAGAAAAGGTTGTGCTACATATAAAGGTTGAGGATTTGAGGATTGGAAATGTTTTTGTATGTATTTGTACGGAGAATCATTTTTAAACATTATAAAGCCAAAAATCACGTCAACTATCATTAATACAAATAACACAAAGCATATCAGCACAATTATTTTCAGCCCCTTCATAATTTATCAATAGCAGAATTTGAATATTAAAAGATTGTTTATTATAAAAAGTCATGCTTTACCGAAAATAATCATTACTCATGTAATATCCGTAAAGGTCGTTGTTTTAACGCAATCGCTGAATTGGTAAAAAAATAAGCCATGCAACCGACAATAACTGCGCAAATAACCGGGCAATGGGCTCTGGTATCTTCTTTAATAATAAAAAACGATTTTCCAGAAATACCCAGCTCTGTGAGCCCAGCACACGTGCACATATCCACCATCGTAAGTTTTTCCATCTTGGGTGGATGATATCTATGCAAAATATGTATCTCCTCTCTTTACTATTGTTCCATACACTGTGCAGATGGGCTTCGCTGAATAACAGTATTTCGCCTTCTTTCCATCCTCGCTCCTCATCTCCCACTCTTATACCACATATTGGATGATCAGCAGGGATTTTTAAACCGAGATGACATCTTATCACAGCATTTGTATCTCCATAATGTGGTTTCAATGATCCGTTAGGGTTAAGCGCTGCAAAAGCTGCAAAAGTTATTCCGGGTATTTTATTAATAATATTACAGGTTTGGGGAAAGTGTTTTCGGTTTTTATGAAAACGCCAGAGAAAATTTTCCAGATACAGATTGCTCCAGGGACTGTTATCAGAGGTGTCTGGAGGAGAGTAAGTGCTTAGTCCATGTAGTGGCCCATATTTGCTCTCGTAGGCAAATAATTCCTCACGAATAACCTGCCAGTTATTACTTAATATCTGTAATTCAGGAAAATCTTCCGTTTCATAGAATTTAGGCAAATTTCCGTTGTAATAATTATTACGCAGGTGTATTATGAGTTTTTCCAA
>JAVQWQ010000130.1:0-6625 GCA_033578915.1 Chitinophagales bacterium | reverse complement strand
CAAATACTTGGGGTTTGTATATGGCACATTAAATGGTAAATATCAATATGTTCACTTTCCACAGTTTAATTTATCAAGCTGGGCAGCAACAAATCCTCAATTTGTTTTGGGAATGATCAATTTTCTGGCTAAGCCGGAGCAAAAGCACAAAGGAGTAATCGTTGATTTACGTGCTAATTCCGGTGGAAATTCTGATGAAATATCTCTGTTAGTGGGTAACTTTATTAATAAGAAATTAGAACATGGCTCGATCAAAGTTAAATATGGACCTGGAAGAAATGATTTCTCACCCTGGTTGCCGGAGTATGTATATCCTAACACAAGGCCTGAAACCCAAGGCTACAATCCACTACCTATTGTTGTATTATGTGATCGGATAACAGGTAGTAACGGTGAGCTTTCTACCATGGTTTTTAGTTTGCTTCCACAGGCAACGATTTTAGGAGATACTACTTTTGGAGCATACGGTGCTGTGGCTGGCCCCGGCTCGCGCAAAGAAGTTTTTGGCGGCACTTTCAAACTTCCAAACGGATGGGAAGTTTCTATGGCTTCTAATGTCTTTAGATTCAAGGACGGAAATGTTTATGAAGGAATTGGGTTTCCGCCGGAAATTTTACTGCCATTGGATGAAAATCAATTTGCTCAAGGAAAGGATAATCAATTAGAAGCAGCTTTAAACATTTTGCCTAAATAATCATTATAATAATACACGTTTTAACGAAGCCAAAATGTGTGTCAGAATAATTATTTTTTGAAAGATTCAAAAAAGCATGTTTCTCCAGAATTCTTAATAAGCATTGATTTCTGCATTTGCGAAGAGCGATTGAAGATATTGCTATAGGATTCTCCTCTTAGGATTATACTGTTTTTAGTTTTTTGAACAGCCTCGTTCTTTTGTAGAAGTGGTTTTCTTAATAAATGTCGCGTAATCTGCCAGCCACTTATCTTCCTCCTCCCGCATGGCAAGCGCTTGTTGCTTTGTTTTATCGTTCCTTCCACACAAATGGATAAGTCCGTGAAATAAGACTCTTAGCAACTCACTATAGAAATCGTTGTCAGGCTTACGAGAATTATCCCAAACACGTTCAACGCTGATGTAAATTTCAGCTGTAACCCGTGTGGGTTTTTCTTCCAAAGGAAAAGTGATTACATCAGTATAAAAATCGTGACCGAGAAAGTGCTGATTAATTCTTAATAAATAGTCATCGCTGCAAAAAATAACTGAAAGACTTAATTTCTTTTTTCTGAATTTGAAAAATTGCTGTGTGATAAATTCCTTAAGCAATTTTTTGTGCCTAAGCGATACGTCTATATCAACATAATAAAAATGGACAGCCATGAGATCATGTTTTAAATTGCATTTCGCATGTTGCCCCGTTGTCGGAAAAAATAACTAGGTCGGCCAATTGCATGATGAGAAACACTCCTCTGCCGGTAGTCTTTTCCAGGTTTTCAGGGCTTGTAGGGTCAGGCAGATTGTTATAATCAAATCCGGCACCTTCATCTTTTACAACTAACGTAAGCACGCGATGTGCTGGATCATGGTCAGCAAATATGCGCACTAATTTCAAAGGATCCTTTTTGTTGCCATGAAGTATAGCATTGTTTGCTGCTTCAGTAAGGCATACTAAGATATTTCCATAAACATCATCTCCAAACTTATATTCATCGCGAAGATCTTCAACAAATTTTTCTACCAGAACTATGTTATGAATCTCAGAAGGAAACTCTAATGTTTTCGCCATGCAAAACAAAATTGTTTAAATATAATGCTAATATATATTTCTGAAACAAAGCACAAAAACAAATCGCGCTTTTTTTACTTGACAATACATTGCTCAAATTAAGGTTTAAAAGATGCTTTCACCATACGAGCTTTGCCTTGTATATCTGTTTTTATATCGAGGTTTGAAAAACCTTTTTTTACGAATGTATCAGCGACCTCTCTTGCTCTTTGAAAATGCGCTTCAACATACACCGTGCCTTTATCGCTTAGAAGTCCTTCGGAGCAATAAGATGCTATGTGTTCGTAAAAAATCATTGGAGATGTTGCTGGCGTAAATAATGCCAGATGAGGTTCATAAAGCGTTAAGTTTGGATGCAAGGATTCTTTTTCATCTAAGGGAATATAAGGAGGATTGCTAACTACTAAATCGAAGCCCGTATGTGGAGGCATCTCATTTAAGATATCGCAGCGGAAGAATTCTATTTTGGTATTTTGCTCTAAAGCATTTTGATTAGCTACATACAAAGCATTTTCGCACACATCACATGCATAGAGTTGAGCCTTGGGCAAAGCTCTTTTGAGAGCAATGGCAATGCAGCCGCTTCCAGTGCCAATGTCAAGAATTCTGCCATCAAAATTAATACCGCAATTCTCTACTATCCATTGCACAAGCTCCTCCGTCTCAGGCCTTGGTATAAGTGTAGCCGGTGTAACCATGAGCTTCATGCCCATGAAGTACGCTCTTTGGAACACATATTGAACCGGCTCGTAGCGACAAAGCCGCTCTGTGATTTTAGCGAGGTGCCGTTCTTGCTCCTCGGTGAGTAACTTCTGCTTTTGAAGCTGCAACTGAAGCGCATCTAATGCTAAGGCTTCCTGTAGTGCCCATTTTACTATTGCTGAAGCCTCTTCTTTATCATATATTTCGCTGAGCCGTTGCTGCATATAGGCAGCCATCTCTGTTATGGTCATCTGATTTTTGTTGACAAGACACTCTTTTATTATGTATCGGGAAGATACTTAGTTTTACCGTTTTCCTTAACAGCACGGAGGCATTGCCGACGGTTTTTGGCACGCGATGGATTATATGAAATGTGCACCCACTGATCAAACTCCTGTATCAGTTGATCAAATAAAATTTTGCTTTTTTTGATCCTTTGGTACAACTGTTCGGTTGACAAGCCCTCAACAACAATATCTGCTGCCTGCCCGGTAAGATGCTGGCTTTTAGCAGAACCACCTATTGCTGTGTTTAAACGCTTGCAACGATAACCGCTGGTTACCTGAATAGACTTTCTCAACTGCTCTCGTAGCGGTTGAAGCAAATTTTCGCAAAGCGCTTTGAGGTTTGCAATAACAGGCCCAGAAGGTTTAAATTGTTCATCGTAGCCAAGACGGGTAGCAGTTTGGCTGCGCAGCATTTCTGCCAGCGTAAAGTTTTTTGAAAGTTGCATGAAGAAAATATATGTTTATTAGAAATGAATATACAGCACTCAACGCACTAAAGTGATATTTCCTTTTTTAATTTCTCTTTTGGGGTTATTTATTGAAGAATATTCTAAAGCATAAACATATACCCCATTGGGCGAGTTCTCTGCAGTGAATTCATTTTGACCGTCCCACCTGAAGTTAGTATCAAAGGATTCAAACACTTTATTTCCCCACCGATCGAAAATTTTTATATTAAAATAGCTTACTGCTTTTGTTTTGATATAAAAAAAGTCGTTGAGACCATCATTGTTAGGGGTAAAAATATTCGGCACTTCGAGAATGGTTTCCTCTTCCATCACATTAACAGTAATACTGTCGAGCAGGCGACACCCTTTCTTTCCGTAAATGAGGGAGACTCTGTAAGTAGTAGTAGTTTCTGGTTTTGCGTAAGCAACCAGATTATTATCTGCAGACTGAATAAACGGCTTCCATTGTACAGATTCGGGAATCATGTTAGTTTGAACGGTTATCTTTGCAACTGTTCCCTTCAAAATGGTGGTATCGTTGCCGACCTCCAAAAAGGGATTCTGATATACCGGCAATAATATGTCTAAAACTGAGGAGCAACCCGCCTGGTCTGTTACTGTAGCAGCGTAATATCCCGGAGGCAGGTTCACCGCAAATGAAGCCTTTAACAAACTATCGTGCGACCATTGGTATTTATAAGGAGGTTGGCCTCCTTTTGCCTGAATTTGCAATACGCCATTTGAACTATCAGGACATAATGTATCAACAGTGAGAAAAGCAACCTGGGGTGCGCCTACATCATCAATAAAAGCTTTTGTCTCGGTAATACATCCCAAATTATCTGTTACGGTAACTGATACATTACTTTTTCCTTTCAGGTTAAAAATTTCATGTGTCGTAGCTCCATTACTCCACAAATAACGATACGGAGGTGTCCCCCCTTGAGCAAAAGCTTTTGCACTACCACTACTTTGCGAACAATTGTCGCTGACACTTTGAACAGAAACACTAATCAACGAATCCGGCCCTGTAATCTGTATCAATGTGTCGAAGGGCAAGCATACCCCATCGCTAACAGTTACTCTGTATGATCCTTTATTCAAACCAGTGGCTTTATTACCCTTTAAACCAGAAGAATGACTCCACTGATATGTGTAATTGCCACTCCCGCCGGTAACAAAAATCTCAATGCTACCCTGTCCTTTTAAACAACTGTCAGGAGTTTTTATGATATTGGTAACAGTAGCAAAACTCGAGTTGTCTTGCAGGACAATGTTTTTAAGCGTATCACTGCAGCCCGTAACACCATCATAAACTACAAAGGTGTAATTACCGGGAGCAAGTTTATCGAGGATTGAGGCATTTACTCCAAAAGGTACGCCATCTTTAAACCAGTAAAAAGTGGCCCTGAATGCAGAACCTGCTCCACTGATAGCTCCGTTGTTTTTACCGCAGGTTGGTTGTGTAAGGCTGATAATTTGCGCTTTTACAGGGCCGGCAACTACTTTCACTTGTGTAGAACCGGGACAGGTAGGATGATTATAATTCAAAGTATATGTTTGATCTGAAGACGGCCTAACATGAATGGTATCTTTGGTACGTGGGGCAAGAAGGTCTCCACCCGACCAGGTAAAACTTCCTCCCGAGATATTGGCAAACGCGGTTAATATAGCTGTTGTACCTACGCATATGGTATCATAAGGCAAAATGTTTACCAGCAATGAGGCTGAATCTTTAATGACAAAAGATTTTACTGCAGAATCAGTGTTAGATAAATTATAAACAGTTACCGTATAGCTTCCGGCAGATAAACCGAAAACAGAATCTGCCGTAGCGCCATTGCTCCATAAAAAACGATAGGATGTTGTAGGCTGGTTAGTATTGAATTTTATTTTGGCGCTTCCCCCGGCAGGCTGGCAGTTGGTATTATAGACTTGTAGCTTAAAATCTATCTGGCTATACAGTATTTGAGATGTAAATGAAATTATTAAGAGCCGCGATATATTCTTTAAAACGATTGAAAACACATTACAAATATAGCTGTGAAAGGAGTAGTTTTTACACGCGTTTTAAAAAATAAAATAGTCATATTCTAAACCAAATTAAAATATATTTCCAATTTCTTGAAGGTTAATAAACTGAATTTGCATATTGAATGATTTTTCGACTGGATTTAGGATAATGCAAATAAAAAATAAACCTTCAACATTGCCTTTTCCTCAGCTGAAATACATGTAGATGTAAAAAAATTTATTCGTAATGTAAAATACGATTATTACAAAGAACAAAATTTAATTATTCAGACTACATATGATTAACTTAAATATCATGTTGGAAGTCTTTTAACGCAACAGAGCTGAAATGCTTAAAGAATTAGTAAAAAACACGTTTTTTAGATATTTCACAGAAGAAACAACTCAACATCTGCCACATGCAATAAAAAAGAATTTACATGTAACCGGCTTTATGGATAAACCGGTACCATTCAACGCAGAGGTATTCTGGAAAGAAAGCTGGCTAAAATTATCGCCAAAAAACAATTGGACGCGTTTACAAACTTTACAATTTAACTCAGTAGAGCCGATAGGAAGAGTGTCATACATGAAATTTTCATCAATGCCAATATCAGCAAGAGATTTATATTGGAAAGGATATGGAGAAGTAAAAGGAAAATTGTTGAATATATTTAATATCATATTTGATAATAGCAGGGAAACTGCGATATCCTCGTTAATTAAGGTATTTTGTGAATTTTTATTTATACCGGGATATGTGTTATCAAGTCATGTAAAGTGGGAACATATTAACGACTGCCTTGTTAAAGCCACACTTTTCGACTGTGGTATAGAAGTTACAGGTTGGTTTTATTTTGATAGCAATGGTTTGTTTAATCGTTTTGAAACAGAAGACAGATATTTCACCATTAAAAAAGATGAATATAAGAAGGTAAAATTCTCAGCAATAGCCGAAAGCTACACATGTCAAGACGATCTTAAGGTTTGTAATAAAGTAAAATCATCTGGCATTTACCTGAAGGCGACTTTGAATATTATAAAGGAGTGATAGAAAAAATTAACTTTAGCATTCCAACTGATTAAAAGCAAATATTTGACTATAAAAAGTTTCGAGAATAGCTTTAGAAAGAATACTCCAGATAAGATAGCTCCTTTTTGTCTCTATAAAAAAGATAAAATACAGCAAAACAAACTTTGTAATTCCGTTGCTCACATAATGAATATCTTCCAACTAGAGGATAAAATCTTAATCACCTCATCAAAACAAACGAGCCAGATATCTTTTGGGTGTTGAGTAACTGATAGGTTACAGAAAGATGATAAGTATAGATTCCAGGTTCGGCTAGTTTGCCCTGATAATACCCATCCCAACCAACATTCTGATTGATAGTTTCAAAAACCTTTTCTCCCCACCGATTAAATATTT
>JAVQWQ010000129.1:0-6629 GCA_033578915.1 Chitinophagales bacterium | reverse complement strand
GAACCGGCTCAAAAGCCTTTTTGGAGAAGTAAATACCTGCTACATATATGATAAGAATAGACGCAACGAAGGCTATAATGATATTTCTTAGTAAACTATTGAGCTTGTTATATCCGTATTGATCATATGCGGCAGCAGTAATGATGTAATATTTATCCTGAAATAAATATCGAAATCCGATTACCTGCCAGTCGTCCTGAAAAAATTTTATTTCTTCTTTGTCGTATATGTTACGAATCATCTCACGTGTTTCCTTTACAAAATCTATATCCACGGCATCGTGATATATCAGGTTGAAAGACGTATCGTAAATCGCCACTTCTACTTCATATAAAATTCTGCGGTTGTTCTTGTAAATTTCCTGAAGTGTTTTTGCCTCCACCTCAGCATTAAAGAGAAGGTTGAATTTTGTAATGGCTTCTTTCTTCAAGAGGTCGTAAAACTCATTTTCCCTGTTTTCTTTAGCAGAAAAGTATATGATGCATGCAAAGGCCAGCAAAATGGCAGCGGTGATTATGGTAAATAATACCGCAAGCCTTGTCCGAATTTTCATTTTTCTGATTTGAGAATAAATCCCATACCGGGCTTAGTGTGTATCAGTTTCTTATCAAAATTCTTGTCAATTTTTTTCCTCAGATAATTTATATATACATCAATAAAGTTGGTGCCTGTGTCGAAATGGGTATCCCATACTTTCTCAGCTATTTCTACCCGCGACAAAACCCGTTCGCGATTTTGCAGCATGAATTCTAACAGCTTGAATTCTTTTGGTGTCAGGTTAATTTCCACTCCGTTGCGCTTTACGATTTTTGTAAGTAAGTTCATTTCCAGGTTGGCATATTTCAATATATTTCTTGTATTGTTTTCCGTTTTTCTATGACGCTTCAATAAGGCACGGATGCGCGCAATTAATTCGCGCATTTCAAAAGGTTTCACCAGGTAATCATCTGCTCCGGCGTCAAAGCCTTCTACTTTGTCATCAGTGGTACCCAGGGCGGTAAGCATGATAATAGGGGTATCAGGCCTTGCCTTTCGGATTTCCTTGCATACTTCCAAACCATCCTCTTTAGGTAAAATAATGTCTGTTATGATTAAGTCAAATTCATTTTGTAAAGCCATTTTTTTACCTAATAATCCGTCATAAGCCAGCGTGGGTTCAAAGCCCTGCTCTGCCAGTCCTCTTTGGATGAGTTCGGCAATTCTGTTGTCGTCTTCTATAATTAAGATACGCATTTTAGCAAAAATATGTTTTCATTCATATAGATGGCATTTCATGAATAATTCATGCATAGTTTAACCATGTATATTTTTTTGACATTGCTGCGATATTCTACAGTAAAGTTCAAAACTAATGCAGCAATCAAGCACTTAGCTGTAATAAAATTTGCATAGCTTTAACCCTGATAAATTAAGAGTTTGAAATACTATATTGTTGCGGGCGAATCTTCCGGAGACCTACATGGCAGCCTATTGATAAAAGAGTTATCTGTTAAAGATCCTCATGCTTGTTTCAGGGTTTGGGGTGGAGACAAGATGCAGCAGGCTGGCGCAGAAGTAGTCAAACATATCAAAGAGCTTTCTTTCATGGGCTTTTGGGAGGTAGCTGCAAACCTACTTACCATATTACGTCAAATGCGATTTTGCAAAGAGGACATCCTAAGATGGAAGCCCGATGTAGTGGTGCTGATTGATTATCCTGGTTTTAATCTCAGGCTTTTGCCCTTTCTAAAACAAAATAATTTTAAAACAGTATGGTATATAGCTCCTCAAGTGTGGGCATGGAAGAGCGGGAGAACGCGTTTGCTGAAAAGATATGTAGATAAGCTATTGGTGATTTTTCCATTCGAGGTGGATTATTTCAAGAGGTGGGGAATAGAAGCCATATTTACCGGCCATCCGCTTGTTGATTTGCTACCGCCCTCATCTGCGCAAAAAAAAAGTAAGTTGATAGCCCTCCTGCCCGGAAGCAGAAAGCAAGAAATAAAAAACATGCTTCCTGAATTCATGAAAGTATGCAGCTTTTTTCCGGAGTACGAATTTTGGGTAGCAGGCATGAGTTTACATGGAGAGGCCTTTTACCAAAAATTTATCACTGCAAAAAATTGCAGGCTTTTTATAGACGACACCTACTTTGTATTGTCCAGTGCAGAGGCTGCCCTTGTAACATCCGGAACGGCAACGATAGAAGCAGCATTGCTGAATACTCCTCAGGTCGTGTGCTACAAAGGGAATCCAATATCTTATTGGATCGGTCGTTTGTTGGTAAAAGTTCCGTATATAAGTATGGTGAATCTGGTATGTGCGAAAAAAGTGGTTGATGAGTTAATTCAGCATGACCTTTGTGCTGAAAAGCTAGTTGAAGCGCTGAAAAAAACTTTAATGCCCTATGTGAGAGAACAGATGCTGAAAAACTATGCAGAATTGCGAAACAAGCTTGGAGATGGCGGGGCTTCGTCCAGAGCAGCAGTTGCAGTATATGAGCTCGCAAAATCGAAATGAAGAAAAGACGTTCTGGTTAAGGCTGGGGCTTTCAGTCTTACTGATTGCTCCCATGTGGTTGGTTAAAGCATACGAATGGTATGCAAAAGTTGAACTTAGCCGGCTTGGCATTTTTCCCGGGAACACTTCTGGACTCAAGGGCATATTTTTTGCGCCTTTTATTCACGGCAACCTGGAGCATCTTTTATACAATTCTGCAGCATTGCTTTTTTTGCTTACAGTTCTGCTCAATTCTTACCCGTTTGCCGCAGGAGCAGTTATCGTTTTTTCTCAGCTTTTCTCTGGTCTCATCGTATGGCTCTTTGCCGCTGAGGATGCGTATCACATTGGCAGCAGCGGTATTATTTATGGCATAGCAGCATTTTTAATTTCATCAGGATTTCTCAGAAAAGATCGGTATGCCTTTTCTGTTGCTATTTTGATTTTGTTAACCTATGGAGGGATTGCAGCCGGTTTTTTTCCAAAGGAAGGGATAAGCTGGCAGAGTCACATTGCAGGAGCAATTGCTGGAATGATTATGGCACTTATATTCAGAAACGTTAACGTAATCGCCAACACAGAAGATGAAGACGAACTTCCCAAAGAGCATTTCTTTGATGAATCAAATTGATGCAAGGTTTCACTTTTATCGAAATTTGAGTTTGTTTCGATTGTAGCATTTTAGCTTATTGTGAAAAGGGAAATTGTTACTCAAACCAACAAACTTTCATATTTCAGTTAGTTTTAACATCCCGCTGCAATCAGGATTTTTTCTTTTGCAGCAGTTTGAAACAATAATGCTTTACCGATGTCGAAGTATCAGGATGTAGAAATGGGTTTCTTCGACCACCTTGAAGTGCTCCGCTGGCACATAATTCGCTCGCTGGTGGTAGTACTTGCTCTGTCGGTGTTTTTTTTTGTTTTCAGCGACTTCGTTTTCGATAAGCTGCTTTTCGGCCCTGCCAGAGATTCTTTCATCACATATCGTTTGCTTTGCTCCCTCTCCCGTAAACTGAGCTTGTCAGAGGGTTTTTGCATTCCTCCTTTTCAGATGCAGTTTATGAATACTGAACTCTTCGGCCAGTTTATTACGCAGCTTAAAACATCTTTTCTGTTGGGCTTTGTGGTTGCCTTTCCTTACGTTGTGTTTGAATTGTGGCGATTTGTTCGCCCGGCGCTCACCGATAAAGAAGCTCAGGCCGCCTCGCGTGTCATTGCCGGATGCTCTTTTTTCTTTTTTGCAGGCCTTCTTTTCAGTTATTTTATCATCGTGCCTTTTTCGGTAAACTTTGCAGGAAATTATATTGTCAGCCAGCAAATAGAAAACCGCATTACGCTTAGCAATTATATATCCTTCGTTACCATGATGAGCCTGGGGCTGGGCATAATTTTTGAACTGCCGATGATTGCGCTTTTTCTAGCGCGTATAGGGCTTTTGAGTGCAGCAACCATGCGCCACTTTCGCAGGCACGCCATAGTAGTCATTCTTATAGTGGCCGCCATCATCACCCCCTCACCCGATGTGTTCACGCAGATGCTCGTAGCAGTGCCCATGTATTTTTTGTATGAACTCAGCGTGTTAGTAGTTAAAAAAGTAGAGAAAAAAACGTAACTTACACACAAAATTTTTCTTGTGGAAACACGGATTGCCATTGGAAGCGACCATGCGGGTTTCGAGTTAAAACAGCAACTGATTCAACGGCTTAGAGAAAAGGGCTTTGAAGTGAAAGACTTCGGCACATACAGTGCTGAAAGTTGCGATTATCCGGATATTGCGCATCCCCTTGCGCAGTCCGTAGATCGTGGCGAAAGCCCCTGGGGCGTATTGATCTGTGGCAGCGCCAACGGAGTGGCTATGACGGCAAATAAATATCCTCATGTAAGGGCTGCCATAGCCTGGAACAACGAAGTGGCTGCACTGGCACGCAGGCACAACAACGCTAACATTCTCTGCCTGCCCGCGCGCTTCATATCGCCCGAAGAGGCGTGGCAGTGCACGCTCACCTTTTTTTCCGAACCTTTTGAAGGGGGCAGGCACGAACGAAGGGTAGAAAAAATTGCCTGTAGTTAATATCTTTTACTATTTCATAAAAGCTTCCCTGTCTCAGTCAATGTGAAATAATTTTTAAAAGCATTCACACAAGCCGTTTGTTTGTGCCCTAAATTATAATTTTACAATCGCTAAAAACAAAATGACGCGCAAAAACTTTGTTCTATTTACCTTTTTATCGCTTTTTTCTCTTGCAACTGTTGCACAAATCCTTAATCCGGTTAAGTGGTCCTGGAAAGCCGAAAAGCTTTCAGACAATGAGTACAAGCTGATATTCACGGCCATTATTGATAAAGGGTGGCATACTTACTCGCAATATGTTGCAGAAGGCGGCCCTGTTCCAACTTCCTTTCAGTTTGAAAAAAATGCCGATGTGCAGTTTATCGGTAAAATGCAGGAATCCGGCGATAAGGTTATCGAAGCTATGGATCCATTTTTCGGCATGGTGGTGAAAAAATTTGACGAGCGTGCAGTGTTTACACAAAAAGTAAAAGTGCTGAAAAACACTACTTTGAAAGGAAGCCTTGAGTACATGGTTTGCGATGAAAGCCGCTGCCTACCCCCTGATACCCGTGAGTTTTCTTTTGACTTAACAATAGACGACAGCAAACAAAACAATACCACCGGCGAAAAAAATCCTAACGCTGTTATCTCGCCTCCTGCCGACAATGCTCAGCAAACAGCGCAACCTGAGCTAACAAAGCCCAATGAAAGTCTCCCTATTAAGCCAACAGAAAAAGAACGCTTTGGCGCTCCGATAAAAAAATGCGAAGTTGAGGAAGCCAACCTTCAGAACCGCACATTCTGGCAAATATCCGGCCTTGGTTTTCTGGCGGGATTACTCGCGCTGCTTACGCCCTGCGTATTCCCCATGATACCGCTCACAGTTTCATTCTTTACCAAGCGCAACGAAAACGCTTCTAAAGGAAAAAAAGATGCCTTATTGTATGCCTTCAGCATAGTTGCCATCTATTTTTTGCTGAGCGTTCCGTTTTTGATTTTCGATGTGTCGCCGGATACTTTAAATGAAATATCCACAGGTGCCCCGCTTAATATTTTCTTCTTTATTGTTTTTGTAATTTTTGCCTTCTCCTTTTTTGGCTATTACGAAATCACGCTGCCCTCCTTCATTGCCAACAAAGTAGATGCCGCTTCGGGCGTAGGAGGTTTCATAGGAATATTCTTCATGGCGCTAACGCTCGCCATAGTATCTTTTTCCTGTACAGGCCCTATACTCGGCTCGCTGCTGGTGGGTGCATTAGCCACCAACAGCGGCAAGTTACATCTGGTTGCCGGCATGACCTCCTTTGGGCTGGCTTTGGCCTTGCCCTTCGGCATATTTGCCTTCTTTCCGCGCCTCATGAAGTCGCTGCCCAGGAGCGGCAGTTGGATGAACACCGTAAAGGTAGTTCTCGGGTTTCTTGAGCTGATTTTTGCTGTAAAATTTTTGTCCAATGCCGACCTGGTGATGCACTGGGGCATTATCAAATACGAAGTGTTTCTGGCAATATGGATTATCATAGGGCTTGCCATGTTTCTTTACTTCATCGGTAAGCTGCGCTTCCCGCACGACTACGCCAACAAAACTTTCAATAACACCCGCATTGCTTTGGCCTTTATCACCTTGCTTTTTGTAGGATACACTGCCTCAGGCCTTTTTGGGAATGATCTAAAGTTATACAGCGGCTTTCCCCCTCCGCGTTTCTATTCCGTATTCGATCAAAATGTTAACATACATCCGCTCACAGACTATGAACAAGCACTCGCAAGGGCACGTGCCGAAAATAAGCCTGTGATGATTGACTTTACCGGTTGGGCATGCGTAAACTGCCGCAAGATGGAAGAAAATGTGTGGACAGACCCGGAGGTTTATCTTAGGCTCAAAGAGAAGTATGTTTTGGTAAGCCTGTATGTGGACGATCGCAGGCCGTTGCCCCCCGACCAGCAATACGTTAGCCCCTTTACAGGCAAGAAAATAAAAACGATCGGCAACAAGTGGAGCGATATGCAGGCGCAATATTTCAACAGCAACACACAGCCTTTTTACGTACTTATATCGCCCGACGAAAAATTACTCACCGCCCCGGTTGGATATACCCCG
>JAVQWQ010000128.1:0-6728 GCA_033578915.1 Chitinophagales bacterium | reverse complement strand
CGCTGCGCTTCGACAGGCTCAGCGAACGGGCAGCGCGGGCGCGGCCGCTCACTGCCTGCACCGAGCCTGCCGAAGTACGTTCGCGCCCTCCGCATCCCTCACCCATTTTTAGTTCCTTAACGGCTGCTCCAACCCTACAAAACATCTGATAATTCATATCTTCAACCTTATTCGGTCGAATTTTTAAATAGTTATCAAAATTGAAACTTATATTATTCCAAAAATCTTCTTGCTTCATGCATGAAACCAGCAAACCCTGCCATGCAGAGAACTGATCACGCTGGTCACTCCCATTATTATAGCTACATAGCGAAATTTTTTAATCTGCAAACAGCGATTTCTAAAGCTATGAACCACAATCCTTTCAAAACGGCATTAAACTTTTCCACAACACCCACTTCATCCTCATTCAATGGCGAATAAGCCTTAGATTTGAACTTTCATTTATGGCAAACGATATTGAGTATTTAAAGAAGGTTTGTTCTCAGGTTCGCAGAGATATTGTCCGTATGGTTCATGCCCCGCAGAGCGGGCATCCCGGTGGCTCGCTGGGATGCACCGAGTTTATGGTGGCGCTGTATTTCCATGTAATGAAGCACGACAACCGATTTAATCCCGATGGGATTGGCGAAGACCTTTTTTTCCTTTCAAACGGGCACATCTCACCTGTTTGGTATAGCGTGCTCGCACGCAGCGGCTACTTTCCTGTAAGCGAATTAGCCACCTTTCGAAAAATTAACTCACGCCTGCAGGGGCATCCTGCCACCAAAGAACACCTTCCGGGGGTACGAATGGCTTCCGGTTCTCTGGGGCAGGGATTAAGTGTTGCCATAGGAGCCGCATTGGCAAAAAAACTGAATAAAGACGGATGCCTGGTTTACTCTCTCCATGGCGATGGCGAATTTCAGGAGGGCCAAATTTGGGAAGCGCTTATGTTCGCTGCCCATCATCGCGTAGATAATCTCATCGCTACCATTGACTATAACGGCCAACAAATAGACGGCACTACCGAAAGTGTAATGTCGCTCGGTGACCTGCAGGCCAAATTGCAAGCTTTTGGGTGGCAAACGCTTTGGTTAGACGATGGCAACGATATCGTAAAAGTTATAAAAACGCTAAATGACGCTAAAACATTTTGCGGCAAAGGCAAGCCCATTATTATTATCATGAAGACAGCAATGGGAGCAGGGGTTGACTTCATGCTCAACGATCACAAATGGCATGGCGTAGCCCCGAACGATGAGCAGCTTGCCAGGGCTTTGGCTCAACTGGAGGAAACATTAGGAGACTTCTAAATAGTGCAATCTTCAATTCTTAACTTTTCCTAAATGCACAATAAGGGTGCAAACCGTTCGTACTTTTAAATTGTCAATTTAACAAATTGTTTCTTATGCCGAACAAGAAAAAAATTTTACTGGTTGAAGATGATTTGAACCTTGGAAACTTGCTACAGGACTCACTGGAACTAAAAAACTATGAAGTAACCCTTAAACGCAACGGTGAAGAAGGCCTTAATGAATTCAAGTCGGGCAAGTACGATATGTGTATCCTTGATATCATGATGCCCAAAAAAGATGGTTTTACATTGGCTAGAGAAATCAGAAGACTTAATAGCCAGGTGCCCATCATCTTTTTAACCGCGAAAAACCTAAAAGAAGATACCATCGAAGGGTTGAAACTCGGAGCAGACGACTACATAACAAAGCCCTTCAGCATGGAGGAGCTTATCCTGCGTATGGAGAATATTTTCAAGCGCCTCCCCATGGCAGAAGTTATTGACCAGGATGAGTTCAAAATAGGCCAATTCGAATTTAATAATGCAACGCGCACATTAAAGATTGGCGACCAGGTAATGAAGCTTACTACAAAAGAATCTGAGTTACTTAAAATGCTAGCCGCTAATCTGGACCGTGTTTTGGAACGCGACATTGCTTTAAATGCAGTATGGTAAAAACTATTTTTATTTTGCGAAAGTATGGATGTATATATCGCAAAGTTGCGCAAATACCTCAAAGCCGACCCTAACGTTGAAATTCTCAACATACATGGAACCGGGTTCAAGCTCATCGTAAAAAAATAAATTGCATTCTCTTTCGTTCAAAGCTTGTAAGCTTTTACTTTAACTTATAAATCCACACACCTCCTATGCCTGTAAAAATACTATGGGCAGATGATGAAATTGATCTGCTCAAACCTGTTATAATTTATCTCGAAGAAAAAGGCTACAAAGTCATATCCGTAAATAACGGTAAAGATGCCATTGAAAAAACCGATACAGAGCCGGTTGATGTTGTCTTTCTCGACGAAACTATGCCAGGCCTTTCGGGGCTGGAAACGCTGGTCAAGATAAAAGAAAAGCATTCGCACCTGCCATGTGTCATGATAACCAAAAACGAGGAAGAAAACCTCATGGAAGAAGCAATAGGCTCACAAATTGCAGACTACCTCATTAAACCTGTTAAACCCCAACAGGTACTCTCAACACTCAAAAAAGTAATTGATGGTAGCAGGCTTATCAGCGAAAAAACATCTTCCAATTATCAGAAAGAATTTCAGTCGCTATTTATGCGGCTCCAGGATAATCTTGATTACCGCGAATGGACAGAATTATATAAAAGGCTTGTTTATTGGGAAATCGAACTCGACAATTCCAAAGCTGCCGAGATGAAGGAAGTCTTCAATACCCAAAAGGAAGAAGCCAATAAAGAGTTCAATAAGTTTATTATCAGAAATTACAAAAACTGGCTGAAAGGCGAACCCGGCAAAGATGCCCCGGTTATGAGCCACACTTTGCTGCGGTCAAAACTTTTTAATCTCCTTAAAGAAAATATACCTACCATTTTTGTTTTGATAGATAACCTTCGCTACGATCAATGGAAAGCCATTCAGCCTTCTATCAACAACCTCTTCAGAGTTGAGGAGGAAGACATATTTTACAGCATACTACCCACTGTAACTCAATATTCGCGAAATGCCATATTCTCAGGCCTCATGCCCCTGGAAATTCAAAGGAGATTCCCTGATAAATGGATAGCCGATGATGATGAAGAAGGCAAAAATCTTTTTGAGGATTTCTTTCTCTCAGATCTGCTCAAAAGAAGCTTTCGCGAAGAGATTAAACATCAATACGTGAAAATAACCAGCCACCGCGATGGCGAGGCCTTGGAAAACAACATCCTCAACTACTTGAATAATCGCCTTACGGTTATCGTCTATAACTTTGTTGATATGCTCTCTCATGCACGCACCGAAATGGAAGTGCTCAAAGAACTTGCAAGCGATGAAGCTGCATACCGTTCTTTAGCCGTAAGTTGGTTTGAACATTCACCGCTGCACAATGCGCTGAAAAAATTAGCCGATAAAAAAATAAATCTGGTCATTACTACTGATCACGGCTCCGTGCGTGTAAAAGATCCCAGCAAATGTATCGGAGACAGGCAAACAACAACCAACATACGTTATAAGACAGGAAAAAATCTTGCTTACGAGGAAAAAGATGTTTATGCAGTTCGTAATCCTGAAGAAATTCTTTTACCAAAAAGCAATCTTACTTCTTCCTATATTTTTGCTAAAGAAAATCATTATCTCGTGTATCAGAACAACTACAACCATTACGCCAATTTCTTTCGCAATACCTTTCAACATGGAGGTATATCTTTAGAAGAAATACTTGTGCCCTTTGTAAGATTGTCTCCTCGTTGATTTAGTAACTAAGCTTCTTTGAGTTCAAGCAAAGCCACGTTCTCTACATGCATGGTTTGAGGGAACATATCAACCGGCTGAACGGCTTTCAAATCGTAGGACTCACTTAATAAACCAATGTCCCGAGCCTGGGTAGCAGGATTACAGCTCACATAAACTATTCTGCGTGCCTTTATATTAAGTAAGCTATGTATCACTTCTTTCTGCATTCCCGCCCGAGGTGGGTCTGTTATAATCACATCAGGAGTTCCGTGTTTAGAAATAAATTCTTCCTTCAATAATAGTCCCACATCTCCGCAATAGAAACTAACATTTTCTATTTTATTAAGCGAAGCATTTTTTTTTGCGTCTTCTATAGCTTGTTTAGACTGCTCAATGCCCGCAACATGCCTGCAGGCATCGCTTATAAAAAGAGTTATACTACCTACTCCACAGTAAAGATCATATACATTTTCATTGCCTGTGAGTTGTGCAAAATTTTTCGCGATAGTGTAGAGTTTTTCGGCTTGCAGAGTATTCGTTTGAAAAAAAGAAGTAGCGCCTATAAGAAAACGAAATCGGCCAAGTTGCTCTGTGATATAAGCTGTTCCCTTAAAAACTACCGGCTCTAGATCATAGATCGAATCATTCGCTTTTGAGTTAATTACATATTGTAAAGATGTGATGAAAGGGAAGTTTGTAGCCAGGTGCTCCATCAGCAGATTAATTTTCATTTCGTCTGGTTCATAATAGGCTACCAGCGTCATAATTTCTCCTATGTTCGTTCTGCGAATCAAAAGGCTGCGCAGCAAACCTTTTTTCTGTTTTATGTCAAAAAAGCTGTAGTCATTTTTTATAGCAAATGCTTTGATTTCATTTTTGATTTGATTGCTTATTTCCATCAAGTGGCAACGATTTATATCCAACACAGCCGCGTAGTTGCCGGGCAAATGAAAGCCTACTCCGCGCCGGTCAAATGTTTCACCTGTTTGTATTTCTTCCGTGCTTAGCCAGGCTCGGTTAGTAAAGGCATATTCTAATTTATTTCTGTAATCATAGACCTTTTCACTGCCTTCTATAGGAAAAATTACATCAACAAATTGTTTGCCGATGCGCTCGAGAGCATCCTTTACGATCTTAGTCTTAATATATAATTGTTCGGAGTAATCAGAGTGCTGAAGGCGGCAGCCTCCACATAAGCCAAAGTGTGCACATTGAGGCCCTACCCGATAAACAGAGGGCTTCAACACTCTTTTTAACTTTGCCTCGCAGTAGTTTTTTCTGTTTTTTTGTAAAGTCGCTTCTACAACTTCTCCGCGCAGGCAATTCTCTACAAAAACTATTTTTCCATCCTCCAACTTACCCACACCATAGCCCTCGGCAGATACATCTTTTATCTCGACTGTAATGATTTTCTCTTCAGATATATTACGGGAAAATGACATTTCAGAAGTATGAAATGATTATCGTATGTTCACAAAATATCGAAATTAGTGAAGACAAAGTTAAAAGCCTTATTAAGCTTATTATAATGAATTCATGACTCCTTCTTTCTTTTGAGTAAATGTTTAATTATAAAGCAACAGTAAATTGGGCGGCAAGTCAAATTTATAAGTCCTTATTTCATGCAGAGAAATCTTTCTATTAACAGCGATTAAATCAATTCTAAATATTAATCACCTATGTTGGGTTGTAGTTTGAAATTAATGATTCCTAAACCAAACAATTTTTATTGGAAGAAATATGCGATAGCATGGTTAATATCGGTTCTTTTTTCAGCATGTAATGACCGCACTCCTGATGTTTCAGTGAGTTCGCCGTCTGAATTATCCACGCACGGAATGATTTTTCGCAAACGCATAGAAAAAGTTGGCGACAATATTTACGTAGCCATTGGCTATGGCCTTGCAAATAGCATTTTAATTGAAGGAAAGGACAGTTGTATCATCATAGACTGTATGGAAAGTCAGCAAGCAGGGCAAGATGTAAAGCGGGTGTTTGATAGTATATGCTCAAAACCTGTTAAAGCTGTAATTTACACCCATTATCACACCGATCACACCTCCGGTGCGGCAGTATTGGCCGGCAATAGCAAACCCGATGTGTATGCTCATGAATTGCTCACTACTTATTTAGACAAGACAAACACCTTAGTACGCCCAATTGCTGAAAAGCGGGCTTATCGGATGTTTGGTGTCTTTTTGGACGATGACGCACATGTGCATTGCGGAATCGGTCCGCGGCTTGCCATTAATCAAAATACAACTTTGGGAATATTACGTCCGACAATAACATTCCGGGATTCACTCGATGTTATCGTCTCCGGTGTACATATGCGCTTATTTCATGCCCCTGGCGAAACTCCCGATCATATTATCGTATGGTTGCCTGAAATGCGTACATTATTATGTGGTGATAATGTTTACAAGGCATTTCCCAATCTTTATACCATTCGCGGCACACCTTACCGCGATGTGAACCTTTGGCGTCAAAGTGTTGATAAAATGCGTGCCCTACGGCCTGAAGTACTTATTCCTTCTCATACAGAAGTTTTATTTGGAGAGAAAAATGTGTATGAAGTGCTCACGGCTTATCGAGATGCCATACAGTATGTACACGACCAAACAGTTCGCGGTATGAATCAAGGGCTTACTCCCGATGAATTAGCTGAACAAATTAAACTACCACCTCATTTAAAAGAACATCCATGGTTGCGGGAATATTATGGAAAAGTGAGCTGGAGCGTAAGAGCAATCTTCAACGGTTATTTGGGTTTTTTTGACGGCAACCCCGCTACATTACTTCCATTATCACCGGCAAGCCGTGCTTTTAAAATAGAAGAATTAGCAGGCGGCAGGCAAAAATTGTTGAGGCAAATAGAAAGCTCGCTGAAAGGCGAAGATTTTCAGTGGGCGCTTGAACTAACCGACTATTATCTCGCGCTTTATCCAGACGACAATGAAGCTGTCCAACTCCGTATTAAATGCCTCATGGCACTTGGTTATGCACAGCTTAATCCAAATGCAAGGCATTACTATCTTACTTGT
>JAVQWQ010000127.1:0-6785 GCA_033578915.1 Chitinophagales bacterium | reverse complement strand
ATTTGAACATGTGCTTTGCCATACTTTTCTGAGTAACCAAAATAGTTTTCTATCATAGCAAAAAAAAATAAATGTTTTACGTAAACGGCAAGGCATTTAAAACCTTAGACGATTACTTTTTATATATATCCGAAACGCTTGGATATCCGCACGAATTAAAAGATTATTTCATCAGTGATGTAACTTTTAGTGACGGGTTGAAACTGCACCTGGATATTTATGAATATGCAAAGGAGGCCCCAACGGTAGTCTTTATGCCCGGTACATCCTTGTACGCTTTGTGTTATGCAGAGTTTATGTGGAAACTTGGCGAAAGTGGTTTTAATGTTATTGGCTTTGACCCGCGAGGCCATGGCCGCAGTGAGGGTCAGCGAGGAGATTATACTGTAGAGGAATTAATGCGCGATGCCGAGAGTGTTATTACTTGGGCTATTCAGCGATACAACGACAATGTATCATTCATGGGAAGCAGCCAGGGTGGCATTATAGCATTTTATATGGCTGCGAAGGATGAACGGCTAAAAGGAGTAACTTGCCAGAATTTTGCAGATCTTACCGACCCCGATACGGTAAAGCTGACAAAATACCCGGCTTTATTTTCTTTTCTAAAATCTGTTATAACTAAAGCAGGAGAGATAGCGCCAAATATTCAGATACCTGTAAACCGATATATAGACCTTGAAAAGATTCCTGTAAGATATTTCGGCAACGCCAAGAATTTTATTGAGACCGACCCCATCACGTTAAAATCTATTTCTCTCCGCGCGTTGCGCTCACTAGCCACCACTCCGCTGCCAAAAAGAATTGAGGATATAACGGTTCCGGTCATGGTATTTCAAGGCGATGCGGATTCCATCTTTCCCGTTTCCTACACCAGAAAAATTTTTGAAAGAATCAACTCTAAGAAAAAAATTTCCATTTTTCCGGGGATGACCCATGCTTTAATGCATGAAAACGTGGATGAAATATTGCCTGAAATTGTTAGCTGGCTAAGAGAAATTCATCCTAAGAAAAGCCAGGCAATAACGCAGGCAAATCTGCAACAGGGCCTCAATCAAGACAATTAATTCCAACATCTTCTCACTGCTTATTACTGATTTAAGACAATCAAATTTTTCATCAATATAAAGATTCGAGCATACCGTTTGCTTACCTGGCTTTTTGATAAGTCTCCGAAATATTTAAATCGAAAAAATTTCTCCTTTATAATCATAAAATTCTGCCTTTTTTTTTAAAATAGCCTTTAATCGTCTTAAAAACACTTCATGAAATACACATATAAAATTGCTTTATTGACTTTGTTATTATTTGAGTCTTGCAAGCATTCTAAAGATGTAAAACTAATAGCCACTAACTGTACCGGAGAAGTAGATACTAGAACCAATCTTACTTTCACTTTTAATAAAAGCATTATTGATGAGAAAAATCCGGAATTCTTGGCAGGCTGGATTGATGAAGAATATGTTGCGTTTACTCCGCCTATAAAAGGTCGTTTTCGCTGGGAAAATACAAATACCCTTGTTTTTTCGCCTGAAAGTGAACTTCCTCCTGCAACTACCTTTAAGGCTGTAATCAGGCCCAAGGTCTGCCGTCATTCTACGTATAAATTGGGAAAAATACCTGTTTTGGAATTTGAAACTCCAAGGCAGGAAGTAGTTGATTATTCTGCCCGCTGGGCTGTTATTGACCCTTCTGAAAAGAAAATAGGAATTCAAAGTCAATTATTTTTTGCCTACGAGCAACCTTTTGATGGATTTGAAAAAAATCTCAGCATACAAGTGAATGGCCGAAAAGTCTCTTATCAGCTGGCTCCAGAGTCAGATAGGAGAAGCTGTACTATTTTGATAAAAGATGTGGAAACGAAAGATGAGCCCTATGAAATATCGTTTCTTGTCAGCAAAGGAGTTGTTCCTGAAAGAGGAAAAAATCCTACAGTAGAGGATTTTAAGAACACGCTTAAGCTACCTTCTCCTTATGAACTGGAGATAACTTATCTTGAAGCCGCACACGATGGCACAGAAGGGATAATTAATGTCCGAACTTCGCAAAAGGTGTCTGCTTCAGCGCTCAAGAATTTTATTCAAATATCTCCTGAAGTGCAATTTGATGCCAGCCCCACAGAAGATGGTTTTCAGATTAAATCGCAAGGTTTTAAGTCCACTCAAATGTATGATGTAAAGATTTTAAAAGGGCTGACAGGCACTTTAGGTGGCAGGCTTAAAGAAGATTACCACTCAACGGCTGCCTTTGGAGAAATACAACCCAGCATCGCATTTGACGATAAGAGCGCAAATTACCTGAGCGCAAAAGGAAACAGAAATATTAAGATAAAAATCGTTAATGTTCCAAAAGTTAAAGTAACCGTAAGAAAAATTTACGAAAACAACATTCTTCCAGCCCTGCGTTATGGCCTGTCTAATTATTACGACTATGACTATGAAGGGAGCGAGTTTAATTTATCTGATGTACTTTATGAAGAAGAATTGATGACTGCTACGTTGCCCGGCAAAGGCGATGCCCGCATATTTCATTTCAATATCAAAGACAAGTTTCCGGATTTCAAAGGAATCTATCACATCAATGTGCGTTCAGCACAGGAATATTGGTTGTCAGACAGCCGAATGGTTGCCTTAAGTGATATCGGGCTTATTGCAAGAGTAAGTGAGCAACAGGCATGGGTTTTTGCCAACTCACTTCTAAGTGCGGAGCCGCTTTCCAACGTGGAGTGTGTGGTATATGGCCGCAATAACCAGAAGATTGGCAGTGGCGTAACAGACAGCAAAGGAATAGCATTGATTTCGCTGAAAAAGGGAGACGCAACAGGATTCACCCCTGCGCTTATAACGGCAAAAACTTCCAACGACCTCAACTACATCAGCATGCAAAATAATATCGTTGAAACATCGCGTTTTGAGGTTGGCGGAAAATCTATCAGCTCAGCCGGTTTAGATGCATTTGTTTATGCTGAGCGAAATATGTTCAGGCCGGGAGACACAGTGTTTTTTTCTGCTGTGGTGCGAACACCTGAATGGAATAAACCGGATGATATTCCTCTGAAAATAAAGGTTATTTCACCAAATGGACAAGAATTTAAAACAATTAGAAAAAATCTTAATCAGCAAGGTTCTTTTGAGGCCTCTTTTGTGTTGCCGTACAGCGCTCTCACCGGAACATATCATCTTGAACTGCTTACACCCAACGAAGTGATATTGGCAGATTACCCTATACTGGTAGAAGAATTCATGCCTGACAGAATTAAGGTAACTACCACGCTTGGAAAAAGCATTTACAATGAAAAGGATACTATAATACTCAAAGGAAAAGCAGAAAATCTTTTTGGAACCCCTGCTGCAGAAAGAAATTATGAAGTAGAAATTCAATACAAACACCAATCATTTTCGCCAAAGAATTTTTCTGAGTACGATTTCAGCTTATCTAATCTTAAAACCTATTTTGATGCAACCACTACTAACGGAAATACGCGAGGCGATGGCTCGTTTGAAGAGTCTTTTTCGCCTCCTTCAGGTATTGCTAAGCAAGGTATTATCAAAGCTAGTTTTTTCACAACTGTGTTTGACGAAACAGGCAGGCCTGTTAATCGCTTCAACCAAGCAGATATACTTACACAAAGAGTTTTTATTGGTATCAGAAGAAATGAATGGCATTATTATCCATTGAACCAGACTATTCCTTTTCACCTGATTGCTATAGATATCAATGAAAATATTGTTTCGACACCGGCTGTTATACAGGTTATAAAAAAGAAATACAAGAATGTGTTGGTGCGATATGGAGATAGCTATAGTTATGAAAGCCAGTTTGAAGATAAAGTACTATACTCCGGCGATTTAAATATTACAGGTCGGGCAACTACATTTAGTTATGTGCCGCGCGAACCCGGAAATTATGAATTGCGCATTTCTTTGCCGGGGGCTTCATCTTATGTGAGCCTTCCTTTCTTCAGCTATGGTAGATGGTTAAGTAGTCAGACAGACTTTGAAGTGAATAAGGAAGGATTTGTAAATATTTCAACAGACAAGAAACTTTACAAGCCTGGTGATAAAGCAAAATTACTCTTTAAAGCTCCATTTGATGGAAAGCTTCTTGTTTCCATTGAGCGCGATAAGTTGTTTGAAAGTTTCTACTTAACCGTTCAGAATCGCCTGGCTACTGCTGAAATCATCATAGGGAAAGATCATCTACCCAATGTTTATGTTACCGCAACTTTGTTTAAGCCCCATGCGGAAAGCGACTTTCCGCTCACCGTAGCGCATGGATATGCCAATATTTCTGTTGTTGAACAAAGTCGAAAAATTGAAGTCAAAATCGAAGCCCCGGAAAAGATTCGCAGTAATCAAAAGCAAAAAATAATCGTTAGAGGAGAGCCTAATTCTTTTGTTACACTTGCGGCAGTAGATGAAGGCATTTTGCAAATTACAGATTTTAAAACTCCTGATCCTTATGAATACTTTTATCAAAAGAGGGCCTTGCAAGTACAAGGTTTTGACTTGTATAACGCCTTGTTTCCCGAGATTAAATCGCAACGTAGGAGCGTTGGTGGCGATGGATTTGATTTAGGCAGACGAACCAACCCACTGCCTAACAAACGGGCCAAGCTGGTTCGATACTGGAGTGGAATAACTCAAATTCAATCTAACGGCCTCGCGACTTTTGAAATAGATGTTCCAACTTTTAGCGGCAAGCTAAGACTCATGGCCGTTAATTATAAAAATGAAAAATTTGGCGCAGCAGAAGCCTTTTTGACAGTTGCAGATCCGATCATCATATCTTCAGGAATTCCGCGCTTTTTAAGCCCTGGCGATGAAGCGATGGTGGCTTTAACCGTTTCCAACACAACTAATACCCCTCAAAGAGCAAATATTGCAGTGAGAACGGCAGGGCCTTTAAAAGCAACAGCAATTGAAAACAGTGAACTCACTGTGCCACCCAACTCAGAGAAAAGAACATATTACACTTTGAAGGCTGAACCCAACATTGGAGAGGCAAATGTTCGCGTGGAGGTTTCCAGCGGGTCTGAAAAATTCACTGAGGTTACAGATATTACGGTAAGGCCCTCTGCTTCGCTTCAGAAGGTTACGGGTAGCGGAGAAGTGCCGGCCGGTACCAGCAAAGTGATTTCTTTCGGTGGAAATGATTTTATCAAAGGAACAGAAGCTTACTCTCTTGTGGTAAGTCCATCGCCCTTAGCAATGCAAGGCAAGTTTCTTACCGATTTGTTGCAGTATCCATATGGCTGTACTGAACAGGTTATTGCGGCTGCATTTCCGCAGATATATTTTGCAGATTTATGCAATGCAATTAATCTAAATAATGAATTTTCAAAGCAATCCTTTAGTAAAAACGTAAACGAAGCGATACGAACCATCAAGCAACGTCAGATATACTCAGGAGCAGTTTCTTTATGGCCGGATGATTACAATGAACACTGGTGGGTGAGCGCTTTTGCAGCGCATTTCCTTACTGAAGCACGGAAAAATGGTTATGAAGTAGAGGATGCGATGTATAATTCGCTGTTGTCTTATCTCCAAACAAGGCTTAAGAAAAAACAGACCTATACCTACTTCTTCAATAATGGCGCATCAAGAGTTGTTGCGATGAAAGAAATACCTTATTCATTATACGTTCTAGCCTTGGCAGGTATGCCGCAGCAAAGCGCAATGAATTACTACAAAGAGAACCCACAGCTTCTTACTAATGAAGGAAAATTTCTCATTGCTGCTGCGTTTGCCCTAGCTGGTGACAAATCTAAAATCCGCGAACTGCTCCCTAACAATTTCTTATCCGAGAGAAGCGATAAAGACGTTGGAAGTAATTTTTCATCAGACATACGTGACGAAGCGCTTGCCTTGAGCGTCCTTATGGATGTTCAGCCTGATTATAATCAAATACCTGTGATGGTAAAGCATGTGGCCGATCAATTAAACAGCCACAAGTATCTGAGTACACAAGAGTTAGTGTTCTCTACGCTTGCTCTCGGCAAATATTCACGCAACCTGAATAAAGGCAAAGTGAATGCAGAGGTAAAGTCTAACGGAAAGTCGCTGGGGGTTATACAGGACAACTCCTTAAAAATTACACCTAAGCAACTCAAAGACAACAAGGTTGAAATATCCGTGAGCAGTGGTGATGGAAAAGTCTATTATTTCTGGGAAGCATCCGGTATATCTGCCAGCGGCAACGTAAAAGAAGAAGACAACTTTCTCAGAGTGCGTAGGACTTTCTATGACAGATACGGTAACGTCATCAGCAGTAATGAATTCCGGCAAAACGATCTCATAGTGGTTGGAATAAGCCTGGAGAGTTCATATTCGAGAACGATAGAAAATGTTGTTATCACCGATATGTTGCCTGCCGGTTTTGAAATAGAAAATCCCAGAGTTAAGGAAGTACCAGGTACAAATTGGATTAAAAACGACAGTAAGCCAATTCACGCTGATATTCGCGATGACAGAATAAACCTATTTGTAAATGCGCAAGGCAACCGTCAAAATTTTTATTACGTAGTGCGTGCAGTGACGCCCGGAACTTATAAATTGGGTACTCTCAGCGCAGATGCTATGTACGCAGGTGAATATCATTCTTACAGCGGCAGCGGCCAGATTAAAATTTTACCTAAGTAGTTTATTACCCCGAATAATTTTTATATTTGCATAACAATTGTTTTTCGTCTCTTTCTGTTGCTAACCGAAATGGACAAAAACAGTTATAAATTTTGTCCATGAATATCTACGTTAGTAACATTAATTTTCGCGCTACTGAAGAAA
>JAVQWQ010000126.1:0-6793 GCA_033578915.1 Chitinophagales bacterium | reverse complement strand
GAAAGAAAAAAGCCTGATTCATTCTAATTACTAGATAGATTAATTAATCTGTAAAACTTAATATATGAAAAGACTATTATTTATATCTCTGATAGCCATAAACTCAGCAGTATGGGCGCAACAGGATGCTCATTACAGTTTATATATGTTCAATGGGCTGTTTCTAAATCCTGCCTATGCCGGTAGTCATGAAGTATTGGATATGATGGCAATTTACCGGCATCAATGGGCAGGGATTGAAGGGGCACCTCGCTCCGGTAACGGTTGTATCCACTCGCCTCTGCGCAGAAATCAGTATGCGCTTGGATTGACCCTTGCCGGCGATCGTTTAGGGCTTACAAATAGCTTTACAGCAACAGGCGCTTTCGCCTTCCGAATTCCAGTAAGAAAATCAAAAATTTCTCTGGGCATACAGGCAAGTGGTACTTATTACGCTCAACGCAATTCAGAAGCCATTCCTGCTGAACTATTAGCTCAAGGATACAACGATGCCATATTTTCTGTTGATAGAAATGTATTCATTCCAAACGTGGGAGCGGGAATATATGCATACGGTAAGCGTTATTATGTGGGATTATCAGCACCGCACCTAATACCTATGAGACTTGACAAAGGTGTGGCTGCCAGTATGAGTACCGCTCTGGCGCGTCAATACAACCATTATTTATTAACTGCCGGTTATGTATTTGGCAAGGAGACATCTGTAGTAAAAGTTCGTCCATCATTCTTGATGAAGTATGTAAAAGGTTTGCCCAAGGGAATACCCGATTTTGACGGAAGCCTTGCCTTCTTGTTTGCAGATCGTTTTTGGCTTGGAGGTATATATCGCGTTGCAGCCGGAGTGGACAACCGCAGAGGAACTGCCGCAATCGTATGGTTCGAAGCATTACTTACCCATCGTTTACGGATCGGATATGGATTTGATTATGCCTTAAGCGGCCTCAACAGATTTGCTCGTTGGGGAAGCCATGACATCATGATTGGTTATGAATTAAATACAAATAACAAACGCTACGTTTCTCCACGTTATATAAACTATTTCTAAATCCAAAAAAAGGCAACTTTTAAGCATGATTATGAGGTATCTTCTAATACTTTCGATCTTTTTACTAATAAGCCCTGAAAGTTTTTCACAAAGAAAATCTTATCATACCAATCAGGGCGACAAAGCATTCTCTTTGTTCAAATTCAATTTGGCCATTGAATATTACAAAAAGGCCTTAAATAAAAAGAAAGAAGACAGTGTTTATCTTTTTCAGAAAATTGCGGATAGCTATCGTTTACTTAACGATCCCGTCAACTCCGAAATCTGGTATAAAAAACTTGCAACATTACCGGGGGGTAATCCTAAAAATAAATTCTGGTTGGCTGAAGCCTTGCGAGCTAATCAAAAATATGATGAAGCAAAACAATTTTACAGAGAGTATAAGGCTGTTTCACCCGATGACAAAAATATTGATGAGATTATTTCCGGGCTGGATAACATAAAACAGCTTTCACAAAACAAAGGCCTTTATCGCCTACAAACACTTAGCATTAATTCGCCCGCATCAGACTTTGGTCCTTATTTTTACGAAAAAGGAAAAATATTTTTCACATCCAATCGTAGAGGTGTACGCTACAATAGTTTAACCGACAACTGGAGTACGCGCAACTTTTACCATATCTATTTAGCCGACACTGATAGTGGTTCATCTTATGTAACCAGAGTTAAATCAATTAAAGGCACAAAACCGAATGGCCGCTTTCACGATGGCCCTGTCGCATACAATCCTTTGAAGGGAGAACTAATTTTTACCAGGAATAATTACATAAACTATTCTTCTAAAACGGCAAAAGATAAAAAAACTGTAGTCCTCAAACTCTACAGTATGAGCTTTCCAAGAAAAAAGCGAGAAAAGCCGGTTGAGTTGCCATTTAACAGCAACGACTTCTCCAATGCACATCCCGCACTAAGCCCTGATGGGAATACACTTTATTTCAGCAGCGATCGTCCGGGAGGATATGGTGGTACCGATATTTATGTCAGCACGCGCGATGCAAACGGAACATGGAGTGAACCAAGAAATCTTGGTAATGAGATCAATAGTCGCTTTGATGAGAAATATCCGTATATTGCTCATGATGGTACACTTTATTTCGCATCTAATGCTTTAAGTGGCCTTGGAGGATTAGACGTGTATAAATCTGTTTATCAAAATGGCAGTTGGAGCAAGCCTGAGAATATAGGTCCGCCTATCAATTCAAACGCAGATGATTTTTCATTTATTATAAACGAAAATAATAATAGCGGATATTTTGCTTCAAACCGAATTGGCGGAGTTGGCGATGATGATATCTATGGCTTTGTATATGATGAGTCAAGACTTGACTATGACGTAACTGTGCTGGTTGTAGATGCAGTTACTAATAAACCAATACCTGAAGCGGATCTAAAGTTAGATTGCAAAACAGCAAACACAACAAATTATCAAACCAACTCGAGAGGAGAAAAAAACTTTATCGTAAAAGGTGGCAAAGCATGTATTGTTGACGCTTCGAAAACTGGCTACAAGCCAAACTTTGCAGAAATATCATCTAAAGATAAAGGCAAAGTGGTAACTATTCCCCTCACTCCTGCCAATATAAAACTGATAGTTAGTGTACGCGAACAAGAAACCAAAGAGCCTATACAAGATGTAGCCATTTCAATAACTCCTCGCGGCAAACCTTCACTAAACTTTGCAACTGGTACTGATGGGACCTTTGAAACCGTAATTGCTCAGGGAGATTACACAGTGGGTTCTCCAGACTTCCCATCCATTCGGGATGCATTCAGCGATCGCGATGCAGATCCAAACACAGGAATTCTGCGCAAGGATTATCTTATACCCAGAAGAAATATGATAGTAAATGTTCCTCTTACTGCAAACTGTTTCAGTGGACCTGTAAGAGTGAAAAATCTTCGCACCGGCCAAACAACAGATGTTCAACCCAACTCGAATGGTGAAACACGTTTAGATCTAGTTCAGAACTACACTTATACAATCGAACACAACGGACGTATTGATACAATTTCTACATATGGTTTGAAACCGAGCACACAAATTGAGGGCCCATGCAAATTCTATGTTGGGCAGACCTGGGTTATCCGCAATTTATACTACGATTTAGATAAATGGTACATTCGACCAGATGCTGCTAAAGAATTAGACAACCTTGTACAAATAATGAGAGATAATCCTACGCTTGAAGTAGAACTAAGTTCACACACAGACTGTCGTCAAACACAGCGCTATAATATGGTATTATCTGCACGCAGAGCAAAAGCTGCTGTTGATTATATTGTAAGTAAGAAGATCAGCCCGAGGAGAATCGTATCTGCGGGTTATGGTGAAACAAAGGTTGTAAACGGATGTGTGTGCGAGCCAACTAATGATAGCCCTTGCACCGAAGAACAACACCAGCAAAACAGAAGAACAGAAGTTAAGGTTCTGAGATATTAATCTTGGTTTTACTTAAAACTATATCAAATTTCTGTCAGCAGTTCCGTAGCTCAAATAGTTGACTACATTTAATTAAATCACACATTAACGGATTTTTTTCATCAACAAACATAAAGTTGTTGAAATGAAATCAGTTCTTCGCCCTTAATTTCCAAGCAGATTTTGTTGAATGAAAATGATTAGATGAAGCTTTTTCAGGTATAGAATTTTGGCTTTTTTCCCAAAATAACTTTCCCGCCAACGCGGCTGCAAAAAATTCACTATCTATAGTGAGCTTGTTTTCTATATATTCAGGTTTGAAGTATTTATCTACAAAATGAGTATCAAAGTTTCCGGAGCAAAATTCCGGGTGCCTCAACACAAAACGGCCAAAAGGCAACGTATTCTTTACTCCGGTAATTTTAAACTCATCAATGGCGCGAAGTAATTTTTGAATTGCTGATGGCCTGTCGTGGCTGTAAGCAATAAGCTTGGCCAGCATGGGATCGTAAAAAACCGGTACATTCATTCCTTGCTCATACCCGTCATCCACACGTATGCCGGGACCTTCGGGTTTTACATACACTTCAAGCTTTCCAGTGTCGGGCAAAAAATTATTTAGGGGGTCTTCTGCATACACCCGCAGTTCGATGGCGTGACCTCTAAAGGAAATATCATCCTGCGAAAAAGGCAATCTTTCTCCGGAAGCAATTAAAATTTGTTGCTTAACCAAATCTATGCCAGTAATCATTTCTGTAACCGGATGCTCTACCTGCAGCCGCGTATTCATTTCTAAAAAATAAAAATTCAGGTTCTCATCTACCAGAAATTCAACTGTTCCTGCACCGCGATAGTTGCAAGAACGAGCAACTTTTACAGCAGCTTCCCCTATTTCAGAGCGCTTTTGAGGACTTAAACATGAACTGGGAGCTTCTTCGATAACTTTTTGATGTCTTCGTTGAACTGAACATTCTCTTTCAAAAAGATGCACAATGTTGCCATAAGCATCGGCAAGAATCTGCACTTCTATGTGTCGAGGCGCAGCAACGTATTTTTCAATAAATACGCTGCCATCGCCAAAAGCGCTCATAGCTTCACTTTGGGCGCGCTTCATTTGTTCCTCCAGTTCAGATGGTTCATAAACCACACGCATTCCTTTACCCCCTCCCCCAGCGCTGGCTTTAATTAATAACGGATAACCAATAGATGCGCCTATTTGTATAGCTTCATCTAAATGGTTCACAGCGCCACTGCTTCCGGGTACCATGGGAATGTTAAAACGCGCAGCAGCTTCTTTAGCAGCCAGCTTACTCCCCATCATGGCTATGCTCTCAGATGTTGGGCCTATGAAAATAATCCCGGCCTTTTCTACCATATCTGCAAATGCTGCATTTTCACTTAAAAAACCATAACCGGGGTGTATGGCATCAGAAGAAGTCTTACGTGCAGCATCTAAAATTTTTTGAGCATCCAAATAAGAAGATTTAGCAGGCGAAGCTCCTAAATATACTGCCTCATCGGCATATCGGACATGAGGCGATAACCGGTCTGCATCGGAAAATACCGCTACGGTGCTAATTCCCATTTCGCGGGCGGTTCGCATAATGCGAAGCGCTATTTCTCCGCGATTTGCAACAAGTATTTTTTTTATCAACGGGTTTGATTTAATTATTTAATGTTGCGAAACAAATATTCCAAACTAGTTTATGCAAGATTATTGAAACTCTAATTCTTGTAAGGACAGTGACGGCACCCACTCTTACAACAATAGCCGCGCTTTATATGAAATTTTTCAGTAAAAACAAAAAACCCGCCCTCCATATAATACTCAGGCATTGCTGCAAACTCTTGTTTCATTTCTACTAAGCATAAGTTGCACAGACAACTCTTAAATTTTGACGCAATATATTTTCTTTCCCATTCATGCATTTCTATTTTGCTGCAATGGCAAGCGCTGATATTCTCGGGGTTACAGAGAAAAGTATTTTTACACCGAGGACAGTAAGATGATTCATAATTCATATTATAAGCTCAAGTATATATTTGAGATAAAATCAAAACAGCAAATTGCTTATCAATCAAAAATTTAATTGTGTCTCAAGGCTTTTGTTCCCGAAAGCCAATGAGCTTGATTTGTAAAGGCAGGTCTTCCGGCTGTCTGCTCTTTTGAAAGCCTTCCCATTCCTTTAGGAATAGTGGCACAAGGAGTTTTCAAAAGTTTTTACTCCCATATTGGAGTGCAGATTCACGGCTGCGGGTACAGCGCCCGACTTTCACAGGCTTCCCTTTTCATTTGCCAAAGCAAAACCTTTACTATACAAATTTAATAAGGAGGCATTAAACAGAAACAAATTATTTCAACATTCATTACACATAATTGATTTAGTTCTAGATCATCTGTAAGAAACATTCATCATTTTGATTTTTATTAATAGCGCTTTGCCGGGGTTGGGATTAAGCGCCCTGCCTAAAAATGGATCAAACAATTGAAAAAAATATAACTATTGCAGTGCTTTGTAAAAGGATTCAGATACTATAGCGGTCCTTCTCTGCTGAATGCTACAAGCGAAGCAGACATGCTGGAACTAGTGCGCGAGCCAGACAATACATGCAACAGTTTCGCTATTGCACTACACTGGAACGACCATAAAATCGGATTTATTCATAGAAAAGAAAAAAACTTATTTAGTAAATTCCTCGATGCAGGTGTGCTTGAAATTCATACAGAAATAACCTATCTGAAGCCTGAGGCCGAAACATGGGAAAATGTATCTATTTCCATATATCTGCTTAAAGAAATGAGTGAGTCTCTACCCACACATGCAAACTACCTCACTACACCCGAAACGACTCGATACCACTCTTTAAAAAACCATAGAGGACATCATCTGCAGCATCAGCCTGAATGAACAAAACGAAACAGAAGAAAAAGATTACTACGATTTTCTGGTTGAACCTTCGCGCGATGATTCTATTTTCGACCTGATAAAGGATAAGTAAGATCCTTGTACAGACTATGGATGGAACGGACGGTTGTTTGTTCCAGACTAAAGTGTTTGTGCCTCTGATAATTCAATGTAAAGCCAGATTGCTGAGATGGAGTAATGGATGAAACAAAGTGAAATTTATTTGAATGAAAACAGAAAAATTTTGCTCAGTACGAAATATGCAGCGCGGCTTATACCAAAAATAAATAACCTGACAGCGATTACCGTAACAAACGGTGTGCACTTCATTGAATTATTATGTGGCGCTTAATAGTTTTTTATTGGAACTTTTGCGCATTGGCCAATGAGTTATTCGGTGTCCCGGTTCATAAATAATGCGCG
>JAVQWQ010000125.1:0-6868 GCA_033578915.1 Chitinophagales bacterium | reverse complement strand
CTGAATTATCTTCATAAAATATTCATCGTTTTCAATATTTATTTTTCCTTCATCTACCAGGCGCTGAAACAGAGCACTTCCGGGATATGGAGCAAAAACTGCTGGAGCCATGTCATTGACCCCGGCCCAGCTTGCTCTGATTAAAAACCAGATAGACTGCCATATATGACGGTGCCCTTCATCGGGGAAGCCAATCATGAAGTTTATTTTAATGTTCATTTTTTCTTCGCTCGAGTGGCGTATGGATTGCAGCATGCGGTCAATAGATACCTTCTTTTTAATAATTTGAAGAATTTCAGGACTGCCACTCTCTGGCGCATAAGTAATATTACGGCAACCTGAGCGATATAGCCAGTGTGCAACTTCGCGATCAATAGCCTCGCTACGCGTGCCGGCAGGAATCTGCCATACAATATCCAGTCGCCTGTTTACAATTTCCTTTGCAAAATCTATAATCCATCTCTTGTTGATAACAGCCGTGAGGTCGTAAAAATCAAAATTACGCGTTCCATATTTTTTAACATACGACTCTATCTCATCAGCTACATCTGATACCGGCCGCATGCTGTATTTGGTGCCCCACATTTGAGGACTGCTGCAGAAGGTACACTCGTATGGACAGCCTCGGGTAGCTAAAACAGGTAGCGCAAATGAATTTTGCAATTCTACACCAAAACTTATGCCATGAGAAGTATATTTCTGTAGAGGGAACACATCCCAGTATGGCTTGGGGATTTGAGTCAGTTCACGTGTTCTTTTTCTCGGAGATGTTCTTTGAGGTTGGGAATATTGATTTCTGAATACTATACCTGGTACAGACTCCAGAGGAGTTTTATTCTCAAGCGCCCTTGCAAGTTCTCTTACAGTTTCTTCTCCTTCACCTAGTACACAGGCAGTTAACCGACGGGTCTGCCTAATGCAAAATTCGGGAACGGCAGTGGTGTGTTCTCCTCCGGCAATTATAGGTACATTTGGGAAAGCGTTACCTATTTCATCAATTAGCTCTCTTTGATGTAACCAGTTTATACTGAACATCATGGTGATACCAATTAGCTCGGTATCCGGATGAATTAATTGAATGATCTGGTGAGATAGCAAACCATGTATTACAATATCTTTTCTACCTTTAAAGGCCACGTATTGTTCGGGAGCTTCGGCGATTGCGTCAACAATCTGCACATCGTGGCCATCAGCCTTTAGTGCGCCCGCAATATAAGCCAATCCCAGAGGGGGCGAGGGACGCATGGAAGCGCTCACCAGCTTCATTATCCGCGACGGGTTAATTAAACAAACTTTCATATACTCTTTGTAATTATCAGTTTCCAAGTATCTTCAAATATACATATAGTAAACATGCTGCCGGAAATGCGATAGCTTTTCGGATTCCTATCGGTGTCTTTTCATATATTCCAACACGGCTGAGTAGAAAACGCATCGCCTCAATACCTAAACAACGCGCGCAAACCCATGTTCGCATGTGGGCAAATTCAGGACGAATAATATCGAAAACCAGCACATATCGGTATTCGTCTGTTTCGTTCCAGGCTTCGTGCTGATAAGCATCATTAAAGGCAAACACTTTTCCTTCTTCCCAGGAAAGTAATGTATCTTTTACGCGCATTCCAAGCTGCGGTAATTTACCCGGTATTTTCAAACCCAGGTGACAACGAATGATTGCGTTGGTTTCGCCACAATGCATTTTTAAGCGACTTTTAGGGGCTAAAGTGGTAATACCTGCCAAAGTTATATCTGGATGCCCATCCATTATCGCAGAGGTTTTAGGGAAATATTTCGGTCCAAGCGTGTAACGCAACAAATAGTTTTTAAAATATATGTTTTTCCAACTGTCAGGATAAGTCATTTCAGGGGCACTCGGATTTTTGTAGGGAATGTCAAACTTTTGATGAATATAATCATGCACTTCCTCTTTAATGGTTGAATAATGCTTTAAAACGTGTTGTATGGCCGGATATAATTCGGGGTTATAAACTTCGGGCTCGTTACCTTCATGAACCGTATAATCACTGTATAAATAAACAACGCTTGCCATCTAGCTCATTTGCTTAACCGGTTTGTAAAATAGCACATTTCTCTCTTTTATTAAAACGATGGTTCCTACAATTACCTGAGGCAAAAAATATGATAAATGTAAGTAAACTGTGTACGCTGCCGCCTGAGATGTTAATTCGCTGCTGATGGGTAAAGACTTATGCGAAGCGATTTCTAATAATACGTAATAAATACCTCCATGTACCACTCCCGCGCTTCCCGGAGCAGCAGGGATTAAGAATACTATAATCATAGAAACCGAAATCATAAATGCCACATCCCAGCCGCGCATGGCCATGGGTAATGATGTCATTTGAAGCAGCAGATAGTATTGCAGAATATTAATTCCAAAAATTATAAAGCCAATAATAAAATAGCGGATATATTGATGATAACTCATTGCTTTGAGGTAAAAATTGAGCTTCTCATGAAGTGAAAAAAGCCAATGTCCCTTGTTTCCAAATTCCGATAGTATGCGAAACAACAGGCGTTCTACACCTGAGTGATATATGATCAGCAAATACATTATAAATACGATTAATACAATAATGGTAACAGGTATGAAAATTCCTTTATAAACAGCTAGGGAACCAAATAAAGCTCCTAGTATTAATGCGTATAAAATGTAATTAAGGGCATCAATGTATTTCTCAAGGCCTACCAAAGCAAGCCCGTTCTTAAACGATATATTATTTTTTTTGCCAATATACCATGCGCGTATTATTTCCCCCAGGTTTCCGGGCAGAAGGCTGTTATAGAGTAGTGCGAGCAACAGCGACTTGGCGCTGTCTGTTATTCTTATTTTTTCCAATCCTTCTGTTGGTATTATAAATCTTTTAGATTGAAGATATATGACCAAAAGCAACAAAAAAACAGTGGTTAGAAATAAGAATATATCGTATTTGTTCAGTTTAAGATCGCTTAGTCTAAGCTTGCTATCTGATATGGTATATATCAACAATGCTATACTTGCCAAAGTAAATATGGCTGCCTTAATTTTTTGTGTGAGGTGATGCCACGAACTTGGCATTATATTTGATGTGCTTTAACCCGATAAAGATCAGCTTTGCTAAACTCTATTTCAGATACTTTTATGAATTCTAGCTTAATATTATAAATGTGCAGGAAATAATTCTTTATCAGCTCAATTCTTTCTGTGCTGATATAAGCCAAAATACCTCGCTTTGAATTGGTGAACAGCTTTACGTGTCCTCTAAAATCACCCGGATGATAACCAAAAAGTTTTGTGAATCTATCAACGCAATAACTATAGTAAGTCAGATAACCACCATCAAATGTTGCAAAATTACGGTAAATTGTATGGGGAGTTCGATATAGTGGGGAGTTTGTAAGGGGCATATCTGCATCACTAAAGAAAAGGGTACTTTCACCGTTGCTTTTCGTTGATAGCTCCATGGAATTTTTTAAAAACTCCTGATGTACATGCGATAGCTTCACCTGCAACGGATAGTAATAAAATATTTGTCTTGCTGCAAATGCGCCAAGGCCCGCGATTAAAATAACAAGTAGGCTATAACGCAAAATTTTCGGCAAAGAGTGCTTTTGGAAAATAGCTATGCACTCTAAAAGTACTAGCCAGGTTAATACCCCTACATAAGAATTAAAAAAGCGCTCTTTAAGCTCATTAGTCAGAAACAAAATTAGTCCTGCCGGAACCAGAAACATTACAAAAGTGAATAACAACGTCTTGCTAGCCTCACTAGGCGATGCCCAAAAAAAAATAAATATCAGAATAATTATAAGAATTAAGTGCAAAGATGTATCATTCCAACGCTTTATTATATCGTGTTTAATGGCTATTAGATTTTGAGAGTCAAGTATAAAAGACAAAGTAGGCTGTATGCGTACAAATTGATGAAAATAGTCGCGCTTGAATTGAGCAGTGTCTGTAAAAAAGAATGATTTGAGGCCCAGGTACCTTGCTGTATCAGCACTGCTACTTTGCGGCGACAGGGGAGCAATATGTGGTTTTTCCAATATAGGGTACTCAAAATGAGCTTCGATATATCTTCCCATGTTATCGGTAAATCGGCCATTTAATTGATACATTCCAAGTAATATTAATGTAAAGCCAAGCATCATCCAGTATTTTCTGAAAACATACTTTGGCGACTGTCTTAACAAACTGTATAATATGAAAGCAAATAATATAAGTGCTGCGGCATGAATTCTGGTTATAACCGCGAAAAAAAATAAAAGAACAGGTGTGGCGCTTAGTTTTCTTTCATTGTCATAATACATTTCATGCAGATAAAGCGAAGTAAATGAGAGCAGAATGCTTTGTCTGATACAATGTAACTGAAATAACGAGTCGTAAATAAAGATACATGCAGCAACTACAAGTATTATAATATACGTAATATTTTTATAAAAATTCCGGATAGCTATGAGTGATATGGCCCAGAAAGCTATAAACTGTGTTAATAATTTAAACAAGCCGAAAACAGGGATATACGGTAAAAATTTGCTTATCTTAAATAAAATAGGGAACAAAAAGACTAAAGAGTCAGACCAATATTGTTCGTTCCCCATTTCGCCAAAAACACCATAGTTAATAGCTGCAACAATAGTTTCATTATCTTCCAGATAAATTCCTACAATTGTTGAAAAAAAAATGATGACAAAGGAAATTATCGCAGACCAGACTGCGGATGTTAACCTCACCTAAAGTAAATTTACATACGAATATATTCAAAGCTATTGCAAATCAATTGTAAGTATTTTTATTTTAAGTCCTTCAAAGTACGCTGATGCAAAAAGTTGATAAGGCCACCCTTTATCCGTATGAATGGCCTGATGGAGAAGAGATAATATATGTGCGCCCACCTGTAGAAGAATATCATGGAAAGCTACACAACTTTTATAGTGTTGAGAGTTTTCCAGAGCTAAAACCTTTGCTGGATAACTGGGAAAAAATCAGAGACGAAGTTTTGTCGGTTGAAGCAAGGGATGGGCTATTGACTAAGCAAAACTCGCTCTCGCCTGCTAAGGTGGAAGGCGAGGGCAGTTGGAGTTTGACATATTTGGTGAGCTTTAATTGGCTTTTTCACGAAAATATTAAGCGGTTTCCGGTCACCTGGAGTATTGTGCAACAAATTCCCAACTGTGTATTTGCAGGTATTAGTATCCTGCCTCCGAAAACTGAGATTAAACCGCATTACGGAGATACAAATGGAATCGTACGCGCCCATCTGGCATTAATAGTTCCCGAACCATATCCCACCATAGGTATTCATGTAAATGGAGAAGAGCGAGGTTGGAAAGAAGGAGAAATTATGGCTTTTATCAATGTTCAGAAGCATCATGTTTGGAATCACAGTGACAAAAGAAGATACGTGCTGATGTTTGATTTTGTACCTCAACCACTGGTGCACCGTTTAAATGAAATTTGCGCCAACGCTTTGGGGAACCAAAGCTTTGTATTTTTTTACAGACGTTGTGCCTTGGTACGCATCATGCCGGACTGGATGCATAGGCTCATGATTAAATTATTTGCATTTGTTTGGAGGTGTTATTTGCCTATTCAGCGCAGATTTAGCTGGGCCACCATCAAGTCAGGTAATGTTCAGGACGTTCGCTACCGATGATATAGGCTTTTTAAACAATAAATTGAACTCCAGCATCGGGCCAACAATGCATTCCGTACAAGGTGTTTTGCAATTGAAAGATTTCTCCCAGTCTTCTTTGAGAAGATTGATGCCGGGAGTCTTGCCCTTTGTGTAAGCACAGGGGTATGCGTTGCCGGAGGCATCTATGAAGAGATATCCTCTTCCGGCTGCACATCTGCTACCATCAATAAATCGGGAAGTTTGCCGATAATCATCCCACGAGATGATATATTTAAGATAGGAAACCGAACTGGCTACCGGCGCCCCTGATTGTTTTTGCTTTAAAATATGTTTCCAAAACTGACGCGCTTTTTCCTGTGGAAAATCCTCTTCAGCCGATCGCAATACAATTTCTGTATCGTAACATTCGGGTTGGAAATGAACGGTAAAACGTTCTTTGACCGCCAACTCCAACAAGTAGTCTGCGTCTTCTTTTTCATAATCGGTAACTACACAAATTGCCGTGAGCGGTTTGCCGCGCCTTCGGATATCGCGAATAGCATTGAGTACCCTATCGTAGTCTTGCTTTCCTCGATTTTTGATATGTCTGTCAGGAGGGCCATCCAGGCTGGTGAAAAAGTAATCAACAGATGCAAGTGTATCGGCATATTTTTCATACAACAACAAATTGCTGTTCACAGAAACAAAAAATCCATTCTTTTTGGCCATGCTTAATATCTCAGCGAAGTCTTTTCTGTAAAGAGGTTCACCCCCCAACAATCCAAGTCTCATTACGCCCATCCTCTTTAACTTTGTAAGAATTAAATCAATTTGCTCCAGATTCATTTCAGGCTCTTTGAGCAGCGGAAAATTGCAGTAGGCACAGCGAATATTACAACGATTGGTAACTACCAGGGAGGCGCTAAAGGGGCGTGGGGGCGCTCCTGATTTAAAAGCTATCAGGCTTAAAACATAACTCAATATTAAACGATGTTGTATCACTTTAACGAAATAATTTTTCTTTCTTCAAGGAATTTCAAAATGTTATCTGCCACAAATTTACCTTTTATTGAGTCTCCGGTTTCGTCTAAGTGACAATCATCAATCCAATGTTTTTCAGGAATATTAGTATAATTATAATTAATCAAACCGATATTATACGTAGTAGCTAATTTTTTAAGTGCGTTGTTTAAACCATTTAAGTTTTTAAGATAATAGGGGCGGTTTTTACATTCATCAGCCGATTCGTT
>JAVQWQ010000124.1:0-6987 GCA_033578915.1 Chitinophagales bacterium | reverse complement strand
GTGGTGAAAGCGCAATTGTAGGCAGCAGTTCGAAAAATACTGCCGGCGAAATTTATAACAGCGAAACAAATTTATCTATTGCCAATCGGTTGTTCTTAAGACAAAAAAGAATTCTAGATATCCTTTTCGGTTTATTTGTTTTAATGTTTTTTCCCTTGTTACTTTTCACTAAAGCAGGAAGAAAACTATTGGCTGCCGCTCCCGATGTATTGTTTGGAAAGAAGACATGGATTGGTTACTGCGGGCAACCCGACGATTACGGGTACTTACCTAAAATCCGCCAAGGGATATTTGCTCTTGATTATATAAAAGGAGTATCTTCAGAGAATATGGCAAGGGAATTAAACCGTTATTATGTTGCTAATTATAATCCGGCTAATGAGTTTTTGATGTTGCTCAGGTTTATCTTAAAGACATGAGCGATGACTTATATTAACGTGAAGCAAGCCAAAGTTCAGGGTCAAGCTTCTCTTTTCCCCTCCATATTTCTAAGTGAATTTTAGTAAAGTTTTCATCGGGCTCACTCGCCAATTTTCCAATCGTTTGTTTGGCCGTTACTCTTTGCCCTGTTTTCACATTCACTTGCTCTAAATTCGAATAGACCGTAAAGTATTCTCCATGTTTTATAATAACACAAGTGTTGGTGGTGGGGAGCGAAAAAACGCTCACGACAACACCTTCAAAAATTGCGCGGGCTTCACTGCCGCCGGTTGTTTTGATGTCTATTCCGTTATTTTCTATATACACTCCCTTGAGCGAAGGGTGCTCCTGACGGCCAAAACCTGAGGTGATATGTCCGCGGATGACCGGCCAGGGCAGCTTGCCTTTGTTGCCTGCAAAGTCGTTGCTCAGGGCTTTTTCATCGGGTGCGAGGGGGATAACATCGGCCTCTTTTTTCGGGGTGGTGGGCAGAGCAGGCCCGCCTTCATTTGCTTTTATACGAGCCAGGCGAATTTCTTCTGCGATGATAGCTTCTATTTTTCGGTTGAGGGTTCGAATGGCAGCCTGTTTTTGTTCAAACTGCCTGCGGAGTTTTTTCTCCTGGTCAGTAAGTTTTGCCAGCATACCTGCCTGTTCTCTCTTTTCATGCAATAAAATATTTTGTTGTTTATTTTCTTCTTTAATAACCTGTAGTTGTTCGTTCTTCTCTTCTTCCAGTTGGCTTTTTTTCTGTTCCAACAGTTTTATTTCATATTGCAATTGTTTGGTTTGCTCGCGCCTCAGCTCAGCTATTTTTTTAGTCCATCGGTAGCGGTTCAAAGCCTCATAAAACGAGTTGGTTGCGAGCATGAAATACAATAAATTATTCTTGCTGTAGTTTTGATAAGTATGCCGCAGCATCATAGCATAATCTTTTTTCATTTTTTCCACCTTGTTAATTTGTTGCTGAAGGTCTTCGCTGGTGGCTATTATATTACTTTCCAGTTCTTTTAGTTGAGACTGGAGATTCTGAATCAGCTTTTCTCTCGACTTGATTTTAGCATTGAGCGACTGTAGCTCGCTCAGGCTCTGTTTTTTCTTTTTGGAAGTAATTTCAATGAATGACTCTATTTCTTTAATCTCTTTTTGCAGACGAATCATTTGTTCTTGCAGCGCTTCTTTTCTTTTTTGCGTATTAGCATTTTGGGCATGAACTATCCCGCACACTAATACCAAAAAAATTAATACCCAACTAATAATGCCTAAGCTATTGCAATTTTTCCACTTAGTCTCTACGGTAGTTTTCATGTATCTCGAATGGAAAAGATAGTTTTTCGTTCAGGGAATATTTGATGGTTTCAAGTTCGAGTTGCATTTTTTGTGCACCGCGATTTATAATGATTTTTCTGTACAACGGCAACCATTTTTCGCCTATTGGAATATGCTTTTCAAAGTTAATCCTCACATCTTGTCTTTGGGTGCGGTCTGCCAACAAAATTTCCTTAACTGTATAATTTTTTTGATCCACACTGATAGTTTGCATCACTGCGGCATTTTGCACGCGGATGATTTCAAAAGTATCTGCCTGAAAACTTCTAACTTCTGCTTCAGGAAGAAATACAGGGACGCCAACAAAAAGTTGCTGTAATCCCGATACCGAAATATTCATTGGAACCAAAGCACTAGCATCTGCTAATGGCTGAGTAATATATGATTTGCTTAATTTATTAATCAGGAAAAAGGAATCTTTAGTTATCATAATCCTTGCAGCTTCTATACCCATCGTCCCTGTGATTGAAACCCATAAAGCGCTGTCTTTTTTCATCCGAAAATTTGCAGTGAATTCCTGCTTCTGCTCTCCCTCCTCGAGCGATGTTTTACAACGCATGGACAGGTAATCGAATTCAAGATTAAAGCTCTTTAGTTTTCTAAGCGATGAGTCCGCCTGAATTGTTATGTCTGGAGCTAAAGCAAGAGTGTCTGGTTGGCTGATAATTTTCTCGGTCTTGCTTGTAATGATTGAACGCTTTTTGTTTTTGCAACTGACAAATGAAGACGCAATACACACAAAAGATAGAGCGTAAACAAAGAATGTAAATAACCGGCTGGCACAGAAATTCATTTTATAAGAAATGTAGAGCAGACTACAATATATTTTTCTTTCTTAATTCAAAGTTTTGTCCGAGATAAACTTTGCGTACCAGTGGGTCTGAAGCTAATTCCTCGGCAGCACCCTGCTTAAGTATTTTTCCTTCAAAAAGCAGATATGCGCGATCGGTAATGCTCAGTGTTTCCTGCACATTGTGATCGGTAATGAGTATGCCGATGTTTTTTTCTTTTAGTTTTGAAACAATTCTTTGTATATCTTCCACGGCAATTGGATCTATTCCGGCAAAAGGCTCATCGAGCAATATAAACTTAGGAGACGTTGCCAGCGCTCTTGCTATTTCAGTTCTCCTGCGCTCACCCCCGCTCAAAACATTACCCATACTTTTGCGCACTTTTTGCAGTCCGAATTCTGTGATAAGGTTTTCTAACTTTTCTCGTTGAGCTTCTTTGCTCAGAGTGGTCATTTCAAGTACAGCCGCGATATTGTCTTCCACACTCAAATGACGAAAAACACTGGCCTCCTGCGGCAAATAACCTATCCCATTTCGCGCTCGTTTGTACATTGGCATCGAGGTAATGTCTTGCTCATTTAGGAAAATCTTACCACTATCGGGCCTGATCAGGCCAACGGTCATGTAAAAAGAAGTGGTTTTTCCCGCTCCGTTAGGGCCAAGAAGTCCGACAATTTCACCCTGCCCTACCTGAAAGCAAACTTCGTTGACAACCTTTCGCCCCTTGTAAACTTTCACTAGTTTATCGGCACGTAATATCATCAGGCACGATTATGCAAGGAGCGAAGTAGCCTTGTGCATTGTAAGTCGAGAGAAGTAAATTAAATCTCCTACTTCAATAAGAGGAATAAGCCTACAAATAACAATATTGAACCCGTGCCTGCCATACCGTATAAGCATAGGTAGAAGGGAAGCCCACAGTCACCTATGATAAGGTTTATAAAGAACCCAACTACACAAAGTAAAATGCCAATTGCAAGCAATGGCAGCCCAATCATTGACTGTTGTTGATAGTACTGTTTTTTTATATCATTAATAAATGACTTAACGGTTTCTTCGCTGAAACCGCTTGCAATAAAATAATCGGCAATCTGTTGGAAGCTCTTGCCTTTTTTATGTAGCAGATGCACTTCCTCTTTTGTTAATTTTTGTTCCATAATCAGTCCGTTTTAATGAAACCGAATATAAATATTTTTTATGAAAACATATACAAAAGAATAGGTTTCAGGAAACCCGATAAACTTAGCTTGAAGAAATCTAATTGCTGTTTATAGAAAACAAGAAATAAAACCCTGGCAAACGGATGAATAATTTGATATAAGTTTGCCACGAATGAAAAAAGGTTTCCTCGCTTCATTACTATGCTTATTTACCTTTTGTATGCCTGCTCAGCAGGCCGTAACGTCTAAAAACTATACCATATTTCAAACTAAAAATGGGCTAAATATCTTGTATGTACAGTCTCAACCTACAGCTACAGATGCTGAAGTCGTAATTTGCGTTAGGGCAGGTTCAATACATGAAAGGCAAGAACAACGCGGACTTTCTGCAGTTGTTTGCGAGATGATTGCAATCAGGACAAGACAGCTTATTGAAAAATACAAAAGTTATCCTATAAGATTCGAAGCTACTCCAGGCATAGAAAATTGCTTGTTCCGTTTTTCTTCTCCCAGCCAAGGTTTTTCAACCATCCTGGAAATCGCGGCTTTGAGCATGCAACTGGAAAAAGTTTCTGAAAAAGAACTGGAAGCGGCTGTGAACAGATGTAAGCAAGCAAAACAGTTACAAGAAACAAGCAATGAAGATGTAACGGAAGCCATCAAGAGGCATCAACTGTTTAAGTTCGACAAGGAAAAGATTGCCATCTGGCAATCAGATTCTCTGCTCAGGCGTTATACCGCTTTAGATGCTGATTCATTTTACAGGCTTTTCTATTCGCCTTTTTCTGCAAGCGTGTTGGTTCGCACATCCCTTCCTTTTTCGCAGGTAAATTTTTTGCTAGAAAAAAATTTTGATCGCTGGGTGACAGCAGATTTTAACCCCGATGAAATAATTAAGATTAGAAGCATTAAGCCCATGATTTATACTACTCAAAATACAGTTCTCAATAAATCAAGTAAGCACAAACTAAGTTTCCACACACTCACCTTTGGCAGCAGAAATTATGCTCGCGGAACATATGATTCTTATCTTTTAAGTGCATTTCTGACCGACACTTCAAACAAGCTTTTTCAACAGTTAAAGCAAAACACGGGCGTGCAGGCTATCAGCACTTTTTTCGATGTACATAACTATTACGGGATATTGACTGTCTCAGTTGAACTACCGGATACAGAACATCGCAGCGTATATGAAGAGCTCCGCAAAGCCATAGACAGCGCTTACCGATATGTAAACGATTCAACCTTAGCTTCTGCTAAAAGAAAATTTGCTCAAGAATACATAGTATGGGCAAAATCGCCCGATTTTTATTACAAAAGCTTGCAGCATTTCTTCTCAAATTTTACCGAATACTATGAGACACTAAACGATAGTGTACAGCAAGTTCCGATAGAAAGGTTCAGAAGATTTGTGTACAACCAATTTAGCAGGGCTAGTTTTGCAATTATTGCAGAAACGGACAGTTTTCATTATAAAAATGAAAATTATGAAGACTGGATGGCCGATGTGGATGAGCGTATCGGAGAAGAACGATTCACATTTCGTAAAAACATCTGCGAGATTGAAGGTGATGAAAATAAGCGTCTTTTGAGTCGTCTAATACAGTGGTTAAAAATAAATCCCGACATTCAGTGCCAGGTTAATGGCAAAGCCGACCGCAATGAATACGATAAATTCAAAGATGCTGCTGTGTGGGCATTTATAGACACTATCGAAACATTCAAAAAATATAAACCCGACCTTATAAAAACAGGAATTATGCGCCCTGAACTTTTGCGCGCATTGAAGATACTTAAAGCATTGTACGAAGGAGGTATATCGCTGGAACGGCTGTCTGGCACTGCTATGCCTTTGAATTCAAAAACAAAAGAAGAAGAGGCTGCCAACAGGGTTGCTACCCTTTCCCTAACAAGGCTTAAAACACTTGCTCCTCTTAGAAATTAACTCACATGAATATGCAACCTAAAACACCATCCGAATCTAAGGTTATCATGACCGAAATTGTCTTGCCGAATGACACAAATGCCTTGCATAATCTACGAGGCGGAAAAATTCTTCATTGGATGGACATTGCTTCGGCCATAGCAGCAGGGAAACACTCAAACTCCGTAGTGGTTACTGCATCGGTAGATAATGTAAGCTTTGAAAATCCAATAAAACTTGGAGATGTTGTAACCATAACCGCCAAGGTAACACGCGTTTTTAATACTTCTTTGGAAACACACATAGAGGTTTGGGCAGAAAATCTACCTTCACAAACCCGATATCGCTGCAACGAAGCTTATTACACGTTTGTAGCGCTAGACAGCAACGGCCGCCCGCGCAAAGTACCTCCTTTGATACCTGAAACAGAAGAAGAAATCCGTCAATACGAAGGCGCGCTTCGCCGGCGCGAGCTGAGATTAGTGTTAGCTGGTCGCCTTAAGCCCTCAGATGCCAAGGAATTAAGAGCGCTTTTTGCCTCCTGACAAGTTTTCACAGGTTGAGCGCTATTGCAATACATACAGATAATGCAAAGGCTCCAAGAGCATTGTATTTCAGTAAAGAATCATAAGAAGCAGCAAGGGTAATCTTACTGACCTTGTAAGTAGTATATAAAAAAATTACAGACGGAAGCATAGCAACAAATATTCTTGGAACTGCCACTGAGGTAAGCATAAGATATGAAACTAAAGTTCCAAAGGCGACAATTATCAACCCATAATAATAAAACTTAGAATATCTTGTTCCAAGCCTTACAGCAAAGGTTAGTACCTCTGCTTCAGATCTCCTATTGCTGTCGCGCATATTATTTAGATGTAACACAGACGCAGCCAGCAGCCCTGATAGAAGTAGCGGGCAGCATAAGTATTGGCGATATCGTTTTTGCCTGAAGATAATAACTGCCGCCAACGCCAATCCAACCAAAAAAAATAAAAACAAAAAAGTCGCCCAGCCCTTTGTAACCATAAGCGTTTTTGCCCAGTGTGTAAGTGATGGCGGCGCATATTGCCCCAATGCCTATCAGAAAAAGAAAAAAAAACGCTTTTGTGATTTCGTTTCCGAAACTTTCAAATAGCAGTTTCAGCCCGCTACACAAAGACAGGAAAGCACACACTGCAATGCCCCACTTCATATCGGACAAGGAAAGAAGTCCTCGTTGTACCACCCTCTTTGGGCCTATCCTGAATTCATTATCTGCTCCTTTGAGGCTGTCACCTAAGTCATTGGCCAGATTTGATAAAATTTGCAGTAAAAGTGTAGTAATCAAGCACCAAACCAAAATTTCAGTATTGAAATATTCAGG
>JAVQWQ010000123.1:0-7141 GCA_033578915.1 Chitinophagales bacterium | reverse complement strand
AATATCCTTGACTCCAGTGGCACGGTACCCTTGGTAGTTAAGGCAGATATATTTGCCCAAAGCGGAACCTTCACCGTAATTGTACAAGCTGTTTGTGATAATGAAATTAAGTTTACCACCTACACGGTTTATATTCCTCCCTGTGTGGAAATTGATGTGTTTACAGACCAATTTAACTACGACCTGCAGTCGCGTAACAGCACTTTGCTGCCGCCCGGCTCGCTAAAATGTGTGGTTTTCAGAGTGAATCAGGGCGCTCTTTTGCGTAGCGACACTGCCACTACTCCATCATACACAACCGGTAATCTCAATCCAAATTCTATAGTAGGGATTATCAACAACGGGGGTTTTATTGGAAGAGGAGGCAATGGTGGTTTTGGAGGATCATTTAATCAGTTTCCTCCGGGTAATCCAGGTCAAAATGGCGGTAATGCTATTAATCTTACCACCCGAACTGTAATTCAGAACAATGGATTAATTTTTGGTGGAGGAGGTGGTGGTGGTTCTGTGGGTGTTTCAATTTCTTTTAATGTTCCAATAATTGGAAATGTGACGTTGGGGGTTGGCTTTGGCGGTGGCGGTGGCAGCGAGTCCGGTAAAGGAGGTTCTTCAGCAAACAACGGTGGGTTAACAATCGGAATCTTTGAACCCGGACAAAATGCTACTCCCGGGCCTAATTCTGTTCCCGGTAAAGGAGGTTCGGCATCACTGCCTTTATCTATCCCTATTAGCGTGGCTACTATTAATGTTACTCCCAGCGGTGGTGGCGGTAATGGCGGTGGATTCGGACAACCAGGACAACCCGGATTTGTTGACCTTACAATACAAGTATGTGTTACCATTCCGATTATCGGCACAACGTGCTTTAATGTTCCGCTTGGTGGCATAGTGCCTGTATTTGGTCCTCCGGGAGGTAATCCCGGCATGGCTATAAAGCGCAACAATCACCCATTGCAGGGCTTACCGGATGGAAACTACAACTCTGCACTCATAAAAGGCGTAATCGGCCCTTAACCTTAAATTTTAAAACTTAATAATTATGATTAGTATGAACATAAAAAATTTGATTCGCTTAGGTGTTTGGATGGCACTTCTCAATAACTTTTTTGTCTGCGCACAAGAATATGTGATTGACATGCAATACAAGGATGCAAGCCAGAAAAATCCTATGCAAATGGTCTGGCACATAGGTAAAAAAATCAAGATAAGAGTGCTAAATGAATATGATGGCAAAAAGGTATGGTCAAGTTTGATTGCCGACCCTGCTACTTCAACCATCAGGATGTATGATGAAAACCCCGAAAACGGAAAAAAAATATTCTATACTATAAGCTCTGCAAATATTCAGCCGGATGCCAGGTTTGACTACAAGAGAGGAAAAGCAACGGTTACCAATGAAACTAAAAATATAGCCGGATATGAATGCAGAAAGGTTGTGTTTAACACAGATAAATTTACTGCTGAGTTTTGGGTTACATCTACACTGCCTGATATAAAACCATGGGCAGGATACTTTAGGTCGTTTCCGGAGCTTCAAGGAATGGAAGAGGCGGGTTTATCGGGCTTTCCTCTATCCTCTGTTATAAAAGACCCTTCCGGGTCCCTAATAGCATCGTTTGAGGTTAAACAAGTAAAGTCCGGGAGTTTTGAGCCGAGTTTCTTTGATGTTCCTGCCGATTACATAGACGCGAGGATGCTGCAGCGCAAATAAATTTAAAATTTTATAAGAAGATTTTTAAGCCTGGTTGCAGATTAGATTAGTACAGGGGGAAAAGTTGTTTCTGCAAATCTAAAAATCCTGATGCAAAATTTCGGTGTAAGAGGAAGTTGTTTCGGGTGAGGGATGCGGAGGGCGCGAACGAAGTGAGCGGCCGCGACCGCGCCTCTGGCGCGGTCGCGGCGGAAGCGACAGCGTACCCCGAAGCAGCCCGGCCTGTGTGGCCGCGGCCCTGAGCGAAGCGAAGACCGTTGCCACACAGGACACCCCCATGGATTTCTGAATCACTTAAAAAAATTGTTGAGAAACTATTGTTAGTCTCGGCAGCTTACTCTCCAAAATATTCTACGAAAATATTCTCTGTCTCGCAAAGTTTTACTGCATGTAGGGTGCAGCCGTGCGCGTTGATATGAGGTTCAAGCCATTGCCAGATTTGTTTCACTACGGTCTCTGAGCTCACCATTTTGTCCTTAAACTCGGGCACATCTAAATTCAGATTCTTGTGGTCAAGGCGTTCCACCACTTCGCGCTTCATGATTTTACTAAGGGTGTGAGCGTTCATGACAAAGCCGGTATCGGGATGGGGAATGCCTTTTACGGTTACAAAGAGGTCGAAATTGTGGCCGTGAAAGTTTCTATTAGCGCATTTGCCAAAAACTTCTCTGTTCTTTTCTTCGCTCCATTTGTCGTTGTATAGGGCATGTGCGGCATTGAAATGTTCTTTTCGCGTAAGATATACCATCGGAAAATTTTGCGGTTGCAAATATGGCAAAAGCATGATGGAGCAAAAAGCAAAATAATGCAAGTGCAGTAGTTACCGGATGATTATTTAATCTAATGGCAATTTCTATATTTGCCGCTCCTTAAAATTGATTTTTTTACAAAATATTTCAAGTTCTAACCCATGCAGTTAAAAGGAGTTATCCGGTTTTTTACCATCGTATTATCGGTAGTGTGCCTCTATCAATTATCATTTACGATTGCGGCGCGCATGGTAGAAAGCCGGGCGGAAAAATTTGCCCGTAGCAAAACAGGAAGCGTACCCGCTGATCTAAAAGGCCAGGCAAGGGTGCTGTTTGAAGATTCGCTCGACCGTGAGTTCAGAAGGATACGCAGAGAATACCTTGACAGCGTTCAGAATGAGACAGCGCTGAATCTGGGCATTGTAAAATACACTTACAAGGAGTGCCGCGACCGCCAGATTAATTTAGGCCTTGACCTGAAGGGCGGGATGAATCTGGTGCTGGAAATTTCAGAAGACGATGTGCTTAGAAAATTGGCGTACAACAGCAAAAATCCTGTTTTCAACAAAGCCATAGAGCTTGCTGTGAAAAAGCAAGCTGAAAAGGAAGGAGACTTCCTCACATTATTTGCAGAGGCTTTTAAAGAGGTGGACCCAAATGCAAAGCTGGCAACCATCTTTGCGCCTATTGAAGCTTATCAGGGCAAGATTAACTACAACAGTACGAATGAAGAAGTGATTAAGGTGCTCAGGGCAGATATGAAAGCTGCCATAGGCAACACTTACAATGTGTTGAAAACGCGTATTGACCAGTTTGGAGTTGCCGCTCCCAATATCTCGCTGCAAGAAGGTACCGGAAGAATTATTCTTGAACTGCCCGGAGTGGATGACCCTACTCGTGTGAGAAAAATTCTTTCGCAAACTGCACAGTTAGAATTCTGGGATACTTACGAAAACGAGGAAATTATCAATTATTTAGATCAGGCAAACACTGTACTTCGCAATCGCCTTTCCTTGAAAAAAGAGACAACGGAAACAGGCGATACCGCCAGCGCTAAGGCCGGAGAAGACGTAGCCTCTCTGCTTTTAGGCGACAGCGCCAAGGCTCCTTCAAAAGACACCACTCTTAAGACAGCCGAGGATACCGCTAACAAAAACGTCAATCCGCTTTTTGAAGTACTGTATCCATCGGTGTATCAGGATGGCCAGACTTACCGCACTGCTGAAGGGCCAATCGTTGGCAGAGCATACGGAAAAGATACTGCTAAAGTCAATCGCCTGTTGGCATTGGAAGAGGTGCGAGCAGTTTTTCCGCGCGACTTAAAACTGTTGTGGGGTAGCAAACCGGTTTCTAAAGATGCCAATGTGTTTGCCCTGTATGCTATTAAGAAAAATCCTGCCAGTGATGAGGCGCCTCTGAGCGGTGACGTAATTACGGATGCTATACAAACCTATGATCAGTTTGGTATTCCGGAAGTAGATATTACAATGAACAGCCTGGGCGCTTCTAAGTGGGAGAAAATGACTGAGGCGGCTTTTAACGGAGAGGTAAATGGCAGGCCGGTTAAAAAATGCATTGCTATTGTACTTGATAACAGGGTGTATAGCGCCCCACGTGTACAAGCTAAAATATCGGGAGGCCGTTCACAAATTACCGGTATAGATGACCTGGAAGAGGCAATAGACCTGGCCAATGTGCTCAAAAGCGGTAAACTGGAAGCACGCACGCGCGTAGTAGAGGAACAAGTGATTGGCCCCTCTTTGGGTAAAGAAGCTATTCGTTCGGGCCTGATGAGCCTTATTCTTGGCTTTGTGGTAGTGTTTCTCTTTATGGTGAGCTACTACAGCAGCTCTGGTTTAATAGCCAACATCGCCATGATTCTTAATCTGTTTCTCATCATTGGTATCATAGCTTCTATACCCGGCGCCACCTTCACTTTGCCCGGAATGGCGGGAATAGTCCTCACGCTTGGTATGGCGGTAGATGCCAACGTGATTATTAACGAAAGAATACGAGAAGAACTGGCGCGAGGCAAGGGTATTCGTTTAGCTATTGAGGAAGGTTATCGCAGATCGTATGCTGCAATTATTGACGGCAACCTCACCACCATGGTGGTTGGGATTGTGCTGTTGGTATTCGGTTTAGGGCCGGTAAAAGGTTTCGCGACTGTTTTGGTGATAGGCCTGTTTACCTCGATGTTTACGGCTGTTTTATTCTCCCGCCTCATTTTCGACTTCGTATTTCAGCGAAACTGGCAGGTACAGTTTGGAAACAGATTTACCATGAATCTGTTTAAGAATTTCAACTATGATTTTATTGGCAAGAGAAAAATTTCATACGCCATATCAGGTACGCTTGTAGTTTTAAGTTTAATTTCATGTATATTCTTTGGATTTGATCTAGGTGTTGATTTCAAAGGCGGTCGCAGTTATGTAGTGAAATTTGACAAAGATGTTACCACCGCAGAGGTATCCAAAGCTATTGCCCAGAAAATCGGAAGCACTCCTCAGGTTAAAACGTATGGCGCAGCGCATACTGTAAACATAACTACAGCTTATCTGATTGATCAAAACGACGAAAAAGCCGATAGCATAGTGCTTGATGCCATCTATGAAAGCGTAAAGGGGATATACCAAACTCCGGTTGACAAGGCTACTTTTGAGAAGAATTATGTAAAAAGTTCTGTAAAAATTGGCCCGACTATTGCAGACGACATCCGCAGAGGTGCGTGGTGGGCAGGAATTTTTGGCATATTGGGCGTATTCTTGTATATTTTGGTTCGTTTCCGCAAAATTGAGTATGCTTTGGGAGCTATCCTGGCATTGATTCACGACCCGTTGATAGTGTTGGGCGTATTCTCTGCATTCCGCCACTTTATGCCCTTTAGTTTAGAAATTGACCAACATATCGTTGCTGCCATACTCACGCTGATTGGTTATTCTGTAAATGATACAGTGATCGTATTTGACCGCATAAGAGAATATCTAGGATTGTACCCAACAAGAACCTTAGAAGAAAATGTAAATAATTCCATCAACAACACTTTGAGCAGAACGATTATGACTGCCGTTACAGTGTTGTTGGTGGCTTTAATACTCTTTATTTTCGGTGGCGAAGCGATAAGAGGCTTCTCCTTTGCACTGATTCTTGGAATTTTAATTGGAACTTACTCTTCAATTTTTGTAGCTGCACCTATTGTGGTGGATTTAATGAATCGGAAAAACAAGAAGTAAGTTCAAGATCAGATAATTGAGCGTTTATATAGGCCGATTTTCAAATAGGTGAAACGTTCAGATAACAAAATCAATAACACTGCCCATTTCGCTTTTGTCGCGAATTTTTACTTCGCTTTTGTGATAAACGAAAGAAAAAGGTGGCACGCTTTCTGTGAGGAACACGTTTCCTCCAATAATCGAATCGTGACCTATGACCGTATTTCCGCCTAAGATACAGCTTCCGGCATAAATGATGACATTGTCTTCAATGGTGGGATGACGTTTAACGCCTGCCTGTTCTTTTTGCACGGCTAATGCGCCCAGTGTTACACCCTGATAAATTTTTACATTTTTTCCAATGACGGTAGTTTGTCCGATAACCACTCCCGTGCCATGGTCAATGAAAAAAGGCGCAGCTATTGATGCGCCAGGATGAATATCAATTCCTGTTTTACCATGAGCATATTCTGTAATTAATCGTGGTAATACCGGTACGCCAAGGCGATAAAGCACATGGGCTACGCGATAAGCCACCACCGCAGTAAAGCCCGGATATGTTATAATTACTTCCTCTATGGACTCTGCAGCCGGATCGCTCCGTTCAAAAAAAATCGCATCTTCATTCAGCATTTGCTGAACCTTTGGCAATTCTTTAAAAAAAGCTGTGGATATATTGCTAAGCGATTGCTGCAGTTTTTCCTCCAGAGGCGATAGCAAATCCTCCAATTGAATTTTTAAAAATTCTATTCTGTCTTCTCTCCAGTCTTCATTGGCGATAATCTCATTTTCTACGGGAAACATAAATTCCTGAATAACATCGGTAAATCGCTGTGTTTTCAGGCGCGATGGTAAATTTTTGAGCATTAATTCAGATGCCATAAATTAAAATTTGGGTCAATAAAAAATTGATGGGAAGGAGCAGTGTATAGTTGAGAAACTAATAGATAGCCCCAAAATAAGTTTTAAATACAACAACAGTATTTCAGTATCATAAAATACGTGATTCAAAACTAAACGCAGATTTGAAAAAACAAAATAAATTGCATATTCTATAACTCAAAAAATCTTATAGGACTGACTAAAATACCATCCTCGTCTCCGTATATATAGTTTCCCGGAATAAAGTCCACACCACCGAAGTTTACTTTTATCTGTGTTTGTCCTTCATTTCTTTTTATGCTTTTTGCCGGATGAGTATTCAACGCTTTTATGGCAATGGATATGTTGGCAAGGGCTGCACTGTCGCGCACACAACCATAAACAACAATCCCGTTCCAGCGGTTCTGAACAGCAAGTTCTGCCAACTGATCGCCAACCAAGGCGCAGCGCTCAGAGCCTCCCCCATCTATTACCAAAACTTTTCCGCCCCCCTCTCCTTCCAACATTTTGCGCACTAAAGAATTGTCTTCAAAGACTTTATCTGTTACAATCTCCCCAAAGAAATTTCTTACACCTCCACAATCTTT
>JAVQWQ010000122.1:0-7247 GCA_033578915.1 Chitinophagales bacterium | reverse complement strand
CGCTCGCTAAAACTCGCGCCCTACGCATCCCTCACCCATTGTTCATTAATACCAAATTCATAACAAAAGCCTCGCAGAGAAAATTATTTCTTTTGATAATATATCTTTAAGGTAGATAATTTTTAAAAAGGGAAAAAGGACGATTTCCCATGTTCCCTGTTTGAGATTGCGGTTTCCTGAAAAGTGTAGAAGCTTTAAAAATTTCGTTTGAAAATTCGCAATAAGAGTCATCCTGAAGACGGATATTGTTGTATATCAAGGTCTTTTATTTTATTTTATTTTATTTACATATAGCTCTTTGTTTTCTGTAAAAAGATAGCATAAACAATCACCTACTAAGTCTTTAGGACTTAGCGCTGTAAGGATAGAACAAAAAATATTATTACTTCACTAAAACCATTTTCCTTTCCGTGAGAATACGATATACCATTTCCTTCAGCAGTTCTGATTCCTCGATATTGGCAGTGCCATCAACGCCTTTGCTGCGCAAGTCGTATTCATTCAGCAGAACTAGTATGTTTTGAATATGATCTGCAGTATAGTTGGCCATAGCTGCCTTGTATTCTTTTAAAAAGAATGGCTTGATTTTAAGTGCGCTGGAAAGTGTTGTGTCGTCTGCATTTTTGTAGGCCAGCGCTACATATACTTTAGAAAAAAAGCTATACAGACTGGCAATAGTCATCACAAAAGGATTGTTTTTTGAATTACTCAAAAAGTGTGCGATACGAAAAGCTTTTTCCGCATCCCTATAGGCTAAAGCATTATTTAGTTCAAACACGCTGTATTCTCTCGAAATGCCGGCAAGATTTTCGACATCAGCTACGGTGATTGATGTTCCTTTTGCTTTGCTCACCGTCATTTTATCTATCTCGTTCAGTATAACGGTAAGATTGTTGCCCATGCTCTCAATCATCAAGGCTATGGCTGTTTCTTCTATTGAATACCCTTTTTGTTCGGCAATTTTTCTGATAACCTGCGGCATCTTATCATCGTAAATTTTTTTGCTCTCAAAAAAACCTCTGCTTTTGGCTGCTTCCTTCCACAAGGTTTTTCTTTTATCGGGTGAAGCATTTTTAAAAGCAAAAACAAGTACGGTAGATTGCAACGGCTTTTTGAAGTAGTTGGTAAGTAGCAGTTGGTCTTCTTCTTTTTTTAAGTCCAGGCTTTGAGCTTCTTTTATTACAACCACCTGACGTTGAGCCATCATAGGTAGTCGTGTTGCAGCTTCTATGATATGTCGGGCGCTGATTTCCCTACCATAAAAAATACTCTGGTTGAATGCTTTCTCGCTTTCCGTAAGTGCATATTGCAGCACCTTTTCCGTAAGGGTATCGGTGAAATAAGGTTCTTCTCCGCAAAAAACGTAAACCGGCAAAAACTTTCCTGCCTGTATATCTGCGCAAAGCGCATCAAATTCGGTCAAAGAGGCCACAATGATTCAGTATAGTCAGATTTGTGTAAGATAAAAACTACATAAACAAATATAGTAAAGCCATGTTACCCAACGTCTAATTTGATAGAATGTTGAAAACCACTGTGAACAAACTATCCTGCGCTGGCAGCAGTTTTAACCGAACTTTGAAAATAAAAGTCAGGTACTTATCGTTTTAAAAGACAAAAAGATATGCTTCTTCAAATTGCCATAGATACAACTGCTCAAGCCAATACCACTGCAACGCCACAGGAATCCCTATCGCTTTTAAATCTGATTATTAAAGGCGGCTGGATAATGGTGCCTATTTTGGCGCTTAGCGTGGTAGCAGTTTTTTTAATTGTCGAGCGGTATATCGTTATAAGGCAGGCTTCAAAGGTTGATCCCAATTTTATGAATAACATCAAAGAATTTCTTCTCGCCGGTAAAATGGACTCTGCACTTGCAATGTGTAAAAGCGCCAACACACCTATCGCCAGGCTGCTTGAGAAAGGGCTTAAAAGGCTTGGAAAACCTATTAAAGAAATAGAAAGCGCAGTAGAAAACACTGGCAAGTTGGAAATTTATAAACTGGAACGCAATATGGGTTATCTTGGAATTATTGCTGCTATCGCTCCGATGTTTGGTTTTGTAGGAACGATTTCGGGGGTTATAAAAATTTTCTACAACATTTCTTTGGCAGATAATATTTCAATAGGAATTATCGCAGGAGGGTTGTATGAAAAAATGATAACTTCAGCCGCAGGGCTTATTGTAGGTATAGTGGCACATGTTGGTTTTCATTATCTAAATACCATGATTGATCGTGTGAGCTTCCAGTTGGAAAGTACAGCGGTTGAATTTATAGACCTGTTACAGGAACCCGCAAAATAAATGTTAGCGATATTCTTTAATTAGAAAAAAAATCTGATATGCGTTTTCGCGGCAGTAGGTTACATGCAGAGTTGCGCAGTGAGTCGCTTAGCGATATCATGTTTTTCCTCATGCTTTTTTTTCTAATTGTTTCCACTATGGTCAATCCTACTGTCATCAAATTAGTGTTACCCAAAGCCAAAGCCGGCCAGACGCTTGCCAAGCAAAGCATCACTATTTCAGTTGATGCGCAAAAAAATTATTATTTGAATAATAAGCCTATTGCGCAAGAAAATATAGAAGCTGAATTAGCTCAAGCTGTTGCAGGCATAGAGGAGCCAACGGTCGTCATTCGTGCGGATAATACTTTGCCTGTGCAGGTGGTTGTTGATTTGATTTCTATCGGCAACAAACTTAAGGTGAAAATGGTGCTGGCAACAAAAAATAATTAAACCTTTTATGGATTTTCAGCTTCAAATGAATCTGTAATAAAATGTTCAGCTCAGCATTCGATATAGAAAACAGGGCTTTTGAAAGGCGCAAACAGTTGTATTCCATATTGGTTACTTTGTTGGTGCACAGCCTCCTGTTGTTGCTGTTGTACCTGGCCACGCTTCATTTGCCCAACCCTCCATATACCGATAATGAAGGAGGCATGAGTGTAAACTTTGGTTTGAGTGAAACCGGCAGTGGAGATGAACAAGCTTTTACATACACTCCTGTTGCTTCTGTTCCAGAACCTGTTGCCGCACCATCTGCACCTGTTGAATCCCGAGACGAAAACATTGTGACTCAAGATTTAGAAGAAGCGCCCGCTGTTGTTACTAAAGAAACCAAACCAAGAACTATTAATTCAAAGCCTTCTCCAACACCCGCTGCAACCAAACCCACTTCGTCACAAAATACTGTTGCGCCTCCTATGCCAAAACCGGACGAGAATGCTCTTTTCAGGCCCGGCGCTTATGGTAAGCCTAATCAAAGTTCAGGAGATGGAACTGGTGGCGCTGCCGGCGACCAGGGTAAAGCAGAGGGCGATCCTTTTGCCAACAACTACGATGGTAGCGGCAGCGGTTGGGGAACCGGTTCAGGCGATGGCATAGGTGATGGGAATGTGCGGCTTGCCGGAAGAAAACTACGCTACAAGCCTGAAGTCACTGAGCGGTCGCAGGCCAAAGGAAAAGTAGTCATTCAAATAAAAGTGGATAGAAGCGGAAAAGTAGTAGAGGCGCGATATACACAAGCAGGTTCTACCACTGCTGATGAACAGTTGATAAAAACATCTGTCGAAGCAGCTTATAAATATCGTTTTGATGAAAATCCCCAGGCCGCCGACTTACAAATCGGTACAATCACATTTATTTACAAAGTGCACTAATATCAATTGAGTTTTTCAAGCGTACTTTTAATGGCGTTAAAGTCGGGAAGATCGCCGGGAGTAGGGGTTACTTCTGCGTATTGTACAACACCATCCTTATCAATTACAAATGCAGCTCTTTTGGAAACGCCTCTCATGCCAAATGCAAAGTTGTCTATGTACAAGTCGTAGGCGCGGATCACTTCTTTGTTGAAGTCTGAGAGCAGGTCGAAGTTGTAATTTTGTTGTTTCTTGAATTCGGCCAGGCTGAAAATCGAATCCACCGAAATCCCCAAAACAACAGCATTTAAGCGTGTATAAATTTCCATATTATCTCTGGCTGTACACAACTGGGTAGTGCATACCCCAGTAAAAGCTAAGGGAAAGAAATGAAGAATTACGTTTTTCCCTTTGAAACTACTGAGAGATACCTCTTGTTTTTCGGTATTGAATAATTTGAAGTCTGGTGCGGTTTGTCCTACTGTAATTGGCATATGATTATTTTTTGGTTTTACTGTGTGGTGGGCATTTCAGCAAATTGCAACTGCCGAGGACTGGAAATGAGTCTGAAAGTTCGTTCTGTACCATTTTTCTGTTTGAAAACAATATCTGCGCTGCTTTCTTCAAACCAGTTGAAGGAAACTGTCTTTTCGTCAAGGTAATCTGAGGTAATTTCTGTAGTGAGTTGGCCTTCTTTAAAATTGTAAGCCTTTACCTTCATAGTAACCTTCCATGGTTCTACACCAGCAAGTCGGCTGGCCTCAATAGTTACTTTAACCTTACCGCTGGGAGATATTTTTTCTATTCGTGCAGAAGTAGGATAGTTGCACCCGCTAGTGGCAAGCAGAAATATAAAGGGTATGAGTAAATTTTTCATTATTCAATAATAACTCCCTTGGCCACAAAAACCAACTCACGCTTCGGTTCTTTGATTGCTTCTATTTCTTCTTTGCTTTTGCCGGCATCTTCTGCGTAATGACGCAGCATTTCTACGCTTATGGTTTTATACCTGGCTTCGCCTTCTGCGTAAAAAGTTTTTCCTCCGGCATCTTTAGGAACAAAGAATCCATAATCTTTAAAGGTCATTCGCATGCTCTTACCGTTGCCCATATCCACAGTAAGCCAACAGCCCTTTACCTGGCATACTTCACTTATCTTGCCTTTAATTTTAAAGTTTTCTTTCTCTTTTCCTTCCATCAAAGCGGGTAATTCCTTAGCATCAATAGCGTTGTCTTTGGTGATTTTTTCTCCGAAATATTGGGTTTTGTTTTTCTTTTTCTGTTTTGGCACCATGGCATCGGCGTGTAAAAACACAGCCACAAGGCAACAGGCAAAAAGATAGACATTCATGAATTTATTGGCCATAATCTGAAAATCTGTGCGTTGCTAAAATAACATTTTAAGGTAAAACATGGGATTTTTCAACTTGGAACGAACCTGTACATCCTCAAACATAGACATCATTAACTCCCGCAATTCATCTTTTTTGTTGGCTTTATCCACGACCAGATTAAAAAGCCAGGGATGCCTTACTAATTGCTGAAGCCTGTAACTAAGAGTGAGTTCCCTTCCCAGTCTTTGATAAACCTTTTCATCATAACCTTTCATGGCCTGAGCTGAAAAGTTATTTGTTCTCAGGCAGTGAATAGCTTGTTGTGCAGCAAAGATTCCACTGAGTAAAGCGTTGCCAATACCCTCGCCGGTAAAAGGGTCTATGAGCATAGCTGCATCACCACAGAGCATGTAATGATGGCCCGAGATAGGCCTTTTTATTGATCCAAGCGGCAGGCCATAAAGTTTTACAGTTTCGGTGAATTCAGCATGATTAAAGCGTTGTTTCAACGCCGGATGCTCCGCTATCAGACGAAAGAAAAGTTTTTTCAAGTTTACTTTTTTCTTTTTCAAAACATCTGCACGCATGCCGATGCCCACATTAGCAGCGCCTCCGGGCAAAGGAAATATCCAGAAGTATCCCGGCAGCGCTTCGCGGATAAAATGCAATTCAATAAAATTTTCATCGTCTAAATCTGTAATACCTTTGCAGTAAGCTCTTAAGCCATAACAATAGTGTTGTGGCAGGCTTTGAAGGCCGGCTATGTCTTTTGTAAAAGATGAATAAGCGCCATCGGCAGCAATTATTAATCTTGCTGTGTAAGTGTTTCCTTTCTTATCTTCTGCTACAAAACCTCTTGTTATGCGATGATATTTTCTGACTTCGGTTTGCTCCAATATGGTGATTTCGGAAAGTTGTTTCGCTTTGTCAAACAAGAATTTATCAAAATCTAATCGCTTTGAAATGAATCCCGGTGCATGCTGATGAGATGAGTTAGTCGGTTTGAAGGGCAGCCGCAGCGATCGGCCTGAGGGCGCTACAAAAGTAACTCCGTAGGATGGCAGTGCAAACGGTGCATCCTTCAGGGAATCAACAAGAGAGCTGTCAATTTTCTTTAGTGCCTCCAGCACCTTACCACTAAGCGCATCTCCACAAATTTTATCGCGTGGAAAGGAATTTTTTTCAGCTACTACACAAGACACTCCATGATAAGCAAGATAAAGAGATGCTGCAAGGCCGGCAGGCCCCGCACCAATAATAAGTATGTCGGTTTCGATTTTGATATGCAATAGCTTTAAGGTATGTTCATGAATTTATGAATTTGAAGCGAGATACGCCAGTGAGGATTCTGTTTTACATAAGCGATGATCTCAGGAATAATCTCATTAAAGCGGCTCCACTCGGGCTGCAGGAAAAAGAGGCATTGTTCGCTTGTTTGCGGAACAAACTGCTCTGCCCACCGCAAATCATTAGGGTGATATATTACTACTTTTAGTTCATTGGCTGCTTTTAGGTTTTCTTTTAAGGGTAATTTAAATCGTTTGGGCGATACTGTAATCCAGTCCCACGTTCCTGTAAGTGAATAGGCGCCGGATGTTTCCAGATGTACTCTGATTTTATTATCGCGAAGCAACTTAGTGAGCGTTGTTAGTTCGTACATTAACGGTTCGCCACCCGTAATTACGCAAGTGTCTGCCTTAGATGCGAGTACTGATTCCAGCATATTTTCAACTGGAGTCAAAGGATGTGCGTTGGCATCCCAGCTTTCTTTTACATCGCACCATACACAGCCTACATCACAGCCGCCCAGCCTGAGAAAATAAGCAGGTTTCCCAGAGTGAAAACCTTCCCCCTGAATGGTGAAAAAATGTTCCATAAGGGGCAACTGCCCGGCAGGCAGATGATTTGTCTGTTGCATTAAAGCGTAAAGGAAATTTCGTTGGGAGTGCTCAATAATGCAGACCTGGCCGGTGATTCAGAAAGGGGTATGAGTTGTTTATATCTCCATTCGCCAAGTCTTGTAGTCCAAATATTAAACACTTCATCGGTCTCATCAATTTGCCCTTTTTGTTTTAACAGCCACAGTTCTTTCCATTTATGAATAAAAATTTCTTCATTTTTTAATACGTAAATCAAGAAGCGATTAAAAAAGTCCACTTTGTGTTTAAGCGCAGTTTCTTTTACAAAATGTACAGATCTGTCAATTGCACAACCGGAAACAGAAACAGAAGATTCATCAACCGCTATAATGAGAAAACATTGATGTAATACAGCTG
>JAVQWQ010000121.1:0-7249 GCA_033578915.1 Chitinophagales bacterium | reverse complement strand
TACTAGCTTTCGCAACATATGCAGCACATGTCCTCCCTTCTCATAACTATGCCTATCAAACATTTCTTCTTTGTCATTATAAAAAAAACGAATCAGCGTTTCATTCTTTGTTTGTGCTTCATCGAAGTAGCTTTTTAAGTTTTGGTAAAGCATTTTATCGGCTTCCATTTTGCCATACTTATGCTCTGCCCAGAGATATTCACCATATGTAGCAAAAGATTCATTAAGAGGAAGGTTGCTCCAGCTTTCACAGGTTACCAAATCTCCAAACCATTGATGAAACAATTCATGGGCTACAATATCTTCATAATTGTTATCCAGCAATTCGCGTCGGGTGCGCATGACAAACTCGCCAAATAAGGATGCGGAAGTGTTCTCCATTGCTCCGCTTACATAATCGCGCACAATCACTTGCGCATATTTTGGCCAGGGAAAATCATATCCGAGTTTTTTCGAAAAAAATTCTAACATTTCAGGAGTATGGCCGAAAATATCTTTTGCGTAGGGTGCATATTCAGGCTCTACATAATAATCTACTGTTATGTTTCGCCATTTATCTTTTACGACTGCAAATTCGCCAACAACAATCATAAATAAATATGGAGCATGAGGTAGCCGCATAGTCCATGTATCTTTGCGGAGTCCATTTCCTAAATCTACGCTGGAGGTCAGCAGGCCATTAGATAGGGTTAAATATTTCTTTTCGCATGTGATGGATATTTCTCCGGTACAACGCTGATTGGGCGCATCAATAGTCGGGAACCAGCATGAGTTTGCTTCGGTCTCTCCTTGTGTCCATAACTGAGTAGGTTTGTTTTTTTCTGCACCTAAAGGATTAATAAAAAACAAACCTTTATCACTGGCTATGGCTGCAGAGCCGCCTGACTTGCGCTCGTTGGGTTTCGCAGTATATTCAATATATAATTGTAATGTGTCGTGTGCATATATTTTTTTATTGAAGCGAATTTTTAGTTTCAGGCTGTCGTAGCTGAAAGAAAGCGGTTTTCGTGAGCCATCTTTTGATACAAGAGAAACTTCTTTCAGATCAAACCCTTTGGCATCTAAAACCAAACTATCGGTTGGATAGAAATGAGGTTTTAGGGTGAGCCATGCCTTACCCGGCAAATGCTGTTTTGACCAATCAACAAACACATCCAACTTAGTATGCAACAAATCAAATTCAATCGAGTAGGCAGCTCTGTATGATTTTTCCTTAGGGAAAGAAATTTGTATTTCACCGAGTGTATCTTCTACAACGGGGTCCTCTGCATTGCTTTCAATGATATGTTTTGTTGTTTTACAGCCGGCGATAAATAACATTGTTAATGAAACGAAAATTATTACCAATTGAATCTTGCGCATCAGGCCCTTCGGTTTCTAAATTAAAATAGGATTATTTAATAACTCTAAATAATTGAACGTAAATTTTAAACACATCACGAATTTAGTGTGTATATTTTAAAACATTCATATGTTATTTGAAGGTATCCTCTCATTTGAGGTGTAAGAACATTAATATTTTGAGTCCCAGATTTGGATTATGTTATAGATATTTCATAGTATTTTAGTTTAAAAGTTTGATTATTCAGTTAGCAACTGTTTTTTTATTTAAATTGTCATTATTATTATGTAAAATTAATTTCATGAAAATTCTTAATTGCTCACATTCAATTAGATATTCTTTCTTAATACAGTTTATACTGTTTATTTTTCATCATTTAACGTCAAGTACAAATGTTTATTGTCAGACGCAAATCTTCGATTTCACAGGCAGTAATCAGTTCTACACCGTTCCGCCGGGTGTTAATGCTATACGTGTAAAAATGTGGGGAGCAGGGGGTGGTTCTGGCGACAATACCAATTGCGGTAACGGTGGTGGAGGCGCTTATGTTGAAGGTATTTTGTGTGTTACTCCCGGAGAGACTCTGACTATAATTGTCGGAGAAGGGGGCGCAAGGGGAACAGCAAATTCCAGTGGTGCATTTAACGGGAGCTCTGCCTTTGGCGGAGGTGGTATCGGAAGGCAAGAGGATAGAGGAGGTGGTAACGGAGGTGGCCGTAGTGCAATAAGAAGAGGTTCGACTGAGTTGGCCACAGCCGGTGGAGGTGGCGGAGGTGGTGGAAGCGGTACCAATTCTGGAAACGGTACTCGATATTGTGGAGGCGGTGGAGGAGCCGTTGGCGGTAACGGAACAAGAGGCGGAGATCGCGATGGTTGTGCAACCGGTTCAGGAGGCTGCGGTGGAACACCTACAGGCACGCAGAATTGTACCAATGCACCCGATGGCGGGCAGTTTTTTGGAGGAAATGGAGAAAATATAGGTAACCAAACCTATGGCGGGGGAGGTGGCGGAGGAGGATACTATGGAGGTGAAGGTGGTAATAGTGGAGGTAACAACAGTGGTGGTGGGGGTGGCGGGTCGTCTTTTTTCTCTATTGGGCCTGGCCTCGGAACTCTTATTACTTCACAGGCCGGCAACAGTGGCAGCGTTTTCACCGCTGGAAATTCTTCTGATCCGGACAATAACAACCAATTTGGAGGTGGTGGCTCTCGCGGCTCTTCAACAGCGGCAAATACAGGAAGTCCTGGCCAGCATGGAAGAATTGTTATATCCCCGGCAACGAGCGTTATAGCCGGACCAATAACAGGAAACAACAACATTTGTGTTAATGGTTCAACTCAACTTTCTGCTTCGCCGGCCGGAGGAGCATGGTCTTCGAGCAATAGCGGGGTCGCATCTGTAAACAGTTCAGGTCTTGTTACGGGAATTAGCCCAGGTACTGCAACGATTTTTTACACCATATCCAGCACTTGCGGAAATAGCAGTTCCTCATTCACCGTTACTGTTACCGGTGCTCCTGCGCTAACGCCTATTACGGGCAATCCAAGCGTATGTGTTGGAGCTACGACTACGCTTAGCAACAGTACTCCAGGAGGCATATGGTCTAGCAGCAATAATGCCATAGCTACCGTAAACAGCAACGGTATAGTTACTGGCACATCAGCCGGGAATGCAACTATTTCATACACTCTATCTAATTCATGTGGCACCAGCACAGAGAATTTCCCTATCACTGTTATTGCGGCCCCGGCGGTTCCGCCCATAACCGGAACATTTACTTTATGTACCGGCAATACAGCTCAATTAAACAACAGTTTGCCAGGAGGAGTTTGGGCTAGTAATAACCCCGCTGTCGCCAATATCAATCCTACTACAGGCCTGTGGCAGGCTATATCGCCCGACACAACAACAATTACATACAGTGTGAGTAACCAATGTGGCACTGTTGTAGCTTCACAGCAAGTAAATGTAATAGGTCCTCCGAGTGTAGATACCATCAGCGGGCCTGCCAACGTCTGTACCGGAGGCACAATTACCTTATCTAATAATACTCCGGGAGGCACCTGGGCAACCAGCGATCCAAGCAAGGCTACCGTAAATACTTCGGGAGTAGTCAATGGAGTATCTGCCGGCGCGGTAACTATCAGTTATTCCGTTACGGGTATATGTGGAACCACCACTGTAACAAAAAATATCAATGTTGACCCAATACCAAATGCCCCACCTATTTCCGGTAATACTCAAATATGTCTTGGCGATAGCGCTCAGCTTAGTAACATAGCTCCGGGAGGCGCATGGAGCAGCAGCAACCCTACTGTGGCAACTATAAATTCAAATGGTTTGGTTAAAGGAGTTTCTACAGGTAGTACCACAATAAGCTACAATGTATCGGTTGGTGGATGCGCTGCGGTTTCATCTACTATTGTCAATATTTTACCGCGTCCTGCTATTACTAATGTAAATGTTAAAGATATTACTTGTCCGTCATCAGCAGATGGGTCAATTGAGGTTTTCGTTTCCGGAGGAACAGCGCCTTATAATTTTTCTATTGACAATGGAGTTACATACCAACAAAGTTCTTCGTTTACTAATCTAAACTCCGGCAGTACTTATAACGTTGTAGTTCGTGATGCCTTGGGTTGTAGTCAGGTATATTTTCAAAATCCTGTTTCTATTATCGGCCCGGCGCCAATCACCCTAAATATTAATACTACATCTGCCAGTTGCAGTGGTGTCAGCAATGGAGTTGTTGTGGTGCAGGCAACAGGAGGAAACGGTGGTTTTCAGTATAGTTTAAATAACGGGCCTTTTCAAACTTCTAATGTGTTCAACAATCTTGCCAACGGATCTTACACAGTATTGGTCAAAGATTTGAATAATTGTACCGCATCTGCTTCGGCGAATGTGTCTGTATTATATGCTTTAACGCTTGTCGTAGATTCGGTAAGAAATGTAACTTGTGCAGGAGGTAGTAACGGAATTATCACTGTGAGCGCCTCCGGGGGAGTTTCTCCCTATGAGTATTCCATCAACGGAATATCTTATCAGCCTTCTTCATCATTCTTTAATCTTTCTCCGGGAAACTACACTGTGATTGCAAAAGACAACAATGGCTGTCAGGCTTCTGTGAGTGCAACGATACAGCAATCGGGTTTTTTGAGCCTTGTCGTGGATACTGTATGGAACGTTTCCTGTTTTGGCGCAAACGATGGAGCCATTTACACGAGGGTTCAAGGGGGCGTTTCTCCATATCAGTATTATTGGAGTAATGCTGCAAGCACAGATTTTATTACCGGATTAGGACCTGGCGTATATTCACTTACTGTGGTGGACGCTTCGGGTTGTATTTCCAATATTAGCGCTCCTGTTTTGGAACCAAGGCCATTGATTGCCCAGATATCTAATATTCGTCAACCAAGATGCTTCAACGATAGTACAGGATTAATAGATCTTTCCGTAACAGGAGGCACTACGCCTTACTTCTATTTGTGGAGTGATGGAACTACTAATGAAGACCTCTCGGCAGTTTCTGAAGGCACTTACACAGTTACTGTTACCGATTTTAATGGATGCTCTGCAACGGTCTCCGGCTTCATAGACGAGCCGTTGCCGTTATCTCTTGGTGTTTCTACAACGGGTTCAAGATGCATTTCTGTAGGTTCGGGAAGCGTTCGAGCCATTGTAACCGGTGGGCAACCTCCTTATATTTTTTCTTTAAATGGTATTTTACAAACCGATGATTCATTTGATGGACTTCTGCCGGGCAATTATGCCTTGTTAGTACGCGATTCAAGGGGTTGCGAAGCAGCAACATCGTTTAACATAAATTCTTTAAGCAATCTGAACGTAAACCTGAAAAGTGATAAAGTAGAATTATTAACAGGGATGACGGCAGAAATTAAAGCAGTAGCTGCTTCGTCAAAACCAATAATAAAATATCTATGGGAGCCTGAAGCCTTGTTTGATTTTTCTAATTGTACAGACTCGACAATTTGTCCCAATCCTACTGTAGCTCCTAAAGTAACGACACTCTTCCGCGTAACAGTATTTGATGAAGATTCATGTACGGCATCCGATACACTCTTGATAAAAGTGCTAAACCGTAAAAGTAATTTTATCCCAACAGCCATTACCCCTAATGGTGATGGGTTAAACGATAAGTTTGTGTTTGATATTCTGGGAGCAGAAGAAGTACAGGTTAAAATATATAATCGCTGGGGCAATCTTATATACGAAAACCCGGCACAGAAAAACGGTTTAGATAATATTTCGGCTTGGGATGGCACTTTTAAAGGGTCGCCTGTTCAATTAGATACATATGTTTACTATCTTAAAGTGAGATATTTTGATGGTTCAGAGGAAAATATTACGGGTACGGTGGCTATTCTAAGATAGCCTAGATTGCTTTTTTACTAATATATCATTCCCAGTCCTTTCGTGCTTGCTTTACCTCTTCAAGTAGTGTGAGGTATGATGAATAACGCTGAGAGTGAATCTTACCTTGATTGACGGCTTCCTTTACCGCACAATCTGGTTCATTATCGTGCAGACAATTATTGAATTTGCATTTCGGAAGGTAAGGGAGCATTTCGATGAAATAGTGACTAACCTCTTCAGGCAAAAATCCGCTAACGCCAAATTCTTTTATCCCGGGAGTGTCTATAATGCATCCGCCAAAACTTAAAAAATGCATTTCCGCAAAAGTCGTTGTGTGTAATCCTTTTCCTGTGTAGCTAGACACTGGTTGAGTTTTTAGTTGAAGCGAAGGCTCAATAAAATTAATAAGCGAGGATTTACCTACTCCGGAGTGCCCTCCCAGCAATGAAGTTTTGTCCTTCAGCAGCGCTTTCAGCGTATTTATATTTTCTCCTGTTTTTACGGAAGTGAATAATATTTTGTATCCAATAGGGCTGTAAATCTGAAAATATGTATCGCGTAGATGTTTATCATGATCACCAGTGATCAGGTCGTTTTTGTTGAACACGAGTATAACAGGAATATGATATGCTTCGGCTGTAAGCAGAAACCGGTCAATAAATCCCGGGCTGGTACGAGGCATTGTGATTGTGGCGATCAATATTGCCTGGTCTATGTTTGAAGCTATTATGTGACGTGCTTTGGGATGTTTTGGCGATTGACGAACGATGTAGTTTTTTCGGGGAAGGATTTCTGATATAACGTAATCTCCTTCGTTTTCTGCTATTATTACTCTATCGCCAACAGCTACAGGGTTTGTGGTATCGCGTTCATCTAGGCGTAGATTTCCTCTCAGTCGTGCTTGTAGTTTTTTCCCATTTTGCAAAGCAACAGTGTACCAGCTTCCGGTACTTTTTGTTACCACTCCTTCTTCATTAAATTCAATCATGTACATCAAGTTTGGTGCAACACTCTATCGCAGAATTTCCAGACGCTGCGCGTCCAGTCTCAGAAAAATAAACAGAAGGATGGTAAATGCCAGCAAAGACGAACCTCCGTAACTAATAAAAGGTAACGGGATACCAATAACAGGAGCTACTCCTATGGCCATACCAATATTTATAGCAAAATGAAAGAAAATAATACTCACAACGCAATAACCATATACTCTACTAAACTTGCTCCTTTGTCGTTCCGCCATATAAATCAAGCGATACAGCAGTATTGAAAAAAGAGCAATGAGAAGCAAGCTGCCTACAAAACCAAATTCTTCTCCAATAGATGAAAAAATAAAATCTGTGCTTTGCTCGGGTACAAAATTTAGCTTCGTTTGAGTGCCATTCAGGTATCCTTTTCCTAAAAGACCTCCTGACCCTACTGCAATTACAGATTGGCGCACATTCCAGTCTTTTGCCGGGTCGTTTTCTTTGCCCAGCAGCACATTGATTCGGTCTTTATGATGAGGCTTGAGTTTGCTAAACCCAAAGTCA
>JAVQWQ010000120.1:281-7269 GCA_033578915.1 Chitinophagales bacterium | reverse complement strand
CTTGTGCGGGTTCACGAGTTCCGATGAAAAAATTAATATGATTACGAGTAAAGCAAATCACAACAAAAGTTATATGAAAGAAAAAAGCTCATCATTGTCTGATGAGCTTGTGGCAGGCGAACCCGGCTAGGTACCGGACTCGTCTGATGCAAATATACGAAAAACTTTTTTAAAAGTTCAACATAAAAGTTGACAGTCCCTATGCAAAGAACGAAAATTGAAACCCGCCTTGTGCGGGTTCATGAGTTCCGCTGAAAAAATTAATATGATTACGAGTAAAGCAAATCACAACAAAAAAAGCTCATCAAACGATGATGAGCATGTGGTGCGCGAAACCGGCTATCAACCGGACTCATGCGTTCGTGAATATATAACCAATATTAATTAATTCAATAAAAATGTATATACAATCAAACGATTAGTTAACCAAGTCAAAATTTACCACGGCTTTTTGAAAATTTCTCTCGCTTTCTTTTCTGCTTCTCTTTTCAATCTTTCTGCTTCATCGCGAGCCTTTTGTTCCGCCTCGCGTTTAATACGCTCCGCCTCTTCGCGGGCTTTTTGCTCAGCTTCTTGTTTTTGTCTTTCAATTTCCTCCATAGCTTTATTCTTTACTTCCTCCACTTTTTCTTCAACGGTATTGGTAATTTGTTCTTTAATATCTTGCACCGGCGAAGTTCCACTGCCGGCTGCCACATGTACTAACCGCACCTCTGGCTTGGTAGCGGTACCTGTTGCCTTTAAGAAGAATGAAACTGTTTCAGGCATCTTGAAGGCTACGCCCGGAATTTTTGGCAACATATTTTGTGCAATTGAAGCTGCCCCTCCGAGCTCACTCTGCGGCACATCAAAGCGCAGGTCGTAATCAATTCGCTGGTCAAATCCGTTTTTTCCCTGGTAGGCAAGAGTATAACTACCTAGCCGCAGCGTACCGGGCTCTACCTCTACCTTCCCATCTTTAAACTTCAATACTGTCCAACCATTTTTGATTTCAAGGTTGTTGAGTCTCGATAGCCGTGTTACTTCAGCAACTCTTTGAAGTATAGGAGGATTTATCAATCTGGCTTCAACGATCTCTACTTTGCCGTCTCCGCTCAGCGTATTCATGTCCACGCTCATATCAGGATTTAGGCGGCCGCTTCCTTTCAGGTCGCTGCTAAAACTTCCTTGAATAAATTGTATGATTGGGGCTAACTTACCGGCCATGTCAACCAATCGGTAGGTTTGCTGAATATCAAAGTTTTTGATATCATATGAAAAGGTAACATCAGGATAGTTTTGATTTTTAGTATTGTATCGTGCAGTAATAATTGCGCTTCCATTAAGCAGGTTTGCGCTGAGCTGCTCCATGTTTATCGCCTCATCTCTAATAATCACCTTTCCGGCCACATTGCTGAGCTGAAGCTTGTCGTAGAAAACATTTCCGAAAGATGCAGTCGCAGTAAAATCTATTGCTTTAGGTACGCGAAAAAACTTGCTTGCAGTATCTTTTTTTGCAGCGCTTTTATCAGAAGAAGTTCCTAATAGTTGGTTCAGGTCAAGTATATTGGATTGCAGGTTAAGCGTGCCAATTAAATCTCCTTTTCCAAAGAGATACGCCATGAAGTTATCCAGTGTTCCTGTTGCGCGAAAGTCGCTTCGGCCTATGTTGGCTTGCAGCCCGTTAAGTGTAACATTCCTGGGATTAAAGGTTAGTGAGAGATTGCCGACTCGAACAGGAAGCGGTGTTTCATCGGCATCGTAAACAAAATTTGTGAGCGCCAATTGCCCATCTGCCTTCACATTCTCATACCTCTTGGCGTTTATGTCACTTTGCTTGCCTTGAAAATCAAGGTCAGCAATCAGTAATCCCTCTATCTTTTTTACTCCTTCCAACGGATAAAAAGAAGGCACATTAGCTAGGTTGATTTTACCCTTTACAGAGGCATCTACATCAGGGTCGGAGACAGGTGTTCTTATTTTTAATCTACCTGCTATGCTTTCGGCTCCTACTGTGGCTTTGAAGTCAGGTATGTTTACTATTAACGTGTTTAAAGTGCCTTGCGGTTTAGTGGCATTAATGTCAATAGAGATATTTTTTACGGATGCCGGCAATCCCGGATACTGAAACATAGCATTGCGAATGTTCATGTCCAGGTCAAATGCAGGATAGTTGTCTTCTGCGTATATCCCTTTTACCTTGCCTTTAAGCGAAAAAGTGCCGTCCGTTTTCACCTTGTCAAAATCCTTCAAATAAACTGCAGGTATCATGCTTAAGATATTTTTGAAGGTGTTCTGCGGAGCAGAAAAGGTAAGGTCTGTTTGTATCTTGTCTTTGGTTTGCACAAATCCATCGAAGTGCAGGGCAAGTGCGTTTAACTCAATTTTGTTGTCTTTAAATGTGTATTTTGAATTACGGCTATCTACTTCCATATCAACCTGAGCGTTCAACCTGGCACGGTTCAGGTACTTTATTGCACCGCTTCGAAAGCTCAGCTCTTCAACAGATGTCAAAGTAGAAAACAGATATACATCCTGCGTTACATCCCCTGAGCCGGTGAAGTTTAAATTATTGATTTGAGCTAATATGTTCTCTTTTTGATCGTTGTAAATGATACGACCCTTTTTTATTTCAACTTTTTTAATTTCTGCTGCAAATGGTGTTTCAGATTCTTTTTTCTTCTCTTCTTTAGATTTAAAAATGTCCCAGTTGGCTTTGCCTTTATAATTCACTATGGCCTGAATCAAAGGCTTTTCGAGCACCAGCTTTTTAATCTTGTATTTCTCACCTTTAATTACAGTCATAAGGTCAATCGTAAAATGCAACTCTGGCAGATAAGCCAGCGTATCGCCTTTAAATTCATCAATGCCTAATACAGAAAGATTATATAAGGAAAAAGAAAAGTCAGGAAATGACTTTATCAGCGATAAAGAAAAGTCGCCATAATCTACACGAGCTTTTACATTTTCATTAATAGCATCCTTAACTGCAGCATTAATCTTATCTTTGAATAAAAAGGGGACGGCTATAAGTGTTCCTATTAAAAGCAGTATCAGAATTCCCGCGATAACAAGAATTTTTTTCATTTTTATTTCTTTTGAACTTCAGTTAGTATGATTGGCAAAAATGAATTAAGATTAAAAATATACTACTCAAAAAAGAAAAAAATTATATAGCTAAGTTCATGCCGCAAATGATTTCAAAAATCGCAATCATAACGTTATGAAATTGAATTATGTAATAGTTGTTTTTGTTAGTGTATTGTTCACACTTGCTGCCTGCAAGCGCGAAACAGATAAGACATCCATTTTTGAAGGCACATATTTTGCTCCTTCCGCTTATAGCTTTTACGACAATGTAATTGTCAAAAGAGTGGACAATAACTCTTTTTCACTTCAGTATGTTTTAGGAAAATCAGCGCCATATCTCATCGTGCCCCAGGCCTTTCTGAAAGATGATTCAGTATTTACGTTTGATGTACAGGCATCTGTTGGTGGAAGTACGGATAAATATTTGGTAAAAGGCGAAGGCAAAATTTTTCCCAACCGTATCGTAATTACTGGTAAGGCCACCAATACAACAAATCCTTACGATTTTTACCTGATTCCCTTCGAAGGATATAGAAAATAAGTTTTACCTGGGGATAATTATGGTGTAGTATTGCGAGCCGTATCCCGCCCAAACGCCCAGGCCGCCCCCTTCGATATTGCTAAGAACTCTTACGGGATTTGAAAAAGGGCTTTGTCCACCGTCATTTTCCAACGTATTATAGAAGTCGTAGGTGCGGCTGTCTATGTTAGCCCAGCGAAGCGTTACGGTATCGCCTTTCAGAAAGTAAGAGTAATCTTCGGGCTTAACGTTTGCCCGCGGCGGGTAGCCTCTTTCCAGCGGAAGGGCTATATCCAACCCTACAAAAAGTTTATCGCTCCATACGCTTTGACTAGCGGGCAGGTAAAATGGCTCGCTGTTGCGTTTTGTCCAGTAGCGCACAAAGTTTCCAAAAGTATCGGGCACTTCGAGGTTCACAAAGACCGAAACAAACGAATCGTTCTCCACAGGGCGTGGCCGTGGCCTCACTTCCAGCGATTTTATGCCGATGGCCCTGGGGATAGTAGTAGTAGCAGTTAATACTTTTCCATCGGCTTCAATGCGCAGGTGATACTTACTGTTGAACTTACCGGTAAAAGAACACCCTCCATTAAGGATACAGGAAAATAGATCGGGCACTGAGTATAGGCATACGTTGGGCAGTGGCAGCGAGTCTGATATCCGAAAACCAAAACTTCTCAAAAGGTCTTCCTTTTGGCGTTGGGTCAGCGGCAAATTATTAAGACAGAATTCTGCGAGCTGAACGGAATCGTTTTCGTGCCTTACCCAGATACGCGCGTTATGAACGTAATAAGATGAAAGGTCATTCACATTGATATTACCAAAGAAATTCTGCGACCTTGTTAGAAAAATTAAAGGAGGCTGGCCAACATCAATATTCCCTTCTACAACCAATTGAGCATCTTGTTTAGGTATTTCCACGTCTATTTGTTTGGTGCACGAAGCAACAAGGCAGGACACCAAAATCGCTGCAACTAGGGATTTTAAATGAATAAATTTTGAAGCGCCCTTTTTCATAGTCACGGATTAGCTTTTTTCTTTAAATCAAAACCAAACTTAAAGTTCCATGTAATGGAAGGAAGTATTGGAAAAAGTGAAGCCTGCCTGGCTTCGAACTGAAAATTAGCATCTCTTACGGTTCCATCTTCTTTGCGTTGAGAGTTGAGGTCGCCATCCGGGTCAATAAAGATAAAGTAAGGATTCAATCGGTTGTATGCGTTATATATGCTCACGGTAATGTCTGAATAGTAATTTCCTTTATGCGGAATAGTATAGGTGAACCCTAAATCTAAGCGGTGATAGGGGGGCAGTTGAAACCAATTGCGCGGCCCGTAGATAAAGCGAGGCTTACCTTCGTGAAGATAAAATGAAACCGGAAGAGTTGTGCGCTGGCCTGAAGCAAAAACAAATGTACCGCTTACTTTCCAGCGTTTGTTGATTTCATACATCACCACAACGCTTAGGTCGTGCCGGCGGTCATAACGTGCGTAAAAGGGCTTGCCTTCGTTAAGTTCAGGAAATTTTCTCCATGTCCACGCGAGGGTATATCCAATCCATCCGGTAAACTTGCCTATTGCTTTTTTTACAAAAAATTCAGCGCCTGTGCTGTAGCCTCTGCCAAAGGTGAACAAATCTTCCACATCCACGCTGATTTCTCCTACTGCGCTCTCTCCGTATTCGATTTGGTTATACATGTCTTTGAAATAGACCTCTACGGAGGTTTCATACATATCGTCTTTAAAGTTCCGGAAATATCCAAGCGCATATTGTATGCCTATTTGCGGCTTCACTCTCAAGCTGCTGGGCACCCATAAATCTACCGGCAGCGTAGTGGTGGATTGAGAAACCAGGTGAATATATTGCTGATTCCAGGTAACGCCTAACTTGACACTACTGCTCTGGCCGGTTTTAAATCGTGCGCTTAGGCGCGGCTCCAAACCCCAGTAGGTCTTTATGTTTTCGTTTCTGGCAAATCGCAGCGTATCGGTAGCCCTTCCAAAGCGGTCGAATGTTATTTTTTCAAATGGCCCTACAAAGTTAAACATTGAAGCGCGCAGGCCTGCATTTATCTTAAGCCATCGGAAAGCATCAAAATCGTCAAGGAAATAAATTGCTGTTTCATGGGCATGTTTAGGCGCTTTATTGGTGTTGTTAAACGTAGTGGTGCCTGCGCTGCCGCTGGCCTGGTATGGTGTAAAAATATGATAGTTGTACTGTGCCCCAAATTGCATAAAGTGGCCAATCACCGGCGAATAATCGAAATCTATTTTTCCGGTGTACTCGCGCACGCTGCTGTTTACATTAAACTTCACTCCCTGAAACTGAGTGCTTGCGTTGAATTCAAAATCGTTGTAGCAGAAAGTTGCGTTGCTGAATAATTTATCGCTGTACAAGTGATTCCACCTCACAGTGGCTGTGCGGTTGCCCCATGGAAAATTGAATCCAAAACCACCACCGGGGGCGGTAAAATTGAAAACATCACGCCCAAAATACGAGCTTACATACACTCTGTCTTTGTCGCTTATCCTATAATTAAACTTAGCGTTGATATCGTAGAAATAATATCCGTTTCCGGCCCAGCGTCCGTCTTCAAGATCTTTCAAAACAGGCCTGAGCAGCGCATCAATATAAGTCCTTCTTGCCGATACGATAAAAGACATTTTATCTTTCCACAGCGGCCCTTGCGCAGTAAGTCGCGATGCTATAATGCCTATACCGCCTTCTACTTCATATCTCTTCATATTACCTTCCTTCATCGCCACATCCACTACAGAAGATATTCTGCCGCCATACTTAGCAGGCATTCCGCCTTTTATCACCGTTGTATTTTTAATGGCATCTCCATTAAATACCGAAAAGAAACCAAACAAGTGGCCTGTGTTATACACCACCGCTTCATCTAGCATCACCAGGTTTTGGTCTGGCCCGCCTCCCCGCACGTAAAATCCGCTGTTTCCTTCTCCCGCGCTCGCAATGCCCGGTAGCAACTGCAAAGTCTTCAACACGTCCACTTCGCCCAGCAGCGCAGGGATGGTCTTAGCTTGTTCGATTTTTATCTCCTGTTTTCCCATCTGGCTGCTTTCGACATTAACTTTGCGTTCAGCAGAAATAACCACTTCTTTAGTTTCAATCACATTAGGCTGAAGTGCAAAGTTTAGCCGCAGGTCTTTGTCCAGCGCTATGGAGCGCACCTCGCTTCTGTAACCTATGTACGACACTTTTATGGTGTAATTTCCTGCAGGTAGCGTTAGGCTGTAAAAGCCGTATTCATTGCTGGCAACACCTTTGTTCAGTTCAACCACCAGCAAGGTGGCGCCAATCAGCGTTTCACCACTGGCAGAATCTCTTAGGTAGCCGGATAATGTAAATCTCGATTCAGCTTTTTGCCCATAGCCTTCG
>JAVQWQ010000120.1:0-271 GCA_033578915.1 Chitinophagales bacterium | reverse complement strand
AATACAAGCGCGTTATGATATTTCATCGTATAGCTTGCTCAACAACTCTGCAGCCGTTTTGTTAAGACAGGCGAAAATACTCTTATTGTTGCAAGCCAATGAATAAAAGATTGTAAATTTTTATGGGTCTTATATGGGTACATGGTGCAGCTCAAAAAGTAATCCATTGAATAATTTTTACTTATAGGGGGTGTCCTTTGCGGCCTCGGCCTTCGCTTCGCTCAGGGTCTCGGCCGCAAAGGCCGGGCTGCTACGGGGTACGCTGTCGCTT
>JAVQWQ010000119.1:0-7293 GCA_033578915.1 Chitinophagales bacterium | reverse complement strand
CGATACACACCGGGGGCTTTTGCCGCGGGCGGGACATCTATTTTTGAAACAGCGACTTCTGTGGTTTCACCAAAATTATATCCTGTTTTGAGTGCAATAAGATTTGCGTCTCTGATTTGAGGCCTGGCAGAAAATAATCTGTGAATATCCTTTTCAACATTTGCAGTAGAACGATTAAAAATCCAAAGAATATAGCCCAAAACAAACATGTTTTTGCATCGGTCTATTATTTTACCATCTAGACCTGTATGCTTTAATGCTTCTTTGGTGAGCCGAGAAATATCTATAACCTGAACTCTGTATTCCTTTACCAAATCACTTTCGAGAGGATTAGACTGAGCATCGAAGCCTGCCAACTTTAAATTTTTGGCTTCAAAACCGGCACTATCTGCTATAATGAGTCCTCCCTTTTTTAAATGTTTTAAATTTACCTTTAGGGCAGCAGCATTCATAGCTACCAACACATCGTAATTGTCGCCGGGGCTGTCTATTTCAGAGCTACCTAAGTGAAGCTGAAATCCTGAAACTCCGGGTATGGTGCCTTGTGGCGCCCGTATTTCGGCCGGGAAGTCGGGATATGTGGCTATATCGTTACCATAAAGGACTGTGTCGGTAGCAAATTCGTTGCCTGCAAGTTGCATACCATCTCCACTGTCACCTGCAAATTTTATTACTACACGAGGTAAAGTTTCAACAACCATAATTCAAAGGATTGATTGCTGGTTTAGCTACTCAATACAAATCGGGAGTTCATTAAATTAAGAATAAGATTACTTCTTTAAGTTTTTAAAAATTTCTTCTATGTGAAACACATAGTCTAAGGTATCGTCTATAAAGAACTCCATTTCAGGAATTTTTCTCAGGTGATGCCTAAGTTTGCCACCCAATTTACCTCTAAACTCATTAGTAAGTTCCCTGAAGCGCATCAGAACAGCTTCTTTATCCTCTACATTATACATACTTATGTAAAAACGCGCTATGGATAAATCAGGAGTAACTTTAACCTGAGTTACACTAATAAGGCCCTTTCCAAAAAATCCTTTGTAATCTTTATTCAGCAGGGCAGTAAATTCTTCTTTGATAAGTCCCCCTATTTTCTGTTGTCTCCGGCTGTCCATCACTCAAATTTTAGCAAATGTACAGATAATGAAACGAGTAGAAAGAAGCAAATGTTGTACAATTATGAATTTAAGTTGTTTTAGGATAAGGTTGTTTGAGAGATTGCAGAAACCTATCCCCAAATTCTTTTCATTTCAAGAAAATTCTGCAAAAGGATAACTGCGCTAACCTTATCTACGAGTTCTTTTTTTTGACGTTCTTTTTTTGATAGCCCGCCAGTTGCAATTGTTTGTGATGCAATTTTAGAAGTGAAACGCTCATCAATTCTATGAACTTTAATTGCGGGGAAACAACCATTAAACCACTTTATAAAAAGCTCTATATCATGCTCCAGGTCGTTGTCATCAAACTTCTTTGTCAATGGCTTACCAACAACTAAGGCTTCTACTTCCTCACCACTAATATAATTTTTCAGAAATGTTTTTAATTCTGTAGTAGCTATTGTATCCAGGCCTGTTGCAATAATTTTTAGAGGATCGGATACTGCAACACCTGTCCTTTTTTTCCCATAATCTAGAGCAAGAATACGCGGCATCAGGAGGCTGGTTTAGGGGCTTTTATGTTAGCTCTTATAGTGAGAATAATTTGTTTAGGTTCAGTGTTGGCTTCTACGGTAACCGTTTTGGTCTGTTCACCTTCCTTTCCGCTGCTATCAAACTCTACTTCAAGCTCGGCAGATTTGCCGGGCGCAACCGGCTCTTTAGGATAACTGGGCACCGTGCATCCACAAGAACCAATAGCGTTTTGAATAACGAGGTTCTCTTTTCCTGTGTTGGTAAACCTGAATTTAGTCTTTACTTTTTGTCCTTGATTTATTGTTCCAAAATTATGCTCAGTACGGTCGAAAGCAATGCTAGTGAGCGGCTGAGTAGAAGGAGGCTGCTGTAGTTGCTGGTTTTGAACAGAGTTAGCATTCTGTAAAAAAGACTGGCTTCCTAGTTCGTTGATTTTCTTTTCTAATGAAAGAAATTTAAGCTCATAATCTTTCGACAATTGCTGTAAGCGTACTAAGAGATAAGAAGAAAAAAGAACTGCTGCAATGGATAAAATTATTGCTGCGTTTCTCATCTATCTCAAAATTTATGGCAAAATTATAAAAGCGAAAGATTCTCTATGGATTACAATTTACAAAATATGTTGTGTCAAATTAATTGAGCTCATACATATAACTTTTAATTGAGCAAAAAATGATTAAAGACAGCAAATTCTTTATTGGATTTCAAGCTTCACCAACAGTTGGCACATTAAAACATCTTACACATCAAAGTTTCTGGAAAAATATCAGTTACTCTTCGCTCTCATCTTCTTCTCCGGGCTTAGGCACGACCCTGATTTGTGTAGGCTCTATAGACTCCAGCGTAAAGTTTGTAGCCGTAACGCGAAAAGTAGTCCTTCTGTTTTTTTGATGTTCCTCTTCGCTACAGTTCACACCGTTTACACATCCGTTTACCGGCTTTGTTTCTCCATAGCCTTTGGCAATAAGCCGTGAGCGGTCAATTCCTTTTTGGATAAGGTAATCAACAACGCTTTGTGCACGTGCCTGAGACAATCGAAGATTATATTCATCGCTTCCTCGACTATCGGTATGTGAACCAATTTCTACATTGATAGCTTTATTTTGATTGAAAAAGGCAACCAGCGAATCGAGTACTTGCATAGATTCAGGACGCAGAGTAGCCTTATCATAGTCATAATAGATGTTTGGAATCACAATCTCTTTGGTTGTGAAAATTTTTTCAAGTTCAATTTCAGTATATAGAGTTATTAAAACAGAATCTTTGCTTCGTTTCCCCACTGTGCTTACTGCGGCTACATTTGAAAAATATTCATTTCTGGAGGCTGTGATACGATAATTAGTATTGGGGCTAAGTTGAAAAATGAAAATACCTGCTGTGTCTGTTATAAATACACCCAATGAATCGCCATTTTCATTAGCCAGCACACACTTTGCCAGGCGAAGCGGTACTAAGCCCAGAACTTTACTTTCGGGATTTTGAGGGTCTTCAAACTGCTTGGCTACTACCCTGCCGCGCAATTCGTATTGATTTATCCATAATTCATCAAAGCGGTACAGATCATCGCTTCCTTTGCCTCCTTTTCGCGAAGACGAAAAATAGCCGGTCATCAATACAGTATCATCATCCGAAGAGGGGCGGTATTTCTCAATGATAAAAGCAAAATCATCTGCCCCCGAGTTTATTGGATATTTGAGATTTTCTGCCTGCTTCCATCCGTTTTTTAGTCTTTGAGCCCTAAAGATGTCGAGCCCTCCCATGCCGGGAAATCCATCAGAAGCAAAGTATAGATTATCCTTTTCATCGAGCCATGGGAACATTTCATCACCGGTAGTATTTACAGTACTTCCTGCGTTGGATGGCCTACTCCAGCCGGTGTCTGTCTTTGTAAAGTAAAAAATGTCTTTTCCTCCGAAACCGTTATAATCACTCGAAACAACCAACAACTTCCCATTTTTAGAAATAGCCGGATGCCCTACATTAAAAGTGTCCGGAAATAACTCGAGCATGAGCGGCTCACTCCAATTAACACCATCGAAGGTAGAAAAATAAATATGACAATATTGGCTGGTTTTGTCGGCGGCTTTGCAACGAGTAAAAAATATACTTTTCCCATCCGGGCTAAAACATGCTGAGCCTTCGTATGCATCGGTATTTATATCTTTACTAAATGATGCCGGGTTTACAAACATGCCTTGGTTGTTTTTGCCCGCCACAAAAAGGTCTCCGAATTTTTCGCCGGTCCAGCCATTGATAGTGGCGCCTTCTGCTTCACTGCGCGAAGAAGTGAAAACCAATTTATTCTGATAAAGTGCCGGAGCAAAATCGCTCTGAGGCGAGTTGATTTTTTCTAAATTCTGAACGCGCACTCTGGTAAACTCATTTTTCCATTTGAGCGCATCCCTGCTTGATTTTATTTCTTTTTTGGTATTGAAAGCGTTGCTGATTTTTTATGCTTGAGTAAAAGCATTTATAGCGCTATCATACAATTCCTGTTTTTTAAGCATTTGAGCATATCTGAAGAGCGCTTCAGCAGTGTAATTACCATACTCTTTAGAAGCTTTTAAATACCAATAGGCTGCATTCTCGGGCTGGTTATTTCTATCGAATGACCTGCCCACCAAAAAAGCAGTCTCTTGCTTGCGCAGGGGATTTTTTTCTTTGTCATATTGTTTTTGCAACAAGCCTGCCGCTATGTGATAAAGTTTTCTCTCATAGGCCGACCTCCCATTTTTTATATCAGTTTTTTGAGATTTACAACTTCCCAAAAGATAGCCCAACAAGAGAACAAGAACTATTATTCGCATATACACTAATCAGAAATCTTATCTCCTCTCAATTGCCTGAATCTTTTTCGCGCTTCTATGACCAACAAAGAGTTTTCAAAATCGGTTATGATAGATTGATATAATTCTCTCGCTTTGTCTTTGTTGTTTAGATATTGTTCATGTATTTCAGCAAGCAAAAAAGTGGCATCATCGCCTTTCAGGTCTTTTTTATAGTATTTGATAATTTCTTCCAGCAAAGGCACAGCTTGTAAGAACTGTTTTTTATCGCAATAAATTTTAGCCTGCGTGTAGAGAATATCATCATACAGTTCGTGACCGGGATAGAGTAATTTTATTGAGTCGAGCTTTGCATACGCCTGATCGAGCTTGTTTTGATAAAGCAAAAGCTCAGCCTGTGCAAACATTTGTAGTGGAGTGGTGATACTGTCCAGGCCAAGATTATCAATGATAAAAACGCTAAGATTAATAGCATCGTTGCTGATAAATTCACTGGTTGAAGCTTTTAGTGCTTCCAGTTGTGTCTGCGCCCATTCAAAGTCGCCTTTGAAATAACTAAGCTTGGCATTTTTAAATCTTGCTTCTTCGCCAAGCGGAGAGTCCTTTTCCTGTTTATCCACCTGGCCATAAAGCAAAGAACTTTCCCAAATATCTCCATCTATAAGCAGGCAATCTCCGAGAAGCAGTTTGGTTTTATTTCTGAGTTGTTGGGAAATGCCCGGCATCTGAATTATTTCCTCGCATAGCTTAATAGCTGCCTGAACATCGTGAAGGTAAAATACATAGAGCTCTGCCAGTTCTTTCATGCTTTGAGCAGACTGAAAGCCTCTGCCCGCCTCTTCAATAAAGTCTTCATATGCCTGTTTTAAAGCAAGCAAATCCTGTGTAGAAACGTTAATACGCTTGCTGATTTTTTCTTTACGGCAGTTCAGTAATTCTGTTCGGGCTGAAAAGTAAAGGGGATTTTGTTTTCCTTTTGAAATGATGTATTCATATCCGTCAGCAGCAATGTCAAAAAACTCCTCTTCCTGAGCCATACGCGCAAGATTAAGGACACGGAAGCCGTTTTCATTTTTTCTTCGGTCAATCGCTTTGGTTTGCAGCATGGCGCTTTCAAAGTCTTTATTTTGTATATAAATCCAAATCAGAAAATCATTCAGCCATTCATCTCCCCCGCCTTTTTGAATTTTTGTGTAGAGTTGGGTTTCCAATTCATTTAACAACTTAGTGATGTTGGGAGAGCGCATCACCGCGTTTTTGACAACTTGAGCCTTGCCCGGTAATAATTCTACATGATTGATATAGCTTTTTGCAGCATTTGCAACATCTCCTTTAGCATCATAGGCTGCTGCAATTTCAAGCGCATACAAGGGAGAATTATTGAATTGTCTGGATGCCTTTTCATAAACCTGAATGGCATAATCGTATTCTTTGTACACTTCAAGGGCAGTAGTGAGCTCTTTGATGTAGCTGGGCTGACCAGGCAGGTTCTTGACAAGTTTATCCAGTTGTTCTTTTGCTTTATCCGGTTGATTCATTTGTTTATAAACATAAGCTAAGTCAACTGCATACTGCGGAGAATTCGGAAATTTCTTTATCTGCTTTTTTACAACTTTTTCAAGAGCATCATATTGTTTCAACTCGAGCAAACACTTGAAGTAGGAGGAATAAAACTTTGGGGAAAAATCGTTTTTTTCCCATAACTGTTGGAACAACTCTGCCGCTTTTTCATACTCAGCCTCCTGAAAGTAACTTGCTGCAAGCGCCTCATCTCGCCCGGGCTGTGCAAGGAGAACTCCTGAAAGAATAAGTACAAAAAATAAAAAAAGTTTTTTCACCAATGGCTAATCTAAAAGGGCTTGCTGAAATTAACAGCAGATTAACGAAAAATATCGTTTTCGAGTATCTTATATATATCCTGAAATCCAAAGCCTTTTGAGTGTAAGTAACGAGCAAGTTTTGCTTTCTTTGCCTGAATGCTCTCTGTTTTGATTTTATACCATTTCTTTTGAGCAATACTTAACAATTTCTCTTCCATATTTAATGTGTCTTTTATTTTTTTCAAAACCTCATCTACTATAAGAGGCTCGATATTTTTGGCTAACAGCTTGTTTTTTATTTTTAATAAACCCCATCCTTTTAAATTTATTCTGGCAAGTGCATACGATTCAACAAATCTTTTCTCGTTTAGAAAACCGTAACTCTCCAGCCTTTTTACCCAGAAATGATGTTGATTTTCGGATACTCCTAACTGAATCAGTTTTCTGTAAACATCATCAACACATCTTTCTTTATAAGCGCAAAATCGAGTAATAGCATTCCATACAGCTTTTTCTTCCTTACTAAATCCTTCTTCATTCATGGAAAAGTTGTTCATAACGGAACATCAAATCACTATCAATCGCCAGCGAGAAAATTGCTGAACCATTTTCCGCTTTCTTTTACAATACGTTGTTGAGTTTTAAAGTCCACATAAACGATGCCGAATCTGGGGCGATATCCTTCAGCCCATTCAAAGTTATCCATGAAAGACCATATAAAATACCCCTGCACATTAACTCCTTCACGCTTAGCTCTGAGTACATTTTTTAAATACGACTTTAGGAATTCAATTCTTTTATAGTCTTTTATTTCGTTGTTAACCACGTTATCGGGAAAAGCAGCGCCATTTTCGGTCACATAAATTCTTTTGACCTTGGGATAGGCAGCAAATTGCTTCAAGATACGATAAATACCTTCGGGATATACCTCCCAGTTCATCTCTGTTACTTCGCCCAGCTTTCTTGCAGGGACATTAAGTCCGTTAAGAATTGGAACAAATCCAAGATAATACGCAACGGTACGGAAATAATTTTGCAAGCCAATAAAATCGA
>JAVQWQ010000118.1:0-7402 GCA_033578915.1 Chitinophagales bacterium | reverse complement strand
TGGAAGCGCAAAGGCCGCATTAAGATCATTAAGAGCTTCATGAATCTGTTCAGTACTCTTGTATGCTCGCGCCCGCAAAACATGGGCATGGCAATCTTTTTTATTTAATTTAATCATTTCTGTGAAATAGGCTATAGCATCTGTGTATCTTTCTTCGCGCAATGCTACCTGTCCTTGCTCCAGAAAATTTTCAGCCTGAGAGAAAGCAAAAAATGGGTATAGTACTATTAATGAAAATAGTTGCGCATGCCCCCTCATAGAACGTATTTTTCTTTATTTACGCGATGGAGTTATTATGGTTTCAGTGATGAGGAACTTTTGTAACCTTTCGTTGAGTTTATAAAAAGAGATAATTAAAATTTTTCAGGCCGCATTTGTGGAAAAAGCAAAACCTCCTGAATGCTGTGCTGATTAGTCATAAGCATACACAGGCGATCTATTCCAATACCTATTCCTGAAGTCGGAGGCATACCATATTCCAGAGCACGCAAAAAATCATAATCTATATACATTGCCTCATCATCGCCACGCTCAAGCAATTTCATTTGTTCTTCGAATCGTGCACGTTGATCTATCGGGTCATTAAGCTCCGAATAAGCATTAGCAATCTCTTTACCATTAACAATCAGCTCAAAGCGCTCGACAAGCCCTGGCTTGCTTCTGTGTTTTTTAGTGAGCGGACTCATTTCTATCGGGTAATCAATTACAAAGGTAGGCTGCAGCAAGTCTTTTTCGCACAAAGCGCTAAACAATTCATCAATCAGTTTCCCTTTGCCCATGGCATCGGTTATTTCTATGTGGTGTTTTCGGCATAGGACTCGCAATTCATCTTCGTTCATCTGCGATATATCGCAACCTGCTGCATCGCTTATAGCATCTACAATCGCAATTCTCTTGAAAGGTCTTTTAAAGCTGATAATCTGCTGGCCTACCTGCACCTCTGTGGTGCCGTGCAATTTTACGGCCAGTGTTTCGAATAACTTTTCAGTGAAATCCATCATCCAGAAATAGTCCTTGTATGCTACATAAAATTCCAGTACAGTAAATTCCGGATTGTGGGTGCGATCCATCCCTTCGTTGCGAAAGTTGCGGCTGAACTCATAAACAAATTCAAATCCGCCTACAATAAGCCTTTTGAGATACAATTCATTGGCAATACGTAGATATAAAGGGATGTCTAGTGCGTTGTGATGTGTAATAAAAGGGCGGGCTGCTGCGCCTCCTGGGATCGGCTGAAGGACAGGCGTATCTACTTCCAACCCTCCATGGGAATTCAGATAATCGCGAATTATCTGAATCATCTTCGTTCGCTTGATAAAAATTTCCTTTATTCCCGGATTCACAATCAGGTCAACATATCTCTGGCGATACCTCAACTCTGGATCTGAAAAGGCATCGTAAACTGTACCATCTTTTTCTTTTACAATAGGAAGAGGCCGCAGCGACTTGGCGAGAAATTTCAAGTCGTGTACATGCACGGTGATTTCGCCCGTTTTGGTCTTAAACACATGTCCCTTAACGCCTATGATATCGCCAATGTCAAGTAATTTTTTAAAAACTTCATCCCATAATGTAGCATCCTCTCCACGAAGCAAGTCGTTTCTTGATACATATATCTGAATTTTCCCTTCCTGGTCTTCGAGCACGGCAAAAGCCGCTTTTCCCATGAGTCGAATTGCCATAACGCGGCCGGCTATAGACACATTCCAGTCCTTTTCTGGATTAGACTCAAATGTTTCGAGGATTTGTTTGGAATTTGCGGTTACTTCAAACATTTCTGCGGGGTAGGGATTTATTCCCAACCGTTCAAATTCCTTGAGTTTTTCTCTTCTAACTATTTCTTGTTCACTTAGTTGCATGAATAAGATTAAAACATTTTAATTAAAGGCAAATCTGTAAAAAAAATTTCCGAATGAAAGGTTTGTGAGGCAATATTTGTTGCGCTTGCAAAAAGCTAATACCTTTTACTATTTAAGTTTATTTGTTATTAAAAAACTTTTTTCCAAGGATTACCGCTTTCAGGTTTTTGAACTCAAGCTCTCTATATTTACGCATATAAATCATTTTAAAGATTGATAAAACTAATTTTCCTGGGCCTGCCGGCAGCATTTTTTTGGTTGATAACGACTATACGAAACAGCTTATACGACAAAGGCATTTTAAAAAGAGTTTATTTTGAATTTCCCGTTATTGGTATTGGCAATCTAAGTTTTGGCGGCACGGGAAAGACACCGATGGTTGCTTTTTTGTTGCAGCATCTTTTGCCCAGATTTTCTGTTGCAGTGCTGAGCAGAGGATATGGAAGAAAAACAAAAGGATTTCTCAATGTAGAACCGTCATTTCAGGCGTGGCAAACAGGCGATGAGCCATTGTGGTTAAAGAAAAAATTCCCCTCAGCGCCAGTATGTGTTTGCGAAGACAGGGTTGTTGGAGTACCGTTGCTTCTGGATGCTTATCCCGAAACGAATGTGATATTGTTAGATGACGCTTTTCAGCACAGAGCAATTAAGCCCGGTTTAATGCTACTTTTAACCGAATATGACAACTTATTTACACGGGATTCAATTTTTCCTCTGGGATGGCTCAGAGAAAGCAAAAAAAATTATCATCGGGCTGATATTATTGTAATCACTAAAAGTCCGGCCAATTTGACCAAAGCATCAGCGGAAAAAATTATTAGTGAAATAAAACCTTTCAGATATCAAAAAATATACTTTTCCACATTAGTGTACGAAGATTTACTGGAAATCAACAACACACACTTTAAAGAAGATTTTAAAAACGTAATATTGCTCACCGGAATAGCCAATCCTTTGCCGTTGAAACAATATTTTGAACAAAAAGGAAAAAATGTTTTTGAGCTACGGTTTGAAGATCACCACCACTACTCCGAAGCCAATCTTGAACGGTTGGAAGAGATGAAATCGCATTTGCCTGAACAAACCATAATTGTTACAACCGAAAAAGATGCCGTAAAACTGGAAATCTATAAAGAGTGGTTTAGTCAAAATGGTTTCAGGATATATGTGCAGCCCGTGAGTCACGCCTTTTTATTTGATCATGAAAAACTTTTCTTAGAAGATATAACCTCATTCATTTCAAAAACCTTAGAAAAAAGTACGCATGGAGCATCTTTTAGAGAAAATTGAGGCCACTGCTTCTTTTATCAAAAAAAGAATCAACAAAGATTATCGCTTTGGTATTATACTCGGCTCAGGCCTCAGCAACTTATCCAAAGCCATTAACATTCATATTCAACTTCCTTACAGCGACATACCTAATTTCCCAATTTCTACCGTGATAGGCCACACCGGAACATTAATTTTTGGTGAGTTGGGTGGTGTAAATATTATCGCGATGAGCGGCCGCCTACATTACTACGAAGGTTATACTATGCAGGAAGTTGTGTTTCCGGTAAGAGTAATGAAGTATCTTGGCGTAACGCATCTTTTTATATCCAACGCAGCCGGGGGCCTAAACCCCGACTTTGAATTGGGAGACCTGATGATTATACGCGACCATATTTACATGCACCCGGAAAATCCGCTCAGAGGTAAAAACGAAATAGTTTTAGGGCCACGCTTTCCGAACATGAACAATGCCTATAACAAAGATTTGATCAATCGCGCGCTTGAGATAGCGCTTGAAAACAATATACGCTGCCATACCGGTGTGTATGTGGGCGTACAAGGCCCTTCTTTTGAAACGCCTGCCGAATACCGGATGTTTCACATGTGGGGAGCCGATGCAGTAGGGATGAGTACAACCCCGGAAGTGGTTACAGCAAGGCACATGAATATGGAGGTATTTGCCATATCAGTTATCAGTGATATCGGATACCCACCTGAAAAAGCAGACCATGTTACTCACGAAATGGTGCTGAACACAGCAAAAGAAGCTGAACCTAAACTACGAACGATTGTAGAAGGCTTGCTGAAAAGCTTACAGTAATCTTATAACACAAAAATCTCTTATAATTGGCTTTGGATGTAAACTATCATGCTTTACAATTGAAGCCTCTTTCGATTTTCTTAACCATAATTTTTTTGTGCAAAATACCGGTTCACGGTATAACCCCCGAGGACAGTGTTGAAGTAAACTTCGTAAGAAATGATACATGGCATCATCTGGCAGATCCATTCATCAGGTATGGAATAGATTCCACCATTTATAATCTGGAAGAATACAATGGCGTGCAGCGTCCCGGCCCGGAGTACCTGCATTTGGGAAATACCGGCAGCCCGGCATATCCCCTGATTTTTGACCCTCTGAAATATAGAGGCTTTCTTTCAGGCTTCAATCAGTTTGATGCATACCGATATCATTACGACAGTGTAAGGATATTCAAAGTAATGCGGCCGTATTCTCAGATTCAGTATCTGATTGGCCAGCGCAATGAGCAGATGTTTAATGGAAAGTTTGCCGGGCAGATAAAGCAAAATTTCCAGTTTGGAGTTGATTTTACGCGCTACAATAGCAGGGGGGGATATGTTAACCAAAATACCAATGTAAATGGATTTGCGCTTTATGCTACCTTCGAACCATCATCTGCAAATTATTCCTTACTTTCTGTTTTGTTGCTTAACAAGCCGGCAGTAAGTGAAAATGGTGGAACACGAGTGGATGTATTCGAGGCGGGAAATACTTTTTTAAGCAAGCAACTAGCGCCCGTATGGCTTCAAAAAGCAAGAACAAGTTATAACGAGTTGCACTGGATTAATTCATTTTACTATCATTTAGGCAAAAAAATTTCTGTCAAAAAAGACACCTCATTCATTCAAAAAAAAATTCCAACATTTAAAGCCGGCCTGTTAGTAGGCATAGGCAGAGACCTTTATCGCTTCGTTGATCCTTCTCCCGATTCAATTTATTATGGAGAGTTGTGGCAAGGCACGGATACAGTTCTCTTTAACCTCGGCATTACAAAAATTTCTCAGGCGCTGATGGCAGAGTTTACAGGTCAGGCAGCTAAGGACGGAAACAAAATCAGGCAATATAACTTCAGGGCGTATATGACTGCGCAGGCAGATTATCATCGCATCAGAGAAATCAGCGGAAAGGACTGGTTTGTGAATGTACATATTCGCTCAGGGATACGAAGCAACCCCTTAGTACAGTCGCGCTGGTGGTATCATGCATGTGTGCAGTCGTATGTTGCCGGTTACAACAAAGGAGACCTGCTGCTGGACGTTGCTACAGGCTATGATATAAAAAGATGGGGCAGGCTAAGCGCTACATTCAACTATCACCTCTCCGAATCACCATGGGTATGGCAAAGTTTTGCAGGCGGAGGACTGCTTTGGTCAAAAGACTTTCCGAAACAAAATGTTTTAGCGGCCGGAGGGGCTTATCATTTTCTACACAAAATTTTCTCGATAAATGCCGATGTGAAATATTTCTTCGTGAAAAATTTTTTCTATTTCGATTCGCGAAATCAACCCGCCAGCGATGAAAATATCGCCAGTATTTGGGTAGCTCATGCAGCGGCAAAGTTGTTTATCAAAGGCTTCAACTTGCACAGCGATATTTGGTACCAACCGGTGTTGAACAGCACAGCAATCCGTATTCCTCAGATCGTCTCCCGCCACAGCATTTTCTACGACACCAGGCTTTTTAAAAGAGTATTATGGCTCAGCGTGGGCTTCGACCTGCGTTACAACAGTCCTTTTTTCGGAAACGAATATTTTCCGCTCACCGGCCAGTGGATTTTACAAGACCGATTCCGTTTGAATTTTTATCCCGTTTTAGATGCTTTTCTGAATTTCAAAGTAAGGTGGTTCAGGTTTTCAGCCAAGTTAGAGAATATAAGCTCTCTTTTCGGGCCGAGAGGGTATTACACCGCTCCATACTATCCTGCTGCCGATCTGGCCTTCAAAGCAAGCGTAACCTGGAGATTTTTTGAGTAGGTTACAAATTTTGGAGATTGTATTCTTTAATCTTTCTGTATAAAGTCCTTTCAGATATGCCGAGGTCTGCCGCGGCATCCCTGCGTTTATTGCGGTGCTTTTTCAAAGCCTTTATAATTAGCTCTTTTTCCTTTTCGGCCAGAGAGAGGCTCTCTTCTACCACCTCGCCGGAATCAAAAGAGTGTGGGCTATCGCTGATAAGTACAGGTTTACTTTCCGGTGTGAGCACAACCGGATGATGCGAAGGCGGAGAACTCTGCGTAGGGAGCGTTACAGAAACCACACTATCCGCATGTTCGGGCGGGGCTATTAAGGTTTTCGATTTCACTAAATCAAATACAAACTGCTTCAGGTCGTGCAGGTCTTTTTTTACATCAAAAATCAACTTGTAGAGAATCTCTCTTTCCGAAAAGGAAGCAGACGTATTGTTGCCATTCAAATCTCCGGGCACAAGAGCAGGAAGCTGATTGCGCGCAATATCCGGCACAATACTGACAAGTTGCTGTGCCGTAACCTCGCGCTCCGGTGCAAGGATGCTGACTTGCTCAGCCACATTTTTCAACTGGCGTACATTGCCCGGCCACGAATATTTCAAAATAAGTTGTTTGGCTTCTTCAGTCAGTTTTACCGGCACAATCTTGTGCCTCTCAGCAAAATCGTTGCAGAATTTTTTAAACAATAAATAAATGTCTTCACCGCGCTCACGCAAAGGAGGTATATAAATTGGCACCGTGCTGAGACGATAGTACAGGTCTTCGCGAAAACGCCCTGCACTCACCGCCTGTTGCAAATTGACGTTTGTAGCCGCAATTACGCGTACATCCGTTTTCAACACTTTTGAAGAACCCACCCGGATAAATTCACCGGTCTCAAGCACGCGCAGCAAGCGCGCCTGCGTGCCGTGCGGAAGCTCAGCCACTTCATCCAAAAAAATGGTGCCTCCCGCCACAGTCTCAAAATAACCTTTGCGCTGTTCAGTAGCGCCTGTAAAAGCACCTTTCTCGTGCCCAAACAACTCTGAATCAATAGTGCCTTCCGGAATAGCGCCACAGTTTACGGCAATAAAAGGATTATGCCTTCTGCTGCCCAACTGGTGAATGATGTGAGAAAATATTTCTTTTCCTACACCACTCTCTCCGGTTATCAAAACAGTAAGGTTAGTGGATGCCACTTTCTCAGCAATGCTGATGGCGTGATTAAGCCCCGGGGCGTTGCCAATGATTCCAAAGCGGTTTTTGATGGCCTGAATATCCATTCTTTTGCAAACCAACCTAAAGTTTTTGACAGCTCAAAATCGAAGTTGGGAGATGTTTAAATCTTTGATTAATATAAGAGAACAGCGCTTGGGCATTGACAACATTTAAAACCATATTTTTATTTGGGGGTGTCCCTTGCGGCCTCGGCCGTAGCTTCGCTCAGGGTCTAGGCCACCCGGGCCGGGGGGGGCCGGGGGGAGCTAAAACTGACCCCCCCCCCCCCCGCCGCGCCGGCAGGCG
>JAVQWQ010000117.1:0-7528 GCA_033578915.1 Chitinophagales bacterium | reverse complement strand
TAAATTCTACATATACGCAGCGATTGGCGCCATAGTTTTTTCAGCGCATGCAGGTATTATTTACTTTCACCCGTTGCATGATGAATTCATACGCAGAGATCTTTGGGTACATTACATAACGGGATTAGGAGGCATTATCATAAGCGCACTAATCTTTAATTTTATAATGGCATCAAGAGAAAAATTACTTGAGCAAAACATTGCCTTTGCAGAGAAACTGCGGCAACAAAACGAAGACCTTGAGCAAACCGTGGCGCAACGCACCAGGGCTCTTAAAGCCAGTAACGAAAATCTGCAGGAATTTGCCTATGTCGTAAGCCATGACCTTAAAGAGCCATTAAGAACGATTTCCGGATTTGTTTCTATCATAGAGAAAAAGTTAAGTGCAAACCAAAATATAGACAATGACTTAAGAGAATACATTCAATATGTTATAAAAGGCACGCGTCAGATGGATGAGCTCATTCACGACCTGCTTGAATATTCGCGGCTAAATCTTTCTGACCACGAATTTGTGCCCACAAATACCCGCGAAGTTGTAAGTGAAGTTCTGAATAGTCTTTCCGGCGCAATCTCCGATACTAATGCTCAAATAGAAATTCATGCTTTGCCTAACGTTTATTCGAAACATGCGCTTGTATTTCAGCTTTTTCAAAACCTTATATCGAATGCAATAAAATATAGGAAAAACGGAATACAGCCGGTAATTTCAGTCGGTGCAGAAGAAAAAGATAATGAAGCAATATTTTACGTTAAAGATAACGGACAGGGTATCCCAACGGAGTATTATCACACAGTTTTTCAGGCCTTTAAAAGGCTGCACACCAAGGCAGAATACGAGGGTACAGGTATAGGTTTGGCTATTTGCAAAAAAATTGTGGACTTGCACAACGGCAGAATATGGATTAATTCGATTGTCGGAGAGGGCACTACATTTTATTTTACCTTGCCGAAAAGCTGATTGAATCGCATGAATCTTCAAATAGCTTGGAATGCAGCAGCAAGGTACATTTCGCTCTGTTGCAATTTTTTTATAGTGTTGGCAGTAAGTCGCTCGCTGGGACCAGTGGCAAAAGGCGAAAGCACTATATGGATAACTTCTGTTTTCACAATAGTATTTGCAGCAAATGTGGCAGGGGGGATGTCGTTGGTTACCATACTGAAAAAAGAGCCAGAAACCCCTGTTCTCTTTAGTAGCTATATATGGGCTTTGATATGTGCGCTGATAATTGTGCCGCCAATCACTTTTTTCCTGAACAGAGACTGGCGCTTCGGAATCTATATCATTTCGATAAGCCTGATGAGCGCTTTTGTGGCAATTCACCAGAATATCTTATTCAGTAACCAGCGATATAAACAGTACAATATTTTAAACTTTGCACAGCCTGCTTTGCTTGCCGCTCTCTTATTTTTCCAACTATACTGGCTACAGAAAAAAGATTTCACTTCTTTTATACATGCCTATTTTGGCTCTGTAGTTTTCACCTTGATATTAAGTATTTATTACATCACCAAAATCAAAAACAAATTATTTTCTATCACATTGAAGCCGCTTGGCAAGATGCTGTCGAAAGGATTTTTTTATCAGTTTGCCGAGCTACTTCAGCTACTTCATCTTAGATTGTACTTCTATATATTAGCCGGATATGGCGAAGGCGGATTATATCGTTTAGGAATATACTCTGTGGGCATTTCCATCTTGGAGGCGGTGTGGATTTTACCCCGCAGCGCTGCTACTATCAACTTTGCAGCCACGCTTAAAAAAGCCGACATATCAACCACCTTTCGCTGGTTGAGGCAGTCGTTGTTTATATCCTTTGTGTTTTTGGTTGCCATTTTTCTGTTGCCTGTTGAAGTATATGGCGAGGTTTTTGGCGAAGGCTTTCTCTATGTAAAATATGCAGTGAAGTATCTTTTTCCCGGAACAGGTATTTATGTTTTTGTAATTGTTTTAGGCAGCTATCTGATGGCAAAAGAGAAGTATTCTGTTATGATAGCTATTCACCTTTTGGGAATTCTGGTATCGGTTACACTGTGTTCTGTCTGGGCGCCTCAGTATGAAATGAGCGGAGCCGGAATGGCTGCTACAGTTTCATTCGCCCTTTCATCCCTTTTTATCGTGATGTATTTTATAGTAAATGAAAACATACGGTGGAGGGATTTTTTGATAAAAAGGTCAGACCTCATCATTAAAATACAATAAGAGGATATGGCTTTCTGTGCCTATGGTAAAATAAATTACTTTAGCCACCGATATGGAATATCTCACGTGGTTCATAGATTTTTTATTGCACCTCAACAAGCATCTTGATAATATAGTAAGTCAATACGGAACACTTACCTATGCCATACTTTTTGCAATCGTGTTTGTAGAAACAGGCCTGATTGTTATGCCTTTGCTTCCGGGCGATTCGTTGTTGTTTGCAGCAGGCGCACTTGCCGCAAGGCCGGGGGCCGAGTTGAATGTATGGATTATTATTCCCTTGCTTATTTGCGCTGCTTTGCTGGGAGACAATGTAAATTATTTCGTGGGAAAATTTTTTGGCACTCAAATTAAGGCACGCGAGCGAATCCTTTTTTTCAAAAGAGAATACATTACGCAGACTGAAAAATATTACGAGAAATACGGTGGGCAAACAGTAATTATTGCACGATTCATACCCATTGTCCGAACAGTTGCCCCTTTTGTGGCCGGAGCAGGCAGTATGCGATACCCCAGATATATTGCATTCTGTGTTGCCGGGGCTATCTTATGGGTGGCAGGCATAACCTCTCTTGGTTATTTGTTTGGAAATATTCCTGTTGTAGAGAAAAATTTTGAATTAGTTATTTTTACTATAATTGGCATATCAGTGTTGCCCATTTTATGGGGTGTAATCAAGCACCGCTTTTTAAAAAATGAAAAATAGCCTTAGCCATGAATAAACTATTCTAATACTTCCTGTTCAAAGTAAAAAAATTCATATGAAACATATTTTCACGTTATCCATTATATTTTTTACCACTTTAAATATTCAAGCGCAATTCATTTCGCAAGTCGGGCATCTAACCATTTTCTCAGAAGATGGAGACAAATTCTATCTTATTATCAATGGGGAAAGGCAAAATAACCAGCCCGAGACAAACATCCGCGTAGAAGACCTAACGGCACCTCGCTACAGCATTAAAATAATATTTGAAAACAAAGCTTATCAGGATATTACGCGAAACATCTTCATTGCTGATGAGAACGGAACGCTTATGGATGTAACTTATCGCATAAAACGAGATAAGACAGGTAAACCCAAAATGGGATTATTACCTTTTTCGGTGAATCCAGTGGTACAAGGTTTTGTGCCTGCTCCGAATGTTACGGTTATTCATTATGGCCAACCCGGTCCGCCCTCTGTTACGGTTCCGGCTCCGGGAAGCACCACAGTAATACAGCAAACAACCACTACCACCACAGGTACAACCCGCGACAACGTAAATATCAATATGGGAGCGCCCGGCATCGGAGTAAATGTTACTATTGCTGACCCAAATGCTACAAGGACTACAACTACCACAACTACTACAACGACCACCACTACTACCACAGGAACCGTAATTATGCCTACTCCTCCGGTAATTGTCGGCTGTAACGGAAATATTCCCATGGCGCCCGGTGATTTTCAAAATGCCCTTGCAGGTATCAATCGCCAGAATTTTGATGAGACAAAACTTTCTACTGCCAAAAGTATAGCGGGAAACAACTGCCTCACAGCTGCGCAAATAGCACAGATATGCAGAACCATGAGTTTTGAGGATAACCGTCTTGATTTTGCCAAATTTGCTTACAGCCGTTGTGTTGATCCCGGCAACTATTTCAGAGTGAACGAAGTGTTTAACTTTAGCGACAATATTGAAGAGCTTAACCGATTTATAAGCAACAGGTATTAAAAGCAACATTAAGCCTACGCATTAATTGTAATTTGCTGCAAATTAGTTTACTTTTATTGCGAATTAATTAAATGTTTGTTCGTTTATCGTCACTGATTTTATTGGTTTTATCACTCAATGGGTTTTTGAATGCCCAATCAAGCGTGTTTTACAACAATGGGGCAGTAATTGGGATTTCAGATGATGTGGATGTATATGTAGATTTTGACCTGAATAACAATAATACCGGAGGGCTAATCAGCAACGCAGGACGTCTTACCGTAAAAGGCAACTTTATCAATTCCTCTACTGTAACAGGTGGAAGTTTTGCCAACCAGCCTCTGGGCCGCGACACCGGGGTTTTTAATATTTACGGAGACTGGGAGAACAATCAAACGTTTATCGCTGATGAAAGCACGGTGAAGCTTTTGGGAAGCCAGCAACATATTCGGGGTAGTTCAGTTACGACATTTCATAGGCTCGAAGCCTTGCAAACGGTCGGTTCAATAAAAAAATTAGATAATGTGGATGCCGTTGTATCCCATGTGTTGGTTTTGAAAAACGGGATTGAATTTTCTACCGGAAATAACATATTGCGCATCTCCGGCACTGATCCTAATGCAATAATTTATGATGATGATGCCTTTGTAAGTAGTACTACCAACGGAAGGCTAAGCCGTGCCACGGCTTCTGTAAGCGATTACTATTTTCCTTTAGGTTCATCGGTGAGCGGCACCCCAACTATTCGCCCTCTGATGATAAAGCCTTCTTCTGCGGCTCAGGCATCATTTGATGCCTGCTTTGTTCACAACGATCCCACTACAGATGGCCTAGATGTAAATATAAAAGCCCCGAATATAGAGTTTGTGAATAACCGTTTTTATCATCTGATTCATCAAACTTCCGGAAATATCCAACCCGCAGAGATGACTATTTTCTACAAAACTGCGGCCGATGGCAACTTTTCCAGCATAGGCCGCTGGCAGGGGCAGCCCCGCTGGGAAGATCTTATTGCAGACCTATCGCAGGCTGCCTCTCCTTACGACCGAATTACCAAAAGTCAATGGAGTTCGTCAAGCGCTCAGGCTCATGCGTTAATCACAAACCGAAATATCAAAGAATATGAGTTTCCAACCGTATTTTCCCCGAACAACGATGGCCAGAACGACCGCTTCGGACTGGTACAAGGCAGCGTGGCTACACTCTTATCTTTAAAGATTTATAACCGATGGGGACAATTGGTTTTCGACAAAGAAAAAAACAATGCTGACTTTTGGGACGGTACCTACAACGGTGCTTCCCAGCCGCAAGGGACTTACATGATGCACGCTTCTCTGAAACTGCTGAATGGAGAGATTAAAAATGAAGTCCGCCCTGTAACTTTAATTTATTAGTTTATTCTCGCCGGAAATTTTTAATAATAAGTTTATGCATAGCTATTGAATACGCTACGCTTCAATTGTCATTATTTCCTGCTGAGGGCTAATAAATTTTGAATTTAGGGTGAAAGAGCTATTTTCGCACCGCCTTAAAAGAAGGCCTACCAAAAATTTCTTTACTTGCATATATGGCTAATATTGGAAAAATCAAGCAAATAATCGGGCCTGTTGTAGATGTGAGCTTTGAAGCAGAAGGCAGTACGCTTCCAAAGATTCTCAATGCCTTAGAGGTTACCCGCGACAATGGACAAAAGTTGATTCTTGAGGTTCAGCAGCATCTGGGAGAGGATTCTGTACGTACTATTTCGATGGATTCTACGGATGGTTTGCGCAGAGGCATGGATGTGGTTGACCTTGGCACACCTATTAAAATGCCGGTTGGCGATGCTATAAAAGGCAGGCTGTTTAACGTTACCGGAGATCCAATTGATGGAATTAATATACCTGTTTCGAAAGAGGGAGGTTACGAAATTCATCGTAAGCCGCCGGCCTATGAAGAATTAAGCACTTCGAGCGAAGTTCTTTTCACAGGGATCAAAGTGATAGACCTGATAGAGCCTTACGCTAAAGGAGGAAAGATTGGTTTGTTTGGCGGTGCAGGCGTTGGCAAGACAGTGTTAATCATGGAGTTGATAAACAATATTGCCAAGCGATATTCAGGCTTGTCGGTATTTGCCGGGGTTGGGGAAAGAACGCGCGAAGGCAATGACTTGCTGCGCGAAATGATAGAGAGTAATGTTATTAAATATGGTGAGGCGTTCAAGCATAGCATGGAAAAAGGAGGCTGGGACTTATCCAAAGTAGATCCGGCACAGCTTGTCCAGTCTCAAGCCACGTTGGTTTTCGGACAGATGAATGAGCCACCAGGTGCACGTGCGCGCGTAGCGCTAAGCGGGCTCACCATTGCCGAGTACTTCCGCGATGGCGATAAGAACGACCCTTCCGCCGGCGGACGCGATATTCTGTTTTTCGTAGATAACATTTTCCGTTTTACCCAGGCCGGTTCTGAGGTTTCAGCACTTCTCGGGCGTATGCCTTCTGCAGTAGGTTATCAGCCCACCTTAGCCACCGAAATGGGATTGATGCAGGAGCGCATCACATCTACCAAGCGCGGTTCTATCACTTCTGTCCAGGCAGTGTACGTTCCGGCCGATGACCTCACTGACCCTGCTCCGGCAACCACATTCGCTCACCTTGACGCTACAACCGTGTTGAGCAGGCAGATTGCATCGCTCGGAATTTATCCGGCTGTAGATCCGCTCGATTCCACTTCGAGAATTCTGAGTGAAGATGTAGTGGGCAAAGAGCACTATCGCTGTGCCATGCGGGTAAAAGAGATTTTGCAGCGATACAAAGAGCTTCAGGACATTATTGCAATTCTTGGAATGGATGAATTGAGCGAAGAAGATAAACTAGTAGTTCACCGTGCACGCCGCGTCCAGCGCTTCCTGAGCCAGCCTTTCCATGTGGCCGAACAGTTTACCGGAATACCCGGAGTATTTGTGCCGATAGAGGAAACCATACGCGGGTTCAATATGATATTGGATGGAGAAGTAGATGAATATCCCGAAGCAGCTTTCAACCTGAAAGGTACGATTGATGATGTAATCGCTGCCGGAAAGAAAATGCTTGCAGAAGTATCGAAGTAATCATTAATCTGCAAAGATCAACGACATGACTTTAGAAATACTTACTCCGGAGAAATCGGTTTATAAAGGAGAAGCTTCGTTGGTTCAACTCCCCGGAGTGGATGGCTTATTCGAAATTTTAGATGGCCACGCTCCATTGATTGCAGCGTTGTCGAAAGGAACAATAAAATACAAAACCGCCTCTGAAACCTTTACACTCAACATATCGGGCGGCTTTGCCGAATGCCGCGACAACACTGTAAGTGTGTTGGCAGAAGCGTTGTTATAGGTCATATCGCAACGAAATACATTAAAGAAAAAGGAACCGATAAATATTCTATTAACTGATAACAGCAATACCTGACAAGTTCAGGTAGAAAAGGTGTAGTATTAACCTTAAGTTGTATTTCTTACTAAGCAATGTGATACTTTCCCAAAAAGTGTGTAAAGTGAGTTGTTTTTGAAAGGTTAATTTTAACATTAAAAAAAAGAATTATGAAACAACTACACTTTACACGAGAACAAGTTATGAAAATTTTGGAAGATTATTCCATTCATTCA
>JAVQWQ010000116.1:0-7543 GCA_033578915.1 Chitinophagales bacterium | reverse complement strand
CGGGGCTGCTGGGGGGAAGCCACACACCCCCGCCCCCCCGGCGCTACACTAAAACACCCTAACCCACCGGCCCGCGCGTCCGCGGCCGCTTCACTCCGTTCGCGCCCTCCGCATCCCTCACCCAATTATTTGATTAAATAAAAACTTCTTGAACATTTTATTTCCTGATTTCTGCTCCTATCTGTTTCTCAAAAGCTGAAATGAGAGACTGCATCAGTTGATCTGTTTCTTCATCGGTAAGCGTCTTTTCAGGATGACAAAAAACAAAACTCACCGCATAAGATTTTTTCCCCTCCGGTATCTGATTGCCGGTATAAACATCAAACAGCGACACCTCAGTTAATAATTCTGATGCTTGCTCACGCGCTATATGAACGATCTGGCTAAAGTTCACATCATGGTTCACAATTAATGCAAGGTCACGCTTTACCGATGGATAACGCGGCACAGGAGCGTAAAAAACCTGATTATTGTATTTGGCATCAAGCAGAAAATCAAAGTCTATAACAGCAAAATAAACATCCTGTTTCAGGTCGAAATAATTCTTCAATGAAGACGAAACCATGCCTCCGTGCGCAATCTCGCGCTGTTTTACTTCAACGCGAAAGGCATTAAAGTATGGAATCAATTCACAATCGTGGAAGTTGAAATCACGAATACCACTCTTCACAAAAAGTTGTTCCATCACGCCCTTTAAATGATAAAGGTTTGCTTTGCCTTCTCTGGTAATCCAGTTTGGAATACGCAGGTGCCCGCACAACAGAAGAGCGAGATGTTTACGTTCCATATAACCCTCAGGCATCTTATGATAGGTTTTTCCAAATTCATACAGCGACAAATCATTTATTTTTCTGTTTTGGTTATAAACAACGGCTTCGAGCATGCCGTAAAGCATGGAGGTGCGCATACAGTTCAGTTCCGATGTCTGGCTGTTAAGCAGCTTCACTTGCTGATGTATCAAATGCTCATTTTGCTCGTATTGCGCGCGCGTAATAGAGTTAGTAGAAATTTCCGTAAAGCCTATGCCATTTAGTATTGTTGCCAGTTCATTTTCGAGTTTATGTTCAGTGAGGTTCCTGCCCGATACAACTGCAATCTGCATCCTCTCCGGTACGGGGAAATTATTGTACCCGTATATTCGCAACACCTCCTCTGCAACATCTGCAGGGCGAAGCACATCAGCTCTGTATGTTGGTGCCGACAAAAGCCAGCCTTCATTGTTTTTTTCAAGTATGTACAGGTCTAACTGCTCAAAAATTTTTTCAGTTGTTTCAACTGAGATATCAAATCCGCAGATTTTACGTAAATAAGAATAAGTCAACCTAATCTGTGCAGGTTTAATTTCTTTCGGATAAACATCCACAACAGGATATTTGATTTCTCCGCCGGCAATCTCTGCCAAAAGCGTAGCTGCGCGAAGCAATGCTGTGATAGTTATTTGAGGATCGCATCCTTTTTCAAATCGTTGCGCTGCATCAGTGCGCAACTGATGTAAGGCTGCACTTTTTCTGATGGAGGCCGGAGAAAAGCATGCGCTTTCCAGAAAGACATGTCGGGTCTGCGCTGTTACCCCGCTATTGGCCCCGCCAAAAATACCGGCCATACACATAGGTCCTTCAGGGTCGCATATCATCAGCTCCGATCCGTGTAGCCTGCGCGCTGTTCCATCTAAAGCGATAAAATTCTCTCCGGGCTTCGCATCACGTACGATTACCTTACCATTATTGATTTTATCAGCATCAAAGGCGTGCAAAGGCTGTCCGAACTCATGCAGAACAAAGTTGGTGATATCCACAACATTGTTTATACTCCTCACTCCTATGGCAGATAGCCTATTTTTCAGCCATGCAGGCGATTCCTGCACCTTTACATTATTAATCAAAAGCCCGCTGTAGCGAATACATTTTTCAGTATTTAATATTTCTACCGATATAGGTGAGCTTTTTTCTAAGAAAGGCAAGGAAGTACTGCGAGGAAGCTTAAGATTTAAATTTTTACCTTGCCTTACATTAAGAACAGCTTTCAGGTCGCGCGCCACGCCTATGTGAGAAAAAGCATCACCCCGATTAGGCGTAAGCCCAATCTCAAACACCACATCTGTATATAAGCCAAAGAATTCTGATGCCGGCAAGCCGATAGATACATTCTCCGGCAAAATCATTATGCCGTTATGCTCTGCTGAAATACCTAATTCTTTTGCGGAGCATATCATGCCCTGCGACAAAACTCCCCGTATAGAAACACTTTTAATCTTTAGCGACTCATCGCTGCCCAAGGGATATAACTCAGCCCCCTCCAGCGCAACAACGACTTTTTGCCCTTTCGATACGTTTGGCGCACCACACACAATCTGAAGCTCATCCCCACTGCCAACATTAACCTTAGTAACAGATAATTTATCCGCATTCGGATGTTTTTCGCATAATGTTACCTCTCCTATGACCACCTGCTTTAGCCCTCCGCGAATATTTTCAAACAGATAAAAGCTTTCTACCTCAAGGCCTGATGAAGTAAGCAACTCTGCAACATCTCTCGGAGAAAGAGCAATATTCAGATATTCCTTTAACCAGTTATAAGAGATTTTCATCTGCTATTGGTTATTCAACCCTGCAAATAAAAGAATTAGAACTAAAGCGTTAGGTATTACAGCAAGTAAGTAATTTAAAGAATGGGAATTTGCTTCCGAAAAAAGAGGTACGTAATATAAAAATCTATGATATGAATAAGCTATCGCTGTAACTTGAACTTTTGAATAATTACGTTGTCGCGATATGTTGCCTTAAGCAGATAAATACCCGGCATTAGGCTTCTTACATCCAGTTCCACCTGGTTGTAACCGCGCTGAGCGCGGAAAGTGCTGTTGCCAAACAACTTTTGTCCCAACTGATTGCTGATTTCAAAATCAAAATCTACTTCCTCCGGCGAAATAATATCAAGATATATTTTACCTACAGCAGGATTAGGATAGAGCTTGGTAACCACCACCTGATTATCAACTGAACGGCAATTCCTGTTGTTTGCTAAATTTTTTTCTACTCCATCATTAATGTCTATGGCATCTACGCATACATAATCCTGGCTTGCATTTGGAGAGAGATAGAATGAGGCTTTAAAAGTATAGTTCAACACTTCTCCCGGCAGCAAAATTCCATTCCACTCTTCAATCAATGTATTGTATTTTTCAAGCGAAGCGATAAATCTTGCTTTTACAATCGGCTGCGTGCCCACATTTGCAAAACGGGCAGTAACAATAAGAGCAGTGAATCCGTTTGCAAGAGGATTTTTCTGTACGCTAAGATTGAGAAGTTCAATATCTGCCTCTGTAGGGATGACCAATATTTTCTTGCTGACGGAATCAGCGCATCCCAACTCATTAAAGGCCTTAAGTTTAACCTCAAAGGTATCGTTGTAGCTATATAATGTGGCCGGATTGGGGACTATGGATGTTTGTCCGTTGCCAAAATCCCATTGAAAAGATGAGGCATTGCTGCTTTGGTTAGTGAAGTTTACAGCAAAAGGAGCCTCTCCAAAGAAAGGTTCAAAGCTGAAATTAGCTTTTGGGATAGGTAGTACAGTAAACTTCGTAGCCGTGGAATCAATGCAACCTCTTAAGGTAGTAACTTTTAAAGTTAGCGGAACAATTCCGGTATCGGGCAGGGCAAAGGTTGGATTAACAGATTTAGATAATTTACTTCCAAATTTCCATTCATATCGCACAATCGAATCGGGCGTTGAAGTAATAGCGCGAAGCGTAACCGAGCTACCTACACAACCTGCAGTGTCTATTATGGAAACTGCGGGGTTTGGATAAATAACAACCTGCTTTACTACAGTGTCTCTGCAGCCTATCGCATTGACCACCTGAAGCATAACATCAAAGGTATCTGCCTCATAGAAGGTTTTAGAGAAGCGAATAGAATCCTTTATCACTCCCGGTGTGTTGCCCAGTTTCCACTCTCGGCTTATAATAGAGAAAGAAGAAGTAATATCGGTGAAAGTTGTGGGCCTGTCCTCGCACTGATTATCATAAACAAAATCCGAGCGTATAGCAGGGAAAACTTCTATATTAGTCCGGACAGAGTCGGTACAACCTTTTGCTGAAGTTACTATCAGTTTCACCGGATATACACCAGCTGAATCAAACTTTACATTGATATTTTTTGAGGTAAAAGTCCTTCCATCAGGAAGAATCCAGAGCCAGTTTTTGATTGTATCTCCGGCTATGATAGTGCTTAAATCAGAGATAAGCGTTGAGGTATTGGCACATGAAATGTTATAACTGACTAAAGGATTGGGGCGTGAGCCAATAGATACAGTTCTGGTAGCCGTTGCAAAACACCCCGAGTCAGTAATAGCAGTAAGAGACACATTGAAATTGCCGACAAAAGGAAAATACTTCTTCGGGTTTTGTTCATAAGATGTATCGCTGTTGCCTAAATTCCAGATCCATTGAGCCAACTGCTCAGGCGGTGTTACTGTAGTGAGATCTGTAAATTCAGTTGTATCTCCAAAACATAAATTCCTGAAGCTGAAACTAACTGCCGGCGCTACACCCTTTACTTTCACATTGATAGAGTCTCTGGTTGAGCATCCATTTACATCGGTAACAGTAACATATACTTTACCCGGGCCCGCTACCATTATCGTGTCTTTGTTTCCTCCGGTACTCCACTGGAAATTTTTGTAAGGATAAATAAAAGGATTCAACGCAAGCGGAGTATTGGTACAGGTTATCGTATCATCATTAAGGACAGAGAAATACTCAAGGCTATCCACCGAAACTCTGATGGTATCACTTGTTAATGTACACCCTATGGTATCCCTCACCCTCACAAAATAAGCGCCGGGCTGACTAACTGTAATAAAGTTTACCCCTGTATCACCCGTGCTCCACTCAAAAAAGTAAGGCGCTCCTTGAATACCAAAGCTTAGCTCAGCGGTAGTGCCGGCACAGATGATAGTATCCTTTGCCGGTTTAATACCTGAGTAAGGAACTGAAACGTTAACGGTATCGGATGAAACAAAACCAAACACATCGGTTGCCCTGACCCAATATTTTCCGGATCTGCGCACTTTAATGGCGAACACTCCTGTATCGCCGGTACTCCATAACACTCTTGTATATCCTGGACGGATGCGCAAGGTGGTGTCGCAAGCCCCGTAGGCAAAAGAAATGTCTGGGCCAAGATTAACCGGGGGGGCATATTTGTGTCGAAGATATCCTTCTACTTGGGTCCTTGTGATGCTATCAATAGTATTCCTCAGAATAATTATTTCTGCCACTCTGCCAAGCAAGAAGTAACTTGCTAGCGAATCGTACCTGGCTCCGATAGTCAGTCCCGAGAAGACATTTGTTCCGGCATTTCCTATTGCACGTCTAATACCACTCTCATAAAGTTGAGAATTTGCTCCATTGAAAATAACACTGTTAAGCACAAAGTTGAAAGGAGCGACTTTGGGATATTCAATTAGATTATTACCCGCAAAAGCATTTATTGTCCCTCCAGAATGACGCAAAATATATCTGTTATTCGCTGTTGTACCTTCTATTAAAGTATTAAAGCTAGTAGTTCCAGTAGTGTTCCAAACTGCAAAAAGCGCCAGCGGTTGATTTTGAGTTGTTGCATTAAGTCTCAAAAATTGCGCACCGTTAAACTGTAGCGCTCTGTAATTATTCAACAAATTAATTGGTGTAGTTAATGTTGGCCTTTTTGCAGCAACAGGTTGAGATGCAACGTAACCGTTGCCACTAACATCCCCCCAACTTACTACATTACCACCGCTAAGATTAACTAAAGAGTCTGTCCTCAACCATACTAGCACTTTACCGCCTGCCATAAAATTACTTACAGTAAGAACATTTCGATTACTGGAGACAAAACTTTCGCAGACATTATACGCAAGAACACGCCAATAATATATGGAGTCTGATGGTTTTACTTCGAGTCTTATTTGAGTATTATAAGTAAGTGTATCAATTTTATTTGAAGAAAAGTTTATATCGTTCGAAATCTGTAATCTGTAATAACTTGCATTTACTGAGGGATTCCAGCGAAAATCAACTAACGGAGAGAGGGTATTAAAACTATCTACTGGTAAATAAGATGAAAAAGGCTGAGGAGCCGGAGCTCCGGGAAGTACTGTCAAATTAAGGCCAAATGTATCCTTACATCCTCTGTTTGTTCCTACCTGAAGACTAACGACGTATTGTCCGGATGAATTATACACATAAACCGGATTTTGAACAAAAGCTTTATCTCCGTTTCCAAAATCCCATATCCATGAGTCAAGCAATTGGCTGTCGCTTATTGTAGAAAGGTCTTTATAAACAACCGAGTTGCCAACGCATACCGTGTCTTTATCAAAAAATGCAACTGGATTTGCAAATACTTTCACATTCACAATTGTATCGTTCGAACAGGTGTCTGCGCTTAATACCGTTAGTTTAACCGGATAGTCTCCTGGATTTGGAAATGTGAATGAAGGATTAGTATCATTAGAAAAGCTATTATTTCCAAAGTCCCAGTAATATTGGACAATATAATCAGGCGAAACTGCGCTTGAGAGGTTTGTAAAAGTGGTTGCCTGATTATGACATACCGAATCGGCTTTAAATGCTGCTGTTGGCGCAATACCTCTGAGATTTATGCTGACAGTATCTACCAAAACGCAACCTAGTGCATTTTGCACAGTTACAGAATAATCCCCTGCTGCTGTAACATAAATAAAGGGGCTCGACGAACCGTTGTTCCACTGATAATTTAACCCCGGCCGCATCCCCTTAACAAGACCTAGTCTATTACCTGCACAAAGAGTGGTATCATTCCCCAGCGATGCCTGTACACTCAGGCTGTCCACCACCACCGTGGCCGTATCCGTTGTCGCTACACACGAAAATGCATCGGTAACCGTCAACCAGTACAATCCAGGTGCTTTCGCATATATCACATTCGAACTGCTCCCGTTGCTCCAACTGTGGCTGAAACCCGCCAGCGGCAACCCGCTGCTCAGCCGCGCCGAATCTCCCAAACATATCTCCCGCACCTTCGGCACAAAACGCAGCGAGTCAAACACCGGGCGGCTTATCACTATCGTGTCCCTGCTCTGATATCCAAATATATCTGTTACCGTCACCGAATACACCCCCGTCCTCGTTACACTGATAGACGGTGTGGTGGCTCCGGTGCTCCAACTGTACGTGGTGAACCATGGCCGCGCTGCGCTCAGCGTGTACGGACAAAAGGTATTGCTTATCGTAGTGTCTGCGCCCAAACTCACCGGCGGCGCATAACGATTCCGCAAATATTGCTCTACCTGCTGACGCTCCCCTGCACTCAGCACTCGGTTGTATATGATAAGCTCCGCTACATTGCCTATCAAATAAGTATTAGGCGTGGTGTCAAAGCGAGCTCCTATGGTCAAACCAGTTATCTGATGTGTGCCCGCATCCCCCTGCGCCCGCAGCAACCCGTTCTCATACACCTCTGAACTCACTCCGTTGCCCACCAACGCACTGATCATAGACCCGAATGGCGCTGTCTTC
>JAVQWQ010000115.1:262-7606 GCA_033578915.1 Chitinophagales bacterium | reverse complement strand
AGATGGCATGCTCACAAAGTTTCAGGTCAAAAGCAAGTGACTTGGCACGCATGCCGAAATCATTTTCGCAGTTTCCCGCAAACAAAACCTGCACATCCGTTCTGTCGTTAAGCATCAGTTTTAACCCCTTTAAGACTGTAGCGTGATCTTTTTCTGGAAAGAAATTTGCCACCATTATTATCTTAAATAATTTATTGTCTCCTCTTTGAGCAGAAGCGTTCTCATAGTTAAGGTTTAAATTTTTCATCTGAACACCATTTCTTATCACACTAATCTTTTCCAAAGGCACCTTTAGCCGAGATGAGATGAATTTTTTTCCGGGATTAGAATTTGATACAAAGGTAATTCGGGAAGTAGGGATAAGCTTTTCTATTTTGCGGACAGGGACATGATGATCAACACTTCTTTGATTCCAGAAACACTGCTTTACGCCTGCAAAACGAAAAACCAGCGCACTAAGAAAATTGCACCACCATGTAAAAGGTATGATTATATCTATTTTCTTTTGGGTTAATATTTTGCGGAAACTCCATAAAGCCTTGAATGTATCGTATCTGCTAAAAAAAACTTCCATCCCAAAAGGTAGTTCAAAATAATTTAATTGGTATTTATCCAACTCCTGAATCAGGTTGCTTTGTGCATGTTGATTCCTAAAAGCGCATATTTCTACATGGTATCCCTTGCCGGCAAGGCCGGTAGCAAGTAAAAAGCCCTGCATTTCCGCGCCCCCACGCGTTAGAAAAGGTATAAACACAAGTATTTTTGTTTTATGCATTTTTAAGCTGCAAAAGCCATTCGTCTAAAAACAAAAGTTGCCACACAACCTGCTCAGTTCCAATATGTCTTTGATAGTCTCTTTTATTAACCAGCAGGTCAATACCTTCTTTGGTAAAATACTCTGCCAAAGGAGAGCCAGGGTCTGTAAGCCTTTTTTGAACAGATGGAAACAGATTGCCTGTTTTAACATCCAGCCAGTGTTGCAGAGGCATTCCAAAACCTGATTTTCTCCTGTGAACAAAATCGCTTGGGAAAGTTTTTGCCAGTATGCTTTTTAGAAGATATTTATCGGTATGGTCCTTATCGTTCAGGTTAATCAAAATCTCAGGTGGAACAGTAGCAGAAAACTCAAATACCTCTTTATCAATAATTGGGGTCCTAACTTCTAAACTATTCATCATGCTGGCAATATCTACTTTTGTGAGAATATCGTAAACCATGTAGCTGTTTTGATCAGCGAACCTTGCCTTATTCAATGGATGCGCCCCCGATAAGGCATTATATTGCTCTTCCAGCTCTCTCCATCTCTGTTGAATGAAATGATGATAGTCTGCCTTCCATAGTATTTTCCTGACCGGAAGTTTTAAATATTCTGTGAATCGGATAAAGTTGTAGAGATGTGGTTTAGGCCGCAAGGGCGAATAACGATGGGGAAAAAGAGCGTGAGCCAAAGGCAAAAGCAATGCTTTCCATAGCGGCACTTCAAGTTTTTGTTTAAGAAATTGCAGCCAGGTGTAATACCTCGGATAACCCAAAAAACACTCATCGCCTCCATCTCCTGAGAGCACCATGGGCACATATTGCCTGGCCATTTTTGAAACATAATAAGTAGGGACAGCAGAACTGTCTGCATAAGGCTCTCCGTAATGCTTGACCAAATCCGGCAAAATGCCGAGCGCATCTGGCATTACAACCTCATGATATAGTTCTGCACCTAAACTTTGTGCTGCTTGCCTTGCATAAGGTAGCTCATTGAAGTCCTGCTCATGAAAAGAAATCGTAAAAGCCTTTACAGGAGTATCCAGTGTTTCGGTCATGTATTTTACTACCAGGGTAGAATCTATCCCACCTGATAGAAATGCCCCAAAAGGGACATCCGATACTAAGTGCGCCTTAACGCTATCTTTCAAAACTGTTTCTGTTCTTTCAATCCACTCGCCGGTTTTGATGCGATAGTTGGGTTTGTATTCTATTTTCCAAAACTTTTCAATGTTTAAAATTCTTCCAGAAAAGTCCACCTCCATAAAATGCGCAGGTGGCAATTTCCATACATTTTTAAAAATAGAATATGGAGCAGGTATATAGGAGAGCCACAAGTAGTAATCCAGCGATTCGGGTTTAATTTCTTTATCAAAGTTGGGTATTAGCCTGAGCGACTGTATCTCTGAAGCAAAAGCAAACAGGCCATTTTTAGAATAATATACTAAAGGTTTAATTCCAAGATGGTCGCGTGCCAGCAGGCATTTCTTCTGAACAAAATCGGCCACACAAAAAGCAAACATTCCTCTGAATTTTCTAACACAGTTTTTCCCCCATTCCCTGTAGGCCGCGATAATAACTTCTGTATCGGAATGCGTCTGAAACAAATGGCCTAATTCTTCCAATTCCTTTCGCAGTAATTTGAAATTATATATTTCTCCGTTATATGTTATTGCAATGGCTTTGTCGCTGCTTAGCATAGGTTGTTGTCCCAGCCAGGGATCAATTATGGAAAGCCTGGAATGAACCAGAGATACTGACTCGTTGCTGAAAATTCCGGAACCGTCAGGGCCTCTGTGCTTTAGGCTTTGTGCCAGATTCTGCAGCAAATCTTTTTCATGAAAAACTTTTTGGTATGAAATGATACCTGCAATTCCGCACATCGAAATAGTTATTTAGCGAGGACTTCTTTTTGCATAATTTCGTAATGTATTCTGCACATTTCATCCAGTTTGAAATGTTTTTCTATTCGCAGTTTGTTTTTAGCACCGATTTGCCGCCGCAATTCCATGTCTTTAGCCAATCTGATGACCTTTTCAGCAAGATCTGCCGGGTCTTTGGGCTTCACCAAAAAATCGTTGTTTTCATCACCCAACGCTTCTCTTATGCCGGGGATATCTGTGCCCACTACGGGTAGAGAATGATACATGGCCTCAAGCAATGAATTTGGCAGCCCTTCTGTATGAGAACTAAGCAAATGAATATCGCTGGCTAAATTTAAACCGGCAATATCCTGAACATTGCCCAAAAATTTAATATATGGATAAAGATTGTTATCTATCACTTTCTGGAACAAGCGCTGCGTAGCATCGCCAAAAATACCCGCAAACAAAAGAACCGGAACGATATTCTCCGGAAGCAGCCTTTCAACGACTATTTTCCATGCATCAATAGCTGTGTCGTGGTCTTTGCGCAAGGCAATATGCGCAACCATCAAGGCCACAAAGTCTGTATCTTTTAACCCGAGTTTATGTCTCCATTCCTGTCTTGATAATAAGGGTTGAACCGGTTCAGGGCCGTTATACACTACTAATACTTTTTCTTCAGGAATTTTTAATTCCTGCTTTAAGAAGTTTGCCCCGTTGATCGAGTTGGAAATGAAATATGGCGTATTGGATATCGCAATTCGGTCTGCTTTTTTTGAAAAAGCATATCCGGCAGCTTCTATGCCTTGCTGTCCCCAGATGAATGTTTTGGCAGTGGTATGTTTCCAAACCAATCCTAGTAACAAATTGGGCTGATTGGTATAACCCATCAGTACATCGGGCTTGAATTCATTAAAAAGCTTTGAATATTTCCTTATCTGCAAAGGATACAGATATCTTGCCAAACCCCTGAAATACCCTATTACACGTGTTTTTATGCCGTATCGGTCGCAAACAGCTTTTGCAGATCCATCTCCGGGCATGAATGCCCAAACTTCTACAATTTCTTGTTTTGTATTTTGTAACCAGTTGGCAAACAGCAAGGCTTGCTTCTCTGCTCCTCCAAGGCTAAAAGCGTCCAGCAAAATTAATACTCTCATAAAGCTTCTTCTGTTTTCAAGTTCCAATGATTCTTTACCAGCAAAATGCCTGTAGGAGGAAGTTTTCCTGTTCCGAAAAAATTTCCTGATTCAACTTCAAGCTTTCCCGCATAGTGCACATGGTCAAATACGGTTCGGAGGTCGCTGACAAAAAAATGCAAGTAATACAAACCCGGCTGAACAGGCAGATTTTCGAAGGTACAAATGGCTTTGCCGCGCATTGTTTTATCATCAATTTTGAATTCTAAACCATTTGCGACAGAGTTGGACATATGAAATATATTCTTATCCATATCATCGCTTACCCTGATAGAAAAATGTAAGGTATTGATATTGTCAGGAATATTTACCTCAAAGTGTAAAACTATTTTTCCGCTTTGGCCACATAGAAAACTATCTACTCTTTCGTTTCTTTCATTGAGCAGTTCGTATCCTGTAAACCATATCTTTTTGTTTCCCTCTCTATTTTGATGCTCGCGTAAATCGTAGTTGGTTTGCTGGTTACGAAAACTGTTCAAATAGGAAGTGATGACCTTATTAGTTTCTGCGAATTCCGTCATTCTTCCATTTTGAAGCAGCATTGCCTTATTGCATAATTCCTGTACAGCCCCCATATTATGACTGACAAACAAAACAGTTCTCCCCTGCTTTTTCGAAACTTCATTCATCTTTCCCAGGCATTTTTTTTGAAATTCGGCATCCCCCACCGCAAGCACTTCGTCAACGATAAGTATTTCGGGCTCGAGATGAGCGGCAACAGCAAAAGCCAATCGTACATACATACCGGAAGAATAGCGTTTTACTGGTGTGTCTATGTAACGCTCAACTCCTGAGAATTCTACAATCTCATCAAATTTAGATTTTATTTCTGCACGAGTCATTCCCAATATGGCGCCATTGAGGTATATATTATCCCTGCCCGTGAGTTCGGGATGAAAGCCAGTACCTACTTCCAGCAAACTGGCAATACGTCCTTTAGCTCTAACTTTTCCGGTAGTAGGTGTTGTTACCCTAGAGAGTATTTTCAATAATGTAGATTTACCTGCGCCATTCTTACCTACCACTCCAAGCACATCGCCTTTTAAAATTTCAAAACTTATCTCGCGCAATGCCCACACATAAGATGAAGTCCCTTTTACCGAGCGATCATTTTCATCTATTTTTGAAAGTATATCTCCTTTTCCAAGCAGGCGCTTCCACATGATTTGAAGGTCTTCGGCCAAAGTATCTGCACCGGTTACCCCTAACCTGTACATTTTAGAAATTCCTTCGACCTTCAAAGCAATATCGCCCATATTACACTTTGTCTATAAAAGATTTTTCCATTCTGTTATAAACAATAACACCCGTTACAAAAAGCAAAACAGAAGATATTAGTGCCGGCAATAACATAGCTCCATTAAAGTTACCAAACCCTGAAAATGCTTGCCTCGTTCCTTCAATGACAGCCGTCATGGGATTGATAAGTATATATGGCTGTAGTTTCTGAGGAACAACACTAAGCGGATAAATAACCGGTGTTGCATACATTAACAACTGTACTCCAAAGCTGGTAAGAAACTGAATATCTCTATATTTTACAGATAATGAGGTAATAATAAGTCCTATTCCCAGTGCGCTGATAACCATTAACACGAGCAACAACGGAAAAAATAATAACCCTGCATTAATTTTTAATGTTATCTCCCCTTTAAAAACATAGAATAAAACCACAAAAATGTATAACACAAACTGAGCAGAAAACTTAACTAAGTTGGATAGTGCCGTTGATAAAGGAAGTATGATTCTTGGGAAATAAACTTTTCCAAATATTGCCGCATTATTCACGAAGGTATTGGAAGTAGCCGTAAGAGACGTAGAGAAATACTGCCACATCACCACACCTGCAAGATAAAATAGCGTAGAAGGGCTTCCGTCTGTAGGTAATCTTGCAACTTTACCGAAAACTACCAGGAAAATAATTGTTGTGAGAATGGGTTGAATAAAAAACCAAAGAGGGCCGAGAATAGTTTGTTTATAGGTGGCAACAACATCCCGTTTGATAAACATGTAAAGCAGGTCGCGGTAACGCCATATTTCGCTGAAATTGAGAACAATCCATTTTTGTTCCGAGCTTATTTCTATATCCCACTTCTCGGATGTAGCTGCCATCGAGATATTAAAAAAGGGTATAAACGAATGGAGCCACTGCGCTACCGCCACCAATAACGACAAGTATTCCCACTAAAAGCAAAACTATTACAATAGGCACAAGCCACCACTTTTTTCTTTCTTTTAAAAAAAGGAGCAAGTCTTTTATAAATTCCATTTTAGTTGATTTTGAACAAGTGAAGTAATAAATTTTTAGTGATAATTTCTGTTGCCAGTTGTGCGCCTTTATTGTTCACATGAACGGCATCATAAATAAATTCATTTGTTTTAGGTATTTCTTTGTCCAGATCAATTAGTAACACATTTTCATTTTTAGCAGTCTGGCGAATAATTTCATTCATTTCGACATAAAGCCGGTGATAATCCTGATAGTTGATACCTTTTTTCTCTAAAGCAGTTAAAGCTGCAGCTATCTTGGGCTCAGGATTTGCAGTGAGGCGATTTTGTTGTGTCATTAAAATAGGTTGTATGTTCCAGGCCTTGCAAATTTCTATGAATGTTTTTAGCGTGTTCTTAAATTGAATTTTAACTGAATCTCTTCTTTCGGTTAAGGATACTTGACCAACATGTGCCCATTCGTCAACGTTTTCAGGAACTTGTTTGGCGCGAAATTTATTTTTTAAAATAGCATATCTTAAAGACAAGTACGGAAATATATTTTTAAGAATTCCTTCAGGGCGCTCGGTTTGTTTTTGAGGAAACTGGGCATTATACTGCCTGATGAGCGCAGTATCCATAATCAAACTTTTATTAATGTTTTTGTTCCAGTAACTGCCTTCATATGCAAGCACGTTCAAGTCATTAACACACTCCATCCATACCACGGCTTTTGGGCGATAGGGAAGAATTTTGTTCAAAAGCACATTAAGATTATGTAATGAGTTGTTGCCACTTACCCCTGCGTTGTAAACCTTCACTTTTAAACCTTTTTCCGAAAGTCGCTTCTGAACTCCTGCCGGGAAACGAATATCTTCATCTACAAACAAACACTCTGTCGTAGAGCCTCCGATAAAAAAAATTTTATCTGCTTCTGCAAGGCTATCGGGTAGTATGATGAAACCATCATTATCCGTGTGTAAATAATACTCTTTGTCTTCAAGATTTTCGGTTTCTGAAAGATAGTTTTGCGTAGGCTTGACGAATCCATTCATCATCGGCTTTTGCTCTCTCAACCGGATTACTCTGTTTATGGGTCCAAAAATCCACAATGGCTGTTTTTGCTCATTTTTCTGAGCCTCGCCCTGTAAGCGCAAGGCTCTTTGATACAGTATTGCATCTGAAATTTTCAACAAGATAAAAATCAGAATGAATGTAAGTATGGATAGGGTCAAGGCAGGATACCTTCTAAAAAAAAACGTTTTGGTATTATCGGTATTCTGATGCATGGCTACCATGTTTTTTCTAGATCTTCC
>JAVQWQ010000115.1:0-252 GCA_033578915.1 Chitinophagales bacterium | reverse complement strand
CCGACACATAAGTGTGCCGCCTTTCTGAAAAGTAACTGGATTCCTGTTTTTTCAGCTTAAGGTTTGACCTTCCTGCTAATCTGGAAAGAAGTGCTATGGGTGTTAAAAAGACAAAGAAAACAATACCCAATATTAACTTATTCATGAAAAATCCAAGAATTTCTGTCAGCTTCATCCATGCATTATGAATATATTTTGAAAGCAAATCAGAAAACATTCCTATTAAGCCAAGCAATATGGCAGCATATAATA
>JAVQWQ010000114.1:7346-7623 GCA_033578915.1 Chitinophagales bacterium | reverse complement strand
AATTTTTTGATTCCAAAGTTTAGGCTTTGTTTTTTGTTAAAAAAGACTACACTTGCAAAAGAAATTTTACAACGAAGCTCACTCCCTGTCTATGAATTCAAACAAAACAGTATGAGGCTTACATTTCTTACAATTTTTGCTATTTGGTTATCGGCAGAAATTTTTTCTCAATCGGTATTTGAAAGAGCTGCCAAAGCAGGCCAGCAGGCTGCACAAAATATATCTGGAAATAAACAGGGAGGTGGGTTGGCCTTTAGCGAGGCTGAGGCTGCACGTG
>JAVQWQ010000114.1:0-7336 GCA_033578915.1 Chitinophagales bacterium | reverse complement strand
ATTAAAGAGGCGCTGACTAACGGAGTAGTGAGCGCAGTTACCAAAGCGTCTGCCGTTGACGGATTTTTTAAGAATGCTGCCATTAAAGTGCTGATGCCTCCACAGGCAAAAGCCATGGAAAATACCTTGCGGCAGGCGGGAGCCGGCGCGTTGATTGATAATATCATACTTTCCATGAACAGGGCGGCAGAGCGTGCTGCTCCGGAGGCGAGACAAATCTTTGTAAATGCCATTACACAAATGACGCTTACCGATGCTATTAATATAGTAAACAATCAGCAACAAGATGCAGCTACCCGTTTCCTGGAGCGCACTACTACTGAACAGCTCGTAACTGCATTTAAGCCGGGAATCAAAAATGCGCTGGATCAAACCTTAGCTACGCGCTATTGGTCGCAAGCCATGACGCAATACAACCGCATTCCGTTTGTGCAAAAAATAAATACGGATTTACCTGATTATGTAACGCGCAAGGCCATCAGCGGATTATTTTATCTCATCGCTCAGGAAGAGGCACGCATCAGAAAAGATCCTGTAGCACGTACTTCCGATATCCTGCAAAAGGTATTTGGAAATATAAAACTGTAAAAAATCCTCGAACAGGTGTGGATTTTCCCGGATATTTCATCTATATCTAAAAAATCATCTATGAAAAAGTTCATCATTAGTTTTGCCGCAGCGCTTCCTTTTTGCGTTGCTGCTCAAAACAGCCTTAATGCAAAAAAAGTCACTATCTACAAAAACGGAACTGCGCTGGTAGTCAATGAAGGTACTGTAAAAACGAAGGATGGTAAAGCCATAATTCCGCTTCCGGATAAAGCATTGTATGGAGCATACTGGGTTGGCGCTCCTAAAGACAATCCTATTCGAAGTATTACTTTCCGAAATGATACTTTGAAAAAAAGTAAACGCTGCGAAAGTGTAGCAGAGTATCTAGCGGGCAATATTGGTAAGCAGGCAACGGTTTATCTAAATCTGGGAACACAAGCAGACAAGTCCATAAGCGGACAGATAGCAGATTTTTATCAACCTACCGGAATGTTGAAAATAAAAACAGATAAAGGCACCAGTTGGCTTAATGTGCGAAATATTTATCAGGTAGAGTTCAGAGACAACGAGAACCATTATTTTTTGGCCGACAGCATACAAAAAATGATCATTATCCAACCAGAAAAAAATGCTCCAACGATTGCATTGCAGGAGTTTTATCTTCAGAGCAGTATGAATTGGATACCATCGTACTTTATTAAGTTGAAAGATGATAAAGTTGCCCGATTGGAGATGAAGGCTTTAATTGAAAACGGTGGAGAAGACATCGAAAATGCTGAAACAGAATTGGTTGTGGGTGCGCCTCAACTCGCTTATGGGTTAAAGCCGGACCCGATGACCTATGATTATTTGACAATCGAAGCTAACGACCAATCTACTGCATTCGCAAACAAAAGATACGAGTACAAGAATCTTCGGGTAGCTAACGCAGAGATGGCTATGGCAGTTCCGGATGAAGGATTCTTCAACCAACAATTCGAAACAGAGGGCGAGAAATACGAGGACTATTACTTTTATAAGTTAGGGAAAATTTCATTGCCCAAAAATGCAAAAGGCACTTTCCCCATTTTTGCCAAAGAAGTAGAATATAAACACAAATATGAATGCAACATACCGGACCAGGTAAATTTCTTTTACACCCGGTATGCCGGCAATGAAGAAAATAAATACGATGTTTTTCACTCCCTTGAGTTTAAAAACACTACGGGAATGCCGCTAACAGGGGCACCTATCATGGCTTTGAATGAAAAAGACCTCTTTCTGGCACAAGACAAGTTGAGTTATGTTCCTGCCAACGCCAATGCTTCCGTAAAAATTTCCAAAGCTGTTGATGTGGTTTTAAAAAATCAGGAGGAGGAAATTTCACGAAATGATTCATATAAAAAAATTGGCCGCTCAAACTATGGTAAAGTAGTTTTGAAAGGAAATATTCAAATAGAAAATTATCAGGAAAAAGCGATTGTGCTGAATGTTGTAAAAAATCTTACCGGTGAGATAACCAAATTCAGCGATAACGCTGTGGTGGTAAAGAGAAAAAACTACGCTACTGGTCTGAACCCTGTTTCGGAAGCCAAGTGGGAAATTAATCTAAAGCCCAACGAAAAGAAAACCATTACATACGAATACGAAGTGATATATCAGCTCTGATCAAACGGCGCTTTTAAAAGCTATTAAATTCTGCAAAACCAATTTTTAGATTTAAGGAAAACTCAATTGGCGGTGATTTCATCAGGAATGTTGATAGGAGACCTTCTGCGGCCATAAGTTTCGCCATGTTGCGAAATGTCTAAACCTTCTTCTTCTTCTTTAGGTGAAACGCGCAACCTCACTATTTTGCCTGTTATAATGTAAAGCAGATATGAACCGAAGAAGGTAAAAGCTGATACTATTGCCAAAGCTAAGAGGTGATATAAAAAGGTACGTGTCTCTCCGTAAAATAGCCCTACGTCTTTAGCAAATATACCGGTCATTATCATACCGCAGATACCGCCAATTCCATGGCAAGGAAAAACATCGAGTGTATCATCGAGGTTGGATTTATTTTTAGTGAAAACGGCCAGGTTACTGAGTATGGCAGAGACGAATCCAATAAAGAGCGCTTGAGGAATGGTAACAAAGCCTGCAGCCGGAGTTATTGCCACCAGCCCTACAACGGCACCGATGCAAGCGCCCATAGCAGATACTTTTTTGCCACGAACAGCATCGAATCCTACCCATGACATCATAGCTGCTGCCGATGCTGCCACAGTGGTTGTAAAGGCAAGTACGGCAGTAGTGTTAGCGCCGAGTGCAGAACCGGCATTGAAGCCAAACCATCCAAACCATAACATGCCGGTGCCCAACAGAATATAAGGGATATTTGCCGGCTGATGAAAATCGCTTTCGTGATTTTTTCGCCTGCCCAGAACAAGAGCGCCGGCAAGGGCAGCATAACCTGCACTCATGTGCACACAACTGTGCCTCCGGCAAAATCGAGCACTCCCCAGCGCCGCAAGAAGCCCTCCGGATGCCAGGTCCAATGGGCTAAGGGTGCATAAATGAAAATACTGAACAGGCACATAAAGAGTAGGTAAGCTTTGAAGTTTACTCGCTCTGCAAAACTGCCGGTAATAATGGCCGGAGTAATAATAGCGAACTTCATCTGAAAAGCTGCAAACAACATCAAAGGTATGGTAGGAGAGAGCGAAGGATCAGGCATAAGGCTGACGTTGCGAAACATAAAGAAATCCAGTGGATTACCAATCAATCCATACATGCTGCTGCCAAAACAAAGGCTAAAGCCTACCACAATGTAAAGTATGGTAATTACACCCAATGCAATAAAACTTTGCAGCATGGTGGAAATAATGTTTTTCCTTCCAACCATTCCTCCGTAAAAAAAAGATAGTCCCGGAGTCATTAATAGGACTAAACCTGAAGCCGAGAGCATCCAGGCTACATCTGCACCGCTAATTTTGCTTTCATCTGCGCTGAAAGAAGTAGGTGGGATAAAAAGTCCAAGGCAACAAAAAGTGGCTAATAATAGAAAAAAGAAAGTCATTTTTGGTTTCATACGACAAAAAAAGTGAATTTTTATTTCACAACAGTTCAAAATTAAGATTATTGGCGTTTAAAAAAACATATTTATAAAAATATAAATTGATTTCCGCTAAACTGCGTATTTCTATTATAATTCAAAAGAATTTCATTTGATTATTTACTTAGCAGAAAAAATGACTGAAGCAGCAGCGCTGGCAGAAACGCTTGATAAGACACGTTCACTCACCCGGTTTTATCTTTCTCACCTTAAAGATGTTGATCCCCAAGAGAGGCTGGAGCTACGCGGTTATCGCCTGAATTCTATCTATTGGATCTGTGCGCATTTGGTGTGGGCAGAAGATAATTTAGCCATAAGAATGACCGGAGGAGAAAGCGTAGCGCCCGATTGGGCTTCAAATTTTAGAATAGGAAGCAGTGGCGAGCTTCCAAACGACCGCCCCGCCTTCAAAACCGTTTTGGATACGATGAAGCAGGTGCATGATGCAGCTATACGACACATCCGAGGCTTAACCTCTGAACAGCTTGATGAAAACAACACCGAAAATTTTCATTTTGGAGATGGTGATGCCACTAAGAGAATGATTATACAACATTGCATACGTCATGAAGGAACCCACTTAGGGCAACTTTCTTTGATTGCAAAAATCTACGGAAAAAAAATTATCTGAATATGAAAGCTCGAATCTTATATCTATCGTACGCGTTTTTATTAATTTGTTTTAACTCCTGTAATATGAGCAATAAATACACACCTGAAGAAATACAAGCCAAATCAGCAGAAGTTAATGCTTTTCTCGATAGAAAGTTTGATGAGATGATAGCTCGAAATCCGGAATATGCTACCAACCTTGGTTTGCGTACCGGATATGGGGAATGGACAGACCGCAGCGAAGACTTTCATAAAAATGAACTGGCTATTTGGAAAGCAAATATTGATTCCCTTGAAAAGTTTGACACGGCTGTGCTGGATGCACAAACCAAACTGAGCATTTTGCTATATAAATATGAGTATTCATTGGCTGAAGAAGAATTCAAGTGGCGTTACCACGGATATGCTCTGCATCAACTGAGTGGCGTGCACAACGATCTTCCTTCATTCTTAATTAATCAACACATCATAGAAAATGAAGAGGATGCAGAAGCCTATCTAAGCAGATTAAGTAAAATCAACAAGGTGTTTGAACAAACCATAGATAAGCTCAAGAAGAGTGCTGAAAAAGGAGTTGTGCCACCACATTTCACATTTAAGTATGTAACAGACGATATTAAGAGCTTTCTCGCCACACTCGAAAAAAATGTGGCGAGCAACGTACTGTACAAAGACTTTGAAAGCAAGCTGAATAAGATTGAAATAAATGAGGATAAAAGAAAAAGCATGCTCGAAAGAGCCGGAGTTCTACTCTCCAACAACGTGAAGGAAGCTTACAGCAACTTACTTAATTACTGGCAATCTCTTGAACCATTAGCTAAGCAAAGAGGAAACAAAGGTGTTTCAAGCCTTCCTGACGGAGAAGCTTATTACCGGTTCTGCCTGAAAGACGTCACTACCACCGAAAAATCTGCTGATGAGATTTATGAAACAGGACTTAAAGAAGTAGCTCGCATACATCAGGAAATCAGGGAAATAATGCGAAAAGTTAATTTTACGAGTGATTCTTTGCAGGCTTTCTTTGAATTTGTTCGGAGTTCACCACAGTTTCGATATTCTAATGACGAAAAAGGCAGGAAAGAACTTCTTGCAGAATGCAACAGTTATCTCCGGACTATGCAAAAAGTGTATTTAGAAAAGTTCTTTAATAACATTCCAAAGGCTCCTCTTGTAGTGCAGGAAGTGGAAGCCTTTCGCCAAAAGAGTGCCGGCGGGGCATTTTACGAAAATCCTTCGCTGGATGGAACACGCCCCGGAAGATTTTATGTGAACACCTACAATATGGATAATGAGCCAAAGTATCAAATGGAAGCTTTGTGTTATCACGAAGGTGTGCCCGGTCATCATATGCAGATAGCTTTGGCGCAGGAATTACAAGGCATCCCGAAATTCAGGCGGATGGGAGGCAACACCGCATACATCGAAGGGTGGGCGCTTTATGCTGAGTTTCTTGCTAAAGAGATGGGCCTATATCAAGATCCCTACAGTGACTTCGGACGTTTGAGCATGGAGCTGTTCAGGGCAGCCAGGCTGGTAGTAGATGTGGGCATACATGTGAAACAATGGACAAGAGAGCAAGCCATAGAATATATGTTGAAAAATACTGCCAATGCCAAAGGAGATATTGAGCAGGAGGTGGAGCGGTATTTTCTCTGGCCTGCGCAGGCAACCGGTTATAAAGTTGGGATGATTAAAATCCTCGAACTGCGCGACAAAGCGAAGAAAGCCCTGGGCAATTCCTTTGACATAAAAAAGTTTCACGATGTGGTGCTGATGAATGGTTCTGTTCCACTCAATGTGCTTGAGTCGCTTATAGATAAAATGATTGAAGAAGAAAAATCTAAAAAAGGCGCTTGACCCTTTTACTTCTCGACATACCGCTTTCTCTGAGAAAAAGCAATAACATTAAGAAAATATAGTTATTTGATATATGTAATTTTTCTGATGAGATTTACCGTTTATCTAAAGCTTTAAGTATAGCTTGTTCAATTTCTTGTATCAGGTTGTTTGATTGTTGTTTTAAAAATTCTTTTCCGGTGAGAAGGTTATATAAATTGATATATCTGTTGCTGATTTCCTCGACAATATCATCAGGCATTGCGGGTATAATCTGTCCTTCTTTACCTTGAAAATTGTTTTGTATTAACCACTGCCTCACAAATTCTTTTGAAAGTTGTTGTTGAGGCAAGCCTTTCGACTGTTTTTCTTCGTATCCGTCTGCATAAAAATAACGAGATGAATCCGGAGTATGAATTTCATCAATGACATAAAGTTTGTTTTGATAGAGGCCAAATTCATACTTTGTATCCACCAGCAGCAGACCTTGCCGCAGCGCCATTTCCGAGCCGCGCTCAAAAAGGCGTAGCGCATAGTTTTCCATTAGTGTATATGTGTCTTCATCCACAATTTTTCTTTTAAGGATTTCCTCCTTTGAAATATCTTCATCATGCCCTTGTATGGCTTTTGTTGAAGGAGTGATGATGGGATAAGGTAACTTATCGTTTTCGCGCAGCCCCTCGGGAAGTATAACTCCGCATAACAAGCGGTTACCAGTAGCATATATCCTTGCAGCATGGCCGGCCAGATAACCGCGCACAACCATTTCAATACGAATAGGTTCACATTTGAGGCCAATACTTACGTTGGGATGTGGAGTATCAAGCAGCCAATTCGGGCAAATATCACGCGTAGCATTCAAGAAATGGGCAGACAAAAGATTCAGCACTTGCCCCTTGTAGGGAATAGCTCTCGGCAGAATGTGATCAAAGGCAGAAATGCGATCTGTAGCAACTACTACTAATGTATCTTCGAAGTAGTAAACATCTCTGACTTTACCGCGATAAAATCCTTTCTGGCCGGGAAGGTTAAAGTTACTTTGCTCAATGGTTTGCATGTTTTTTATAACGAGCTTCTTTGATATAATTCATCGCATCCTCCACATTTTTAAAAGGAGAAGTGCAACTTTTCTCACGACAAATATATATGATTGGCTCACCGAAAGATTTTTTTTCTGATAAGGAGGGAATTAGCTCTGAGTTTCCCGCAACAAAAAAACAATCCGGAGTATAATAACGGCCAAACGCAAGCCTTGCTGCTGAA
>JAVQWQ010000113.1:0-7625 GCA_033578915.1 Chitinophagales bacterium | reverse complement strand
CCTGCCATTTCTTGTTACGATTTAATTTAGTTTTTAATTAAAAAACTCAGTTGCATTCAATTTATTGTGCTTTCATTGCAGCGAGCATATTGCCATAAACTGCATTCAGAGATGCAAGATTCTTATTGAGTTTAACTAATTCTTCCTTATACTTTAGTGCGTCCGTTGCTGTTCCACTAAGTGCTTCAGCGGCAGCATTCAAGTTGCCAAAAAACTTATTCATTGCTTTGAGGTGATTATTTGAATCCTGCAACTCAAGTTCATAAATAGCGTTGAGTTGAGAAAGATTCTTAACCATGTTTTGTACTTGTTCGTGATAGATTTTAGTGTATTCAGCTCCCTCGGCAATTTTTCCAACTGAACCGGTTGCAGATGCAGCGGCTTGCGCAAAAGAGGAGATAGTGCCAGAGGCTGTTTTAGCACTTTCAGCGAAGCTTTTTGCCGCTACCGTTGCATCTGTAAGGTCTGTAAGTTTTTCAGTAGTTTCTGCAAGAGATTTAAGGCTTCCTCCTAAACTATTTATTAGTTCGGGGCCTATTTTCGCATTAGCCAATGCCTGATCTAACTGCTGGGTCAAAGATTTTTCACCTTTCTTAGGTTCACCACTTAAAGCCAACTCAGGATAAACCCTTTCCCATTCATAATGTTTATCTACATATTGTGGCTCAAACGCTGAAATAAAGAATATCAACACTTCGGTACCCATACCCAAAATCAACATGATGTTCGCCCCGGGCCAGTGCATGATTTTAAATAATGCCCCAGCAATTACCACTGCTGCGCCAATAGAATACGCATAATTAAGAATAGTTCTTCCTTTTACGGTTTTGAAGAGTTCTGAGATTCCTGCCATTTTGTTATTTGTTTTTTGATGTTAATAAATATTTATATTGTTTTTTTTTAAAAAAACATCACCGAAAATAAAAGGAGAAATCAAAATAGGAAATTTGAAAAGAGTAAGACTATTTACTATCCATGATATCGCGGCCCAAGAAAGTTGTAATACAGCGAAATCCAATGTAAGATTTAGCTGAATCTGCATACTCCCAATGGCGCGTGCCACATTCTATATAGTAACCAATGTCTTTCCATGAGCCTCCGCGAATAGATTTGCGCTTCAATGTTTCGGATTCATTAGCTTCTGCGTCGTAGCGAATATCCGGATTTAAATCATGTATAAAAGAATATGCGTTTTCATAGAAGGCAGATGAAGTCCACTCCGCGACATTTCCTGCCATATTGTATAAACCAAAATCATTAGGCCAGTAAGCATCGGCTCTAACTGTGTAGAATCCACCATCTTCCGGATAATTACCACGTCCGGGTTTAAAATTTGCGAGTATGCAGCCTTTAGAGTTTCTTACATAAGGACCTCCCCACGGATATGGCTGGTGTTTTTTGCCGCCTCTTGCAGCGTATTCCCATTCAAATTCTGTAGGAAGCCTAAATTCATCTAACAGAGGTTCTCCTTTGGCAGTTTTATAATCTTCCCAAAAGCGGGTTCTCCAGGCGCAAAATGCTTTTGCCTGATACCAATTAACACCAACGACCGGATAGTCATCAAAAGCGGGATGACTGAAATAATGACGTGTCATTGGCTCATTATAAGAGTAAGTAAAATCTCTAACCCAGCAGAGTGTATCCGGGTAGATCATTACATTTTCTTTTTTGATGAAAGCAGTACGATCTTTTCCTCTGTTTTTAGTTAAGGAAGCGCCTTTCAAATCATACCATTCATACACATAATGAAGCTTATTGGGGTCAATTTCCTTGCGTCCCCAGATACGTTGGTTTTCGGGATAATAGATTTGCTCTAATTGCTCATTTGTCTCTTTGCCATTCCATTCAATTTTTTGTTTCCAATCCAATTGGGTTTTACCGTCTTCGCGTTCAATAGTGTGTTCAAGAAATGTGTGAGCTGCCGAGTCTCTTACCCAGTTTACAAATTGACGATATTCGTTATTAGTAATTTCGGTATCGTCCATGTAGAAGCCGACTACAGAAATCTGCTTAGCTTTGGCATTATAGGCAGAATTGACATCCTGGTCGCCGGGACCGATATGCAAAACACCTGAAGGAATAAAAACCATGCCGTAAGGGGTAATGGGATTCCACCGTGGCCTGTTAAGTTCCCCAATCAACTGACCATTGTACCCACCGCTGCAGCCTGCCAGAAACAGAACACTAACAGCAACAGCATTACCAACTAAGTTTTGTAGGTTTTTCATTGTTGTTTGCTTATTTGGCTTTTTTTAGAGAGCGTAAATATAGATATTTTTCGTTTTTCAAAATAAAATTTATTAATTAAAGGTACGAGTTTAATACGTTTTTGTTTCAAAGCTGCAAAATTAAAACTAAAATCAAAGAAACCTAACATTGTGATAAATAAGAGGTTTTATTTCACGAGGAGCCATTTTTAAAACGTAAGCAATACTCACTTCATGACTTCCTGAATTAAAGTTATTAAGAGCTGATATATTCCAGTCATAAGAATAAACTAATCTAAATCCTTTAAACATAAATCCGGCAAAGAAAGCAAGCATATCAATTGTTGGATTGTTGTATCCTCTAAACGATACCCCCGCCAGAAAATTATTTAGGAAATTCGACTGAATAGAAAAATCTGCTTGCGCCTTAAGAAAATCGGTTTTCGCGAAAACCGAAGGAAATAGACTAAAGCGTTTGGCCACCTTTATATCATAACCAGCTGTTAAGAAAAGATTTCTTGAGTAGTTAACTTTTAAGCCTGACGAGAATTTAGCTGTAGATGCAACCAGATGATTGGCAGACAATCCAATATGCCATTTTTTGCCATTAATGTATATTGCAGCAGCAAAATCTGGCGACAGAGCTTGTTGAAGGGTGAGAGGAAGTAATTCATCATTATGATCAATTCCGGAAACATATTTTCCTTCAGGGGTTCGGAGCTTAGCGCCATCCAGCCCCGACTGGATGAGTCCTGCACTGAGTCCCGCTGCCAGTGCTCCCCATCGGAATTTATGCCTGTAACAATATTGCACGCTTGCATAAGTGGAGCGCAATGCCCCTGCAAGGTCGTTTATTACTATAAGCCCCACACCTGAATTAATAGCGTACACAGGCAGACTCACTCCAAAAAACTGTGTGTTGATTGCTGTTGGCGCTATGCCAACATATTGAGTACGATGAAGTGCATTTATTTCTAGAGCATCGCCAGAACCGGAATATGCTGCATTGAAGAAGGCACGATTATACATGTAGTGTGAGAACTGTGGCTCCTGCTGGCAAAAAGCAGTAACACATAAACCTAACATTAATACAGGCAAAAGAAACCTATGTAACATGCATTGAAATTAAAGAGGATTGGCTATTTCAGGTAAAGGGCAAGATTTTTTTCAATTAACTTTTGCAAGACAACCGGGTGCGATTTTCTCCATTCCGTATAATCATCTACTAAAAAATGAATATAGTGATGAATAGAGACTGTGCGCATTTCATTCAACACGTGTTCCCTAAAGTTAAGCAGCACGACCCACCCATGATTCTCGCGAATATCTTCATTCCATTCTTCATAATACAAATCGTCTGATGCATGAAAATTCAGAACATTCTCACCAATAAGGATAAACTTAAATATTCCTTTTGCAATCATTCTATCAATCAATCCACGCTTCAACTCCATGATATCATTGTTAATTGCATCGTTCCACTCGCCTAGTAATTCAATGATTGCAAAATGAAGTGAATAGTCGGCAAAAAGTACTTTGCAGTAAAGTGTGCTGGAGCCAAAATAATCCCATTGCGGATGTATGATAAAATTGTATATTTTGTTGATTCGAAGCGGGCGATGTTTTACACTTCGATAAAATGGAGAATAAATATCATTTTCTACAGAATAATAGGGTAACCATGCATAGAAAGGTTCTATATGGTGCATGATAAGGCATTATAACTTACAAACAAGCTCAATTTTCCCTGCTTTACAATCTTCAATAAGCTGATCTATTTTTTCTTCCGTCAGAAACTCATGATAGAAATCACCCAATTGAAGCATTGGAGCATAGCCGCATGCACCCAAACATTCAACTGTTTTTACGCTAAACATACCATCCGGTGTTATCTCGCCTTCTTTTATGCCTAACTTGTTACACGTGTACTCTATGAGGTCTTCCGCCCCACGCAAAGCACAACAACTTGTGCGGCAAAACTCAAACATATATTTACCCACCGGCTTTTGGTTATACATGCTGTAAAAGCTAACAACTTCATATACTTCAATAGGTTTCAGGTTGAGTAGCTCTGCTACTTTGTCCATCGCTTCTACAGAGAGCCAGTGATCGTTTTCATCCTGCACTTCGTGTAATACTGTTAATAGTGCACTTTTTTGCTTGCCTTCCGGGAAACGAGATTTCAATACTTCAATCCTTTGAAGAAGAGCCGGTGATAATTTAACTTCTTTATTGCTTTTTGCGTTCAAGCCCATTGGACAAATTTAAATTATAAACGATTATGCATCTAACTCACCGGCAATAATATTAAGAGAACTCATTATTAAAATAGCATCACTCAACAAAGCTCCGCGAATAAGTTCTGTATATGCCTGATAATAAATGAAGCACGGCCGGCGAAAATGCAAGCGATAAGGCACTCTGCTGCCATCTGATATAAGATAAAACCCAAGTTCGCCATTTGCCCCTTCAACTGCATGATAAACTTCTCCTTTTGGCACCGGTATTTCGCCCATCACTATCTTGAAATGATATATGAGGGCTTCCATACTGGAATATACCTCTTCTTTCGGAGGAAGATAATATTCAGGGACATCTGCGTGTACGGGGCCTTCGGGTAAACCTTCAAGCGCCTGTTCAATAATCTTTAAACTCTCCCACATTTCGGCATTGCGCACGCAAAAACGATCGTATGTATCTCCGCTTTTGCCCACAGGAATAATAAAATCAAAATCTTCATAGCTGCTGTATGGATTTGCTACACGCACATCGTAATCAATTCCTGCTGCTCTGAGGTTAGGCCCTGTAAAGCCGTAGCTCATGGCTTTTTCAGCGCTTATACCGCCGACATTAATGGTTCTGTCCATAAAAATGCGGTTGCGCGATGCCAAGTCTTCAAATTCTTGTAAGCCTACTTTAAACTCCTGAATGAATTTTTTAAGTTTTTTAAAGCCCGTAGAACTAAGGTCGCGCTCTAAGCCTCCTATTCGTCCCATATTGGTGGTGAGGCGTGCTCCGCACAACTCCTCGTAAATTTCATAAATCTTTTCCCTATACTGAAACAAATAAAGAAAAGGAGTAAACGCTCCGGAGTCGAATACCAGAATGGAATTACAAATAATGTGATCGGCTATGCGCGCGAGCTCCATCATAATAACGCGCAAATATTGCGCCCGCTTGGGCACTTCAATACCCAGAAGTTTTTCAACGGTCATCCACCACCCCATATTGTTTATAGGGGAGGAACAGTAATTGAGGCGGTCTGTGAGCACATTTATCTGGTAAAATGGCCGGTTTTCGGCTATTTTTTCGAAGGCGCGATGGATATAACCTATTGTTTGGTCGGCGTCTATGATGCGCTCGCCATCCATCAACAACACATTTTGAAATACGCCATGTGTTGCCGGATGAGTAGGCCCTAAATTTAATATACTAAGCTCACTTCCATCTTCATTTTGACGTTTGCGAGGAGTTCTGCATATTTTTTTTCAATCGTTGCAGGAATGTTGGTTGTTGTTTGCTCACGACGGTAAAACAGAATTTTATATAGAATCAATAAGCTGAGGCTCGCGGCCAAAGTAACGATCATCCTTATCGGTGCGGCCGGCGTCTTCAAGTGGATACTCTTTGCGCATGGGGAAAGATACCATTTCATCCATATTCAATATGCGGCGCAGATCAGGATGGCCTTTAAAGATTATACCAAAGAAATCGTAAGTTTCTCGTTCCTGCCAGTTGGCAGAATTGAACAGCGGGGTTACACTGTCCACCTCGGGATTATCTCCATTTAAAAAAACTTTAAGCCTTATGCGGACATTTTCGATCCAATTATGCATATGATAGACCGTAGCGAACTGGCGTTCTTTTTCATTATCGGGATAATGAACGCCACACAAATCGGTAAGAAAAGTAAATCCCATTTCTTCATCGTCGCGCAACCATCTCATTACTTCAAGCAATTTATCGCGCTTTACCTCAAAAGTAAGCATGCCCCACGGTTCTTCAAAAGCATAAACGGCATCCCCGAATTTTTCTTCCAGTTTTTTTCTGATGATTTCGTTTGTTAAAGCCATCGGTTATAGTTATCAGTTTACGGTAATACCATAACTTGCAAGCAGCGCTTTGTATTCGGGGGAATTTCTTCTACGCATCGGCTCGTTTTTGACCAGTTCCTGCAGCTTCATAACACCATCCAAAATCTGCTCTGGACGTGGAGGACATCCGGGAACATAAACATCTACCGGGATAACTTTGTCAATACCCTGCAAAACAGAATAGGTATCAAAGACTCCACCACTGGAAGCACATGCACCCACTGCAATTACCCAGCGAGGTTCTGCCATTTGTTCATATACCTGGCGAACAACAGGCGCCATTTTTTTGGCAATTGTCCCCATTACCATCAACATATCGGCCTGACGTGGCGAAAAAGATGGGCGTTCGCTGCCAAAGCGTGCAAGATCATAGGTTGAAGCCATAGTGGCCATGAACTCTATGCCACAGCAAGAAGTTGCAAAAGGCAAAGGCCAAAGGCTTTTACTTCTTGCCAGACCAATCACTTTATCAAAAATCGTTAGTTGATAACCTTGACCATTTATGACAGGCGGTAATACTACATTGCTCATAGAACCTTATTTAATTTATAGATAAATTATTCCCATTCTAGCGCTCTTTTCTTGATGATGTAATAAAATCCAACCAATAACATTCCGATGAATAAAACCATTTTTAACATACCTGGCATGCCCATTTCGCGAAAGTTTACAGCCCATGGATAGAGAAATATGACTTCGACATCGAAAAGCACAAAAAGAATAGCTACAAGAAAATATTTGATAGAGAAAGGGATGCGGGCATTACCTATTTGTTCGACTCCGCATTCGAAATTGGCATCTTTGGTGCGCGAGCGCCTGCGCGGGCCAACAAAATGGGAGATAAGAATAGTAAGGGCTACAAATCCTGCGGCAAACAGGAATTGCATGGCAATAGGCAAATACTCTATAATGTGTGATTCCATATTAACCACAAAATTATTCAACAAACCCATAATATAAATAGCTTAGACCGATTATTTGTTTAACGATTGTATTTTTTTGTCTAAGCGTCATGGAAATAAAACATTCTATTCTATGAACAATCACATAAAACTAATATAAGCTGGGAATAAAAACAGGTTGTTCGTCTGGTTGGGATGGTGAGTTGTTATCTGAGCAAGTTTGGAAATATTAATTTTCTAAAGAGTAAAAGTGGTTTTGATAAGTTTTTTCTCGGATATTTCTAAAAGCCTGAACATAGTTAGAAGGCAATAATTTACAGAGCCTTATCTTTAATTCAGCAAAATATTTTTTGATAAAGATTAAGAAATTATTACCGATATCCGGTAATACCCCATCGTTAGAGGCTAGGCAACAAAAGTTC
>JAVQWQ010000112.1:0-7646 GCA_033578915.1 Chitinophagales bacterium | reverse complement strand
TTTTTCCCTTTCATAACTGAGTGTTTATATTAGTCTTTTGATGATTGATGAAGAAGAAAGCCCCTCAATCAAAGGTATCCGCTCTACGCTTCCACCTTTTTCCAAGACAAATGAAGCTCCAGCTATTTTATTTATTTCATAGTCTGCACCTTTTACCAAAACGTGTGGTATAATCTGCCTGATGAGCATCTCAGGAGTTTCTTCATCGAATAAAACAACGGCATCCACCATTTCGAGCGCTTCCAGCAATGCTGCTCTGTGTTCTTCTTTGTTGATGGGGCGGCAGGCACCCTTAATTTTTTTTATTGAGTAATCGCTATTTAACGCAACTATTAGTTTAGTCCCAAATTTTTTAGCCTCTTTGAGTAGATGTAAATGTCCGAAATGAAAAACATCAAAGCACCCGTTTGTAAAAACAACTTTCTCTCCTTCATCTTTCCATCTTTGAGTGAGTAAAATAATTGATTCTCTGGTGAAAATTTTACTCATTATTTTTCTGATTTAGGCCGGTTGGTTGTAGCTATTAAAATCAGCGATAAAAAACCCACGACAATAACCATAAGGGTTTGTAAACCCCAAACAATCCATCCGAAAGCATAACCTACTACTGCAGGAACGCCATAAAGCGCTAATGTGGTCTGTACCGCCAAAGGATATGATCCGATTCCGCCTTGCGTAATTATGAAAGCAATACCTCCGAAAAAAACCAGTGCCAGCGCAGCGTGAAATGATGCATGCGTTGTTTCGCTCAGCGCTCTGAAACAAATGTAAGCCATAAGAGTGTAGCAAAGCCAAACTAATATGCTTGAAACAAGAAATAGCCAGCCGCTGCGCACTTCAAAAATACTCTTTACGCCCTCGAGCAAACCATGTGCCTTGTCGAGCGCTATTTTGGCAAGCCTGTTGTGAGCAAAGCGCTTTAGAAGCCAATAGCCGACTGCGCTTAAAACTAACACAGTGGCTAAAACAATATATTTCTGAGAAGATGTAACACTTGCAGCAAAAAACTTTTTTAAATTACTGAGAAAAAAATCTGCCAACAAATCATATTCTGCCCAAAAAAGATATATGCCTACAGCAATCATCGTTAATACATCTACCAGCCTTTCTGTTATCATAGTTCCTATACTTTTTTGAATAGGTATGTTTTCGTATCGTGCCAGCAGAGCACATCTTGATATTTCACCAAGGCGTGGAAAAGCGAGATTGCCCAGATACATTATCATTACGCTATGCATAGTATTTAAAAAGGAAGGATGATAACCAATGGCATTCAACAGCAACTTCCAACGATATGCGCGTATCACGTTGCTTATAAAACCAAAGGAGATACCTAAGGCCAGCCACTTATAGTTGGCTCTGCCAAAAGCATTTTTCATTTGTTCTAAGTCTTCGGAAGACAAGCGATGCGTGGCAATCCAAATTAATAAGGCTCCAAGTCCTACAGAAAGTGAAAGCCTTGCAAACGCGGTTAGTTTTTTTCGCATTTAGTTGATAGGTTCATTAGCGGCATTCACATAAACGGTTTTGGGCTTATGTAGCGCATATTCATCCATAGAAAGCATACAATAAGAAATGATGATGATAATGTCCCCAACAGCAACCTTTCTGGCTGCAGGCCCGTTTAAGCAAATGATACCACTGCCGCGCTCCCCTTTAATCACATAAGTTTCAAGGCGCTCGCCATTGTTTACATTTACTACCTGCACTCTTTCGTGCTCCACAATGTTTGCCGCTTCCATGAGCCTTTCATCAATGGTTATGGAGCCGATATAGTTAAGGTCTGCTTGTGTTACCGTAGCGCGATGTATTTTTGATTTATAAACAGTAATAAACATTTAATTTCTAAATATTATATTGCAAACATGATTATTTTCCTCGAAAAGCCGGTTTTCTTTTTTCTAAAAATGCGTTAGTCCCTTCCTGAAAATCTTCTGTGGCCACGCAATCGCTAAATAGTTCTATTTCTGTATCGAAGCCATCTATGCCATCTTTAAAGTGCGCATGTACACATTGGATGACTTTTGAAATGGCGATAGGCGCTTTTGAAATAATTTTTTGCAGAATGGCTTTGCACGAATCAATTAATTCAACAGTTTGTACTACATCATTAACCAGTCCCAGCCGCTCTGCCGTAACAGCATCAATAGTATCTCCTGTCATCAGTAATTCAAAGGCTTTTCCTTTACCTATCAGTTGTACTAATCGCTGTGTGCCACCATATCCCGGAATGATTCCGAGATTTACTTCTGGTTGCCCAAATTTTGCGTTTTCACTAGCTATTCTGATATGGCACGCCATAGCCAACTCGCAGCCGCCACCAAGGGCAAATCCATTAACAGCAGCTATCACCGGCTTGGGTGCCAATTCTATTTTATCAAACACTTCGTGTCCTTTTCGCGCAAGCGCAATGCCATCTTCCCTTGTCATTCCCTTAAATTCTGCTATATCCGCTCCCGCAGCAAAAGCCTTGTTGCCGCTGCCGGTAATGATGCAACCTTTTATTTCAGGGTTGTGGTATAACTCATCAATAGCTTCGCCCAATTCCTGAACTACTTTTTTATTAAGAGCGTTGAGTTTGTTTTCGCGATTAATGGTGATGATGAAAATTCCTTCTTTCAGTTCGGTTAATAATGTTTCAAACGATTTCATAATAAAATTTTGCGCTGCGAAAAAAGGAATTTGGTATCATGCCTTCAAAAATTTTTTATAATTATTTTAAAAGCCCTGCCTTTCTCTTTTTAGGATTTCTTTAACAAGAGTTTCTTTATCTCTTAAGTTTAGGCGCTTTGCGTAGCATAAACAATATGTTATTTTTGCAAATGGGCAAGTCTTATACGACCAGCTCCTGCTGAATCCTCCAGGGGGGAAACCCAGCAAAGGTAGGCGGTTGTAGCGGTGCGATATGAGTAACTTGCCCATTTTATTTTATGGTTCTCAGATTTAGCTTATGAAATTTTTTATTGATACAGCCAACCTGGAACAAATAAAAGAAGCTCAACAACTGGGTGTACTTGATGGAGTTACCACAAATCCATCTCTAATGGCCAAAGAGGGTATTCGCGGCGAAGAAGCTGTCCGCAACCATTACCTTGCTATTTGTAACATGGTCAATGGGCCGGTAAGCGCAGAGGTTATCGCTACTGACTTTGAAGGCATAATTGAAGAAGGCAAAAAATTAGCATCACTCCATCCAAATATTGTAGTAAAGGTGCCGATGATTAAAGAGGGTGTGAAGGCAATCAAGTGGTTCAGCGACAACGGCATAAAAACCAATTGTACGTTGGTGTTCAGCGCTGCTCAGGCGTTATTGGCTGCCAAGGCCGGAGCTACAATGGTATCTCCGTTCATCGGCCGCATTGACGACAGCAATTGGGATGGAGTACAACTAATTCAACAAATTAGGTTAATATACGATAATTACGGTTTCCCAACCCAAATACTCGCTGCTTCCATAAGGAATAGCATGCATGTTGTCCGTTGTGCCGAAGCCGGAGCGGATATTGCAACCTGCCCGCTTTCTTCTATTCTTGCACTGTTTAATCATCCGCTTACCGACATTGGCTTAGCAAAATTTCTGGAAGATCACAGAAAAGCCAATGCTTAGTCGTTGTCTGCCTCTGTTTTGCGATTGATCTTACCAAGCATCGCTTTACAACCTACATTAAAGATAGTACTTTCCAGAGGAGCATATACTTCTGCAAAACGGGGATTTTTGAAAGTAGGGTAGGGGATTGCAAGCTTCTCAAACTTACTTTGCCTTATATCGAGTATGTTTTCAATGTTGGCAAAAACAATTACGTATTTGAGGTCAAGTTGCGTGTTGATTCCTACTTCCCACACCGGAGGTGTGAGTGAACCGTCAGAACGAAATTGCGGGCTGAAATAATAAGCATCTATGCCGGTGCTGAATTTCCTGAAAAGCTCATAGCCGGCAAGCAGCGACACCTGATGAGGAGCCGTAATCGGCATTTTTGTCGTTTTATTCTTTTCGGTAAAAGTATGGTGCGTAAAGGTGTAACCGCCTGAAAAATTGAAACCTCTATAGTAGATTTGAAAACGTGTTTCAACACCCTTTGTTTCAATATTTCCTGTACTGTTCACAAATGCAAGTTCATCGCAAAATAAGGTAATACAATTTTGAATAGGTCTGATTTGGGGCATCAGCGGGCGAAAGATATGAGTGTAAAACCATTGCTGGCTTAGCGTAATATTTACTCCATTGAAATTGGGGAGTGGCGCAAACCAATGAAGCCCTCCTCCTGCTGAGAGTTCGGGCTGAGCAGTTGATGGCAAACTCCGTACATTTCGAAAATTGAACTCTTCGCTTTCGCCTTGAAAAATTGTTGGCAACTTGTAGCCCATCCCGCCAACGAGTCTGGTTGTAAAATACTTGTTCCATACTTGTTTATATGATAAGAAGGGCAACGGGAAGAATCCTTTTTGTATGTTATAATCAAGGCGAAGGCCGGTTTCTATGCTTGCACCCCTTTTAAGTTGAAGTGTGTATTGAGAAAATAAACCTGTAGTAATATATAAGTAATCTCTCTCCGGAAATGTATCTTTAATCTTATCAGTAAATCTGTCATTCCTTAAATCAAGTCCAACTACTACGCGATGATTTTTTCGTGTTAAAGTGTAATTGACCTCAGACACTCCTGACAATTGTATTCCATGAAAAACATATTCAGGCAGAAAAATTTTTCTTCTAAAATAGTTGATACACTGCCTGAGATTCAGGTTACCCTTATCACCAAAATTTACTTCAAGTAAAAGGTTTGAAATACCCTGATGACTTATATTATTTTCAAAATAATTGTAAATAGAATCATTTCTTCCTTTTATGTAGGGAAGCGCTCCCCCTGTTCGCTCTTCGTAGGTGTATTGCCCTCCAACCATCAAACGGACGTTTTTACTTAAGTCAAAAAAAAATTTAGGTGACACAAATGCTCTGTTTATTTTAGGATATTCGACAAAATTATCGTTGTCCCAGTCACGTTCTCTCTGGTTGCGATACAATCCGGAAAATGTATATCCAAACCATTTTATTTTTTCTCTTAGATAGACTCCTGCATCCAGCGAGCGGGTGTTCTCGATATTAAACAGAATGTCTCTTTCAACAATTCCTTCAATAGGTTTTTTTGATATAAGGTTGACCACTCCAGCAATAGCGTCTCCACCATAAAGCGTAGAAGCCGGCCCTTTTATAATTTCGATTTGCTGCAGGTCGAGCGGAGGTATTTGCGCAATATTTATGCCACTACTCATTGAACCAAAAGTGGCAAAGCCATCTTTCAGTAGCTGAGTGTATTTTCCATTTAAACCTAACAGTCGGATATTAAAAGTTCCTAAGGTGGCAGAGGTGCGTTGTACTTGCACTCCTTGCTGTTCGCGCAGTGCATGCGAAATGCTGGATGGCTTGTCAATACTTCGCTCAGTCATCTCATCATACCCTACAACATCTATGGGAATAGCACTTTCTTCCACGCGCATCAGGTTGCGGCTGGTAACTATTGTAACGGCCTCCAGTTCGGCTTCTCTGGGTTCTAAAAAAATAATTTGATATACTGAATCTGATACAGATATGTTGCGCTTAATTCTTTTAGTGAAATAACCTTCTAGTTCGAATTGAATGATATAATTACCGGCTGGTATGCCCGAAAATTCTATCTTCCCATCTGAACCCGATCGTGCATAAAAGCCAGTCCCTGCGATGCTGGCAACCACATCTTTAAGAGGCTCTTCCTCATCGCTTTGTTCAAGTATTTTAAATTTTATATCAAATAGTTGCTGTGCATGCAACGTAGCGGTGAGTGATGCAGATAATATTGCCCAAATAAGATGTTTTATCACTTTTTCAACAAAGCAATAATATTAAAAGGTTAAATCAATTCATTGATATAGCTTTCTAACACACTCCATATCATTGGGTACATATTTTCCTTATAATTTTCCAGTTCGTTTAGCGGCACCCATTTTGCTTCTTCAATTCCCTCATCTTTTTGTAATTGAAATTCTTCGGTGCAGGTATCACCCATTTCAAACCAATGTGTTTCTTTGATGAAACGCTTGCCTTGCATCCTATAACAATGATAAGTTACTACTGCTTGCTCAGCGGCTGTTTCAATTTTTATACCTGTTTCCTCTTCTACTTCGCGTATGGCAGTTTGTCTTAGGTTTTCGCCTTCTTCGCATTTGCCTTTTGGCAAGTCCCAAACTCCTTTTCGTTTGATAAGCAAAACCTCATTGTTTTGATTAAAAACAATACCACCTGCAGCTATGACGTGATTAAGAAGCCGTTTGATATGTTCGAGAGTTTCATTGGCATCTTTATATGCAATTAATATCTTTTCATTGAATTCGGGGAGAAAAAGTGAGGAAGAAGCATCGAAAAATCTCTCTAATTCCTCATCATTTTGTATCAATACTTCAAATTTTTTGTCGTCCACTACTGTTTCTTCTGATGCTGAAGGGCTTTGTATTTTAATAAATGAATAGTTGAACCAGATAGTGTATGTTTGTGCCATGGTTTATGATAAAATTGTTGCACGCGAATTAGCTGAATATTTACTCGAAATAAAAGCCGTAAAACTATCTCCAAAGCAGCCCTTTACCTGGACAAGTGGGTTGAAAAGCCCTATTTACTGCGATAATCGCAAAACATTGTCTTATCCGGAAATACGCAATTTCATAAAGAAAAATTTTTCCACCGTTGTTAGAAAGTTTTTCGCAAATGCGGGATATATAGCCGGTGTTGCCACAGCCGGCATTCCCCATGGGGCTCTATTGGCAGATGAACTACATCTTCCTTTTGTATACGTGCGCGATAAAGCAAAGGCTCATGGCCTCGAAAACAGAATTGAGGGTGAAATTACATCACATGCCAAAGTGGTTGTGGTAGAAGACCTCATATCCACTGCCGGCAGCAGCATCAAGGCCATTGAAGCGCTCCGCGAAGCAGAGGCGGAAGTTATTGGTTTAGTTGCAATCTTTACCTATGGTTTTAAAAATGCGACAGAGGCGCTCACGCAGGTAAACTGCCCATTTTTCGTGCTATGCGACTATAAAAATCTTATTGAAGTTGCTCTTCAGAAAGAATATGTTACTGCAGATCAAGAGCAAATGCTTATGTCCTGGTATGAAAATCCTGAGGCATGGTATCTGAAATACTTTTATGCTTAATTAATTGTCCCAACTACTTTTATGTTTCAGAAAATTAGCGCTGATATTTCTACACCCAAAAAAGACGGATTTTTCTTTCCCGCAGAATTTTCTCCACAGGAAGCGATGTGGCTGTCGTGGATACATAAAGAGGCAAGTTGGCCAGGCAAGCTGAATACAGTTTACAAGCCTTATTGTGAATTTATCATAGCAGTTGCGAGGAATCAAAGGGTTTGTATCAATGTTGCCGATGAGCAGATGAAGCAGTTTGCAACAGAGAAAATTAAAGAAGTGGTTACTCAAAAAGAATCCGAAATACTTCAAAACATATCTTTTTATTTTCATCCTACTAATGATGCTTGGTGCAGGGACCATGGCCCGGCATTTGTCATTAATCCTGAAGAAAAGAAAAAAGCAATAGTGGACTGGAATTATAACGCATGGGGAGGCAAATATCCTCCATACGACCTTGATGATGTTATTCC
>JAVQWQ010000111.1:0-7770 GCA_033578915.1 Chitinophagales bacterium | reverse complement strand
GAAGAAAGACTTTGGGAATTTGAAAATGCCGACATTCAATTTTCAACAGATTCAGTTGTTACGGTTAGATTTAATCAAACCGGATGGCAGAAGGTCAAACTTACTGTTAGTAATGGTTATGGAAGTCATACTGCTGTTGATTCTCATGCAGTATATATTTCACTTGGAAATGTGATTCACGATGCTCCATTCTACGAAGACTTTGAAAGGCCTGAATCTTTTGAAGAGTGGGTAAGTATAAATTACAATAACACTAGATCGTACTTTCAACCTACTTCTACTGCTGCGCGAAGCGGTAACCACTGTTTGATGGTTAATAACTACAAACGTACACGTCAAAGCGACCTGGAGGAAATCATCAGTCCCGCTCTAAATATGTCAAATGTTCAAAATATGACCATGTCTTTCTATTATTCTCTTGCATCTGCTGACCAGAATTTCAATACCGGAAGCGTTGATACTATAAAAGTTTTTGCGAGTACCGACTGCGGAAACACATGGTTATTGCAATATAGAATTGGTGGACCGAGAATTGTTAATGCTGGTTACATGCTTAGTCAGTTTAAACCGACAGCAGGCTTTTACTGGAGGCGCGAACGTTTCACGCTCACCAATAATATAAAGCGCCCGAATGTAATCTTCAAAATACAATACAAAAGCTCTTTGTTAAGTAATAACCTTTATCTGGATGATATTAATATTGGCGATGCTCTTGTTTCTGATGTTGAAAACTTGCAGATAAATGAGGATAAGCTAAATGTGTTTCCCAACCCTTCCAATGGCTCCGCTACGGTCTATTTCTTTACTCGTGGAGATGAAAAGGTTGAGCTGAGCTTATACGATGTTAATGGAAAGCTTGTTACAACATTATTTGAAGGATTCGCTGGAGAAGGTGATAATCGCATAGACCTCAATAGCCAAATATTTCCAACCAATGGCGTTTACTTTTTAAAGCTTAAAACTAATTACGGAAGCTACACTACAAGGGCTGTTATTACTAAGTAAATAAGGAACAAAATTCCTTATATGTTTAGTTTGGTTATTGTTTATTAGAAATTATTAGTTCTATCCATGTTTTTGTGATAAATCCCGAAAAATTGCATTGTATAAAGTGCAACTAATTTTAGCGACTGTTGTTAAACAATAAATTACAAGTAGATGCGTGTAGCTGTTTTTCGCAAAGCGCAATTTAATGCGGCACATCGTCTGTATCGCAAAGATTGGAGTGATGATAAAAACAACGAAGTATTCGGGCTTTGTAATAATCCAAACTGGCATGGGCATAATTACAAACTCGAGGTAAAACTAGTGGGCGAAATTGACCCTGAGACAGGTTACGTAATAGACCTGAAAATCTTAAACGATATCATTCAAAAACAAATTATTGAGCGCTTTGACCATAAAAACCTGAATTTAGATACAGAGGAATTCAAAGACTTAATTCCAACTGGGGAGAATATTGTCGTAGTCATATACCAGTTACTCCGGCGATCGCTGGATTCTAAGTACGACCTTACAGTAAGGCTATGGGAAACAGACCGGAATTATTTTGAGTATCCAGCCTAGTTATAAAGTATAAATCTTTATCCCTGAGTCTTTTTTACTGTAACAACCCATTCCGGTACGGTGGCAACATCCGCAGGAACTTTTCCGGTCAAAGATTTAAGAAATTCTGTTATGGCATCTATTTTTTCCTGACTGAGTTCTTTATTCAATTGTGCTTTTGCCATGATGCGAACAGCTTCTTTCAAATCCGCAACGCTGCCATCATGAAAATAAGGATAAGTCTCTGCGCAATTTCTCAATCCACAAGATTTAAAAACATATTCATCAGCATTGTTTTTGGTTTGTTCAAAACGCCCTTTATCTTGTGTTTTGGAGTTGGTATAATCCCAATAATTACCAAATACCGCAAATTTTTGCAACGTATTTCCTCCCAAAGTTACACCGGAATGGCACTGCTGGCATCCAGCGTTCAAAAACTCTCTTAGACCGATCTTTTGTTTATAAGTAAGCGCGTTGGTGTTGCCTTTTAAATACTCATCAAATGGAGAAGGCGTCAATAGTGTGCGCTCAAATGCGGCAATTGCCTTTTGAATATTACTGTAATTTAATGGATCTTTTTCTCCGGGAAAAGCTTTTGCGAAAAGTTCTCTATACTCTTTGATTTCTTTTAATCTTTTGACCAAAAAATCTTTGGAAGGAATAGCCATTTCTATAGGATTCAAAATGGGCATACCCGCTTGTTCTTCTACATCTTTTGCCCTTCCATCCCAAAATTGAACCGTATGCAGAGCTGCGTTTAAAACGGTAGGAGAATTTCTATTGCCATTTTTTCCTGCGTCTCCGGTTGATGTTGGATTTCTATCTACACCAAATGTATTAAGGTTATGACATGAGTTACAACTGTTGTTCCCTGTTTTAGAGAGTCGGGCATCGTGATATAAAGCCTTCCCAAGCAAAACCTTTTCAGGTGTTACTGGATTATCTTTATTTTCTGCCACATCTGGCAATGGCTTAAATACATCTTGTGCATCTTGCAGCAAAAAACGTTCCGCATCCGCACTTAAGCTTTCTTCCGCTTGAGTAGAAGGGGCTTGCTGACGAGTGTTACAAGCATTGAGGATAGAAAGGCCAAGGAAAAGAATGAAAATTTTTCTCATAATAACCGTTTTAGAGTTTACAAATCCATGACAAAGTTAACCTTTTAATAACGCGAATTAATCTAAATTGTTTGTATTAGAATAGAATTACCTTAAAATTGATTTTAAGGCAAGCTTTTTAAGCAACTGTATTACAACCAGTTGTGTTACTTTTGTGAATAATCAGCTTGTTATGTCATTTATTTTATTAAAAGTTCGAATGTTGCGATTATCAGATAAAGCAAATTTTTTTATCGAGATAAGGAGGTGAGACAAATAAATTGCTAAAGAATAAAAACATTCAGCAAGAAATGAATAATACCATCAAACCAGAAAACGTGAAACAGAAAAATATTTTGTATGAATGAACAATTAATTTTTTTAGCTGATTAAATCAAAATATAGTTTTCTAAATTAAACCACCTCTTCTTTCACTTTATTAGTGATTTCTGCTCTTTTTTTGCGATAATTTAAAGCAGCATCCACAAAACCCTTAAAAAGAGGATGAGGGTTTTCGACAGTACTTTTTAATTCCGGATGAAACTGCACACCAATAAAAAATGGATGAGCCGGTATTTCTACTATTTCAATGAGGTTTTTTTCCGGGTTGATTCCTGTAGCTTTCATGCCGGCTTCTTCAAACAACTTTAAATAATGATTATTAAATTCATAGCGGTGGCGATGTCGCTCTGATATGTATTCTTGCTGATATAATTCAAACGCTTTACTGCCGGGCGTAAGCTTACATGGATAAGCGCCCAGCCGCATAGTTCCCCCTTTATTTACAACCTTTTTTTGTTCTTCGAGCATGTCTATAACCGGGTGAGGGGTATCCGGATCCATCTCGGTAGAGTGTGCATGTGAAAGACCTAACACATTTCTTGCAAATTCTATCACTGCACATTGCATTCCCAGGCATATTCCAAAGAAGGGGATTTCGTTTTCGCGGACATATTTTATTGCAGCAATTTTGCCTTCTATGCCGCGATTACCAAAGCCTGGAGCCACTAAAACTCCATCCAGATGCCCCAACAATAATTCACTGTTTTCTTCTGTTATATCTTCTGAATGAATGGGCTCTACTCGTACGGCGCACTCGTGTGCCACTCCGGCATGAATAAACGATTCGTGTATGGATTTGTATGCATCCTGCAATTCGATATACTTTCCGACTAAACCAATCTTTACTTCATGTTTAGGATGCTTTAGTTTATATAAAAAGGCTTTCCACTTTTCCAAATTACATGGCCTGTCGCTGGGCAACTTTAGCTTGTTTAATACAATAACATCAAGATTTTCTTTTTGAAATTCCAATGGTACATCGTAAATAGTCTCTACATCGAGCGCCTGAATCACTGCATCACGACTCACATTGCAAAAAAGCGCCAACTTATTTTTTATCTCCGGTGTCATCTCCACTTCTGTCCTACACACCAATATATCCGGCTGTAACCCCAACGCCTGGAGTTCTTTAACACTGTGTTGGGTAGGTTTGGTTTTTAATTCTTTAGCGCTTTTTAGATAAGGTAGCAGTGTCAGATGACAAATCAGTGTATCCTCTTCTGGTAGCTCCCATTGCAGTTGGCGCACGCTTTCTATGTAGGGTTGTGCCTCAATATCTCCAACCGTACCTCCAATTTCAGTGATCACAATATCATAGTTGCCACTCTGGCCTAGCAAAAGCATGCAACGCTTTATTTCGTCTGTAATGTGAGGAATTACTTGTACCGTTTTGCCCAGGTATGCCCCCTGTCTTTCTTTTGTAATTACGGAAAGATAAATCCTTCCGGTTGTTACATTGTTTGCTTGCGAGGTGGGTACATTAAGAAAACGCTCATAGTGGCCAAGGTCAAGATCTGTTTCGGCTCCGTCTTCGGTTACATAGCACTCGCCATGCTCATAAGGGTTTAAGGTGCCGGGATCTACATTTATATATGGGTCAAATTTCTGGATAGTAACTTTGTATCCGCGTGCTTGAAGCAACTTTGCTAACGAAGCTGCAAAGATGCCCTTTCCCAAAGATGATGTTACTCCCCCGGTAACAAAAATGTATTTAGCCATGAAGTGCTATTTCTAAGTTGCAAAGGTAGTTTGAATCGTTCTCCTGCTACATACTAAAACTTAAAAAATCAACTAAATGATTTTCTTATCTTTGCAGCCCGCTTTTGAGATATGCCACAGATGCCTACCGCAGAATGAATTTCAGATTGTACCTCATTGTTGTATTAATCCTTCAAAACAAATTCATTTTATCTCAATCGTTCATTTGGGCAACTGCTTCCGGTGGGATTGGCAATGATGTAGGCACAGCTGTTGTAAACGATAAAGAAGGAAATATATATATTACCGGAAATATTTCCGGCAGTGGTTTTTTTCAAGACAGTTTTGTTACAGGGACAGTCTTTGAAGTATTTCTGGCAAAATACAATCCATCAGGAAATCTGATTTGGGTTAAAACTTACGGTGGATTAAGAAATGAAAAAGCTCATGCGATGTGCTTAACGGATGATGCCATTTACTTATGTGGTTACTTTGAAGACACCGCACAATTTGGTAATACTCGCTTGGTTTCTGCCGGTGGATACGACGTCTTTGTTTTGAAAACAGATTTAAACGGCAACACTTTATGGGCAAGAAAAGCTGGTGGGCCGCGCCAGGATATTGCTTATGGTATAACAGCAGACCCAACAGGTAATGTCTATGTATGTGGAAGTTTTTCCGAAACAATAAATATTCAACAACAGCAATTAACCACAGTCAATCCTTTTACTGAAAGTTTTCTTTTCAGTTTAGACAAAGATGGAAATGTCAGGTGGGCCAAGAACTCTATCGGCAACAACAATAACAGTGCAATGAGTATCGCATGGAATAAAATTGATGGCCTAAGCGTGTGCGGATTTTTTGGAAGAAATTTTACATGGGATAATAATCAAATTGTTTCGCAGACTACCAGTTATGATTATTTCGTTGCAACATTTGATACTAGCGGCAGTTTGGTTTGGCTAACCGGTTTTGGCAGCGCTGCTGAGGACCAGGCGCTTGCAGTAACTTGCGATGAATCCGGTAATACACTAATTACAGGCTACACCGGTGGCATATTATATCTCAATGGCAAACCCTTAGATTTTTTTGGATGGAATGACGTTTTTGTAGCAAAGTACAACAGAAATGGCTCACTTGTATGGATAACTCAAGCGGGAGGCCCTAAGCTCGACCTCGGAACATGTATTACAACGGATAAAAATGGAAATATTTATGTGTCGGGCATGTTTGAAAATTCTTGCAGGTTTACGAATGATACTATTTATGATGCTGACAGAGGAATATTTATAGCTGTATTTGATTCTTTGGGTAAAGTGCTGCTCGCACAGTCAGCGGGTGATATTCAAACTGATGCAGCTATGGGAATAAGTGTCTTCGGAAACCATGTATATGTTACAGGATATTATCTGTTTAAATGCAGGTTTGGGCTTTTTGAAATGCCTTATGCAGATTTTTTCAATATTTTTTTAGCGGCCTATGCCTTGCCTTCATTTAATAGCGTAACTGACTTTGCTGAGAATGTAATCAAAATTTTCCCAAACCCCACAGATGATATCCTATTCATAGAGGCCCAAAAACCCGGATCTATAAAGATAATGAATGCTACCGGCCAAATCCTCTACACGCAAAACATGAGAGATGCAGAATTATTAAGTATTGAAGCAATTAAAAAAATTCCGATAGGCATATATTTTCTTCTGTTTAATAATGGAGAAAAAGAATTTGTGTATAAGTTTGTAAAGCATTAAGTTCACAAATTGCTAATACTTTTTTTATTTTAAGGATGGTTAGCTCAGTTGGTTAGAGCGCTGTGTTGACATCGCAGAGGTCATCGGTTCGATTCCGGTACCATCCACTTTTTTTCTCCACCCTTCAAAATTATCTCCATTTTACTAAGGCAAATTGCTAATAAGGCAAATTGCTAAATATACATAGTTAACATGGTTTTTTGTTGAGGAAAGCTATTAACTAAAAATCATACACTTACTCCTCAAATTGTGATATGATTTAGCAAAACTGACGGCAACAACTGTTTACATTTTTTAGTACATCCCTATGTTTTAAAATTAGGACATTTTTTTTTGATGGAACCTAAAATGTCTTAGTTTTTATCGTTAATTATAAAAATATTATTAAGTGTATTCATGAAATTAAACTTTCTATTTTAAAAATCAATATTTTATAAACTTTGGCACGAGTTTTGATGATTAATTAATTATTAAATTCATGCTATGCAAAAAATTCGTTACATAATCTTAATTATTGGAATAATTCATTTTTCTTACATCAACGGTCAAAGCGGAAGGGTTGGAATTGGAGAAAGTAGCCCCGGCAGTAAAGGTTCAATAAAGGGAAACCTCTCTGTGGGTAGTTCCTATTCATCACTTGCTGCGCCTGTTGATGGCGCTGCCATTCAAGGGAATGTAGGAATTGGCACAACTACTCCCGATGGAAAGTTAGATATCGTATCTACAAATGACGGTTTACTCATACCACGCGTGGCTCTTACAGCAGCCAATAGCTCATCACCACTTACTTCGCCCGCTGTGAGTGAGTTAGTATACAATACAGCCACAGCCGGTACACCGCCCAATGATGTAACCCCGGGATTTTATTATTGGAATGGCACCCGTTGGGTGCGCCTGCAAAGCGGAAATACCGATATCAAAGCCGCCAATGGTCTTTCCCGCTCAAACGATACAATCTTGCTTGGTGGCACCCTAATACAAGAAACCACCATAGCGCAGGCGGGCTTTGATGTAAAGTTCACTGGCACAGGTAGCGTGGGCATTGGGGTGAGCGGCACCCCCTCGCATAAGTTACATGTAGCCGGTGGCACACGCACCGAAGATGGCTTTTTAGCCAATGATGGCACTGCTGGTTTACCATCATATCGTTTTACTGCCGACACTGATAATGGTATGTTTCGCCCTGCTGCGAATAACATCGGTTTTAGCATGGACGGAGTAGAAAAAATACGCTTCAGCGGCAATACAGCTGACGCACGGCTGGGCATCAATAACACCTCGCCCAACGCCACGCTTGACATTCAAAACAGCTCCATTAACAACATGATAAATAGTAC
>JAVQWQ010000110.1:0-7800 GCA_033578915.1 Chitinophagales bacterium | reverse complement strand
GAGCAAACACTCCAACCAATGGTTGGCGGAGTATCGTCCACTTCATCACCGATTGTGCAGTTTACAGCCTGGCCCACAGGAAGATAATAATAGCCGGGTACATTGTTGCCTCCCCAGATATGATACAGATTCAGGTAGTGCCCAGCCTCATGAGCCATAACGACTGACCTTTGTTCGTTAGATGTGCCAATATTTCCAAGGTATTGATGCGAAATAACAATTCCATCCCATTCCGGCTTTGCTGCAGCCTGCGATGGCATGAGGCAATGGCCGGCCAGGTTAGGTATTTGCTTCACCACATAAACATTTAAATACTTAGCAGGATCCCATTGAATAAAATTTTTTACGCTGTGATCGCCAACACTAGTTAGGGGTGAAACAATGCGGTTGATTCCACTAGTGCAGCGGCCTTTAGGATCTTTTCGTGCCAGCCGAAATTCAATTTCGCAATCTGCAGCCAAAGGTTTATAAATAGCTTCAATTGTTGCGGTATCTGGGTGACGCTTCCTAAAAGTTCTATTTAATACACTTAAGCCGCTTAGTATTTGCTCGTCAGATATATTTTCATTGCCATAGTTGTGAATTACATGAAAAACAACAGGCACAATTAATAAAGAATCGTTACTGCGTGCTGGGTTTGACGACTTATAGCCTTGTGTAAATTTCCTAAGTTCATCTTCTTTTTTCAGAATATCGTTTTGAAGATCAGGATTGGTGGAAAACAGCTCAGCACCTATCCTATCGGCCCCGCACCATTCTGTTAGTTCCTGCCCTGATAAAGGATAAGTAGAAATAAAAACGATGAAAACGTACAAAAAACGCATTATCATGATGATGCGAGGCATTGTAAAAATGTTATTCACATTTTTCAATAACCAAGGCGGATGCCCCTCCTCCTCCATTGCAGATGCCTGCAGCGCCGTATTTCCCACCTTTATATTTGAGCACAGATAGAAGAGTACATATTATTCTTGCTCCGCTTGCACCAACCGGATGCCCTAAAGAAACTGCTCCTCCGAAAACGTTTACCCGGGCATGATCGAGATTTAAGAGCTTAATGTTTGCCATAGCTACGTTACTGAAGGCCTCATTAATTTCAACATAATCGATTTGGTTTATGCTTAAACCTGCTTTTTTCAAAGCTATGGGAATAGCCACTGCTGGAGAAGTAGTAAAATCATCGGGGGCCTGTTCAGCATCGCCATAACCTAATACAAAAGCCAGTGGTTTTATACCAAGCGCATCAGCCTTTTCGCGGCTCATGAGCACTACTGCTGCCGCACCATCATTAATTTTAGATGCATTTACTGCTGTAACAGTGCCGTCTTTACTAAAAGCCGGTTTTAAAGAAGCTACCTTTTCAGGTTTGAGTTTTTTGTATTCCTCATCTTCAGAAACAACTGTAACATCTCCTTTGGATTTGATTTCGACAGGGAAAATCTCATCGGCAAACCAGCCGTTTTTGTAAGCAATTGCAGCGCGATTATATGATTCAATGGCATAAGCATCCTGCTCTTCGCGAGAGAAATTGAATTTTCTGGCACAACGATCGCCACTGTTCCCCATCATTTCTTTGGTATAAGGATCTTGTAAGGCATCGCGCACGATAGCGTCAATAAGTTCAGCATTGCCGTAGCGGTAGCCGTTACGTGCAGCGGCAAGCATATACGGAGCATTTGTCATACTTTCCATACCGCCGGCTACCACAATATCTTTATCTCCTAGAAGGATAGATTGCACACCCATAATAATTGCCTTCATTCCTGAAGCGCATACTTTGTTTACTGTAGTACATGTGGCACCCACGTGAACACCTGCAGCCAGGGCAGCCTGCCTTGCAGGAGCTTGTCCGGTATTTGCCTGAATAACGTTTCCCATTATTACTTCTTGGACATCAGCCCCTGTTATCCCGGCTTTTTGTATTGCCTTTTCTATGGACAGCGCCCCAAGTTCCGTGGCCGAAAGCGAGGCCAACGCACCATTCATACTTCCGATAGGTGTACGGGCAGCCGATACAATTACAACTTCTTTTTTCATCTGTAATGATTGTTTTTATTTTCTTAATAAATCCAGAAGCAATGCTAATTTTTCGCGCAGATGTTTTCTATCTACTATAAAATCAAGAAAACCATTTTCTAATTGAAATTCTGAAGTTTGAAAGCCCTCTGGCAATTTCTTCTTTATAGTTTCTTCAATCACGCGTGGGCCGGCAAAACCGATAAGCGCCCCGGGCTCGGCCAGATTAAAGTCGCCAAGCATCGCAAAGGATGCGGTAACCCCTCCGGTGGTGGGATTGGTCATAAGCGAAATATAAGGTAGCCCTGTGTAAGAAAACTGATGAAGTTTAGCGGCAGTTTTGGCCATTTGCATGAGGGAAAATGCGCTTTCTTGCATGCGGGCACCTCCCGATTTAGATATAATGAGCAACGGAGTTTTGTGCTCGATCGCGTAATCAATAGCCAAAAGAATTTTTTCTCCTACTACACTACCCATGGAGCCTCCAATAAATCTGAAATCCATGGCAGCTATCGTCAAAGGCTCTCCATCTAATTTGCCAACGGCTACTCTTATTGCTTCTTTCAAGCCACTTGTTTTTGTCGCTTCTTCGATTCGTGTTTTATAAGACTTCACATCGTGAAAATCCAATACATCAACCGGGACAAGGTTGTCGAACTTCTCCTCCCATTGAGCATCATCAAATATCAGATTGAAATAATCTTCAGCGTCAATCTTTTCATGATTGTTGCAATGCGGGCATGTATAGGCATTTGCCTTCATCTCAGTAACCAAAGAAGCTTTCTTACAGGATGAACACTGGTGCCATACCCCATCAGGAGCTTCTTTTTTTTCACTGGTTGAAGTCTCAACCCCCTTTCGTATCCTTTTCCACCAACTGGACATAGAAATTATTGCCCGAGCATTGTAAATATACTAAAATAAATCAGGCGACCGTTACATCTTTAGATAAATAAATGTCCTGAATAGCATTTAAAAGTTTTATACCCTCAGCCATGGGGCGCTGAAAGGCTTTTCTGCCGCTTATCAGGCCCATTCCTCCTGCACGCTTATTAATAATGGCAGTAGTTACTGCTTCTGCGAGGTCGCTTTCGCCACTGGAAGCACCACCGCTGTTAATAAGACCTATCCTTCCCATGTAGCAATTAGCAACCTGGTATCGTGTCATATCAATTGGGTGGTCGGTTGTCAATTCGGTATATACTTTTTTGTGAGTTTTCCCAAAATTTAGCGCTGTGTAACCTCCATTGTTTTCAGGGAGTTTTTGTTTTACGATATCGGCCTGAATGGTTACTCCTAAGTGATTGGCCTGGCCGGTGAGGTCCGCAGATACATGGTAGTCAATTCCTTCTTTCTTAAATGCGCTGTTGCGTGTATAGCACCATAAAATGGTTGCCATTCCCAATTCGTGAGCATATTCAAAGGCCTCAGAAATTTCCACGATTTGCCTTTTGCTTTCAGCGCTTCCAAAATATATGGTGGCGCCAATAGCAGCGGCTCCCATATTCCAGGCTTCTTTTACCGTGCCAAAAAGAATCTGATCATAAGTATTGGGGTAGCTTATGAACTCGTTGTGATTTATCTTGACAATAAAAGGAATTTTATGTGCGTATTTCCGGGCTACTATACCCAAAACGCCAAATGTAGATGCTACAGCATTACATCCTCCTTCAATGGCAAGTTTTACAATATTTTCAGGGTCAAACATGGGAACGTTTGGCGCAAAAGATGCACCGGCACTATGTTCAATTCCCTGATCAACAGGTAGTATAGAAAGATAGCCGGTGTTGGCAAGTCTGCCGCTGGAAGCTATACGTTGCAAGTTAACAAGCACCTGAGGCGGACGGTTACTTTGTATCCATAGCTTGTCAACGAAATCCGGTGAAGGCAGATGAAGTTGATCCTTGGAAATTGTTTTACACTGATGTTCAAGTAAATAGCGGGCTTTTTCTTCTCCAATTAGCCTAGCGATATCACTTGCATTCATTATTCTAATATTTTACGGGGCGAATGTAGTTTTTATCCATAATTTTCGCAGGAAAACTTTATTGGGCAGACACAGCTTTAATTCTTATTTTTGCAGCAAAAGTGATTTCATGGAAGCAACTACAAAAAATCAACTGCGTTACAAAGTAAAGGATATTAGTCTGGCTGAATGGGGAAGGAAAGAAATTAAGCTTGCTGAATCAGAAATGCCAGGCTTAATGGCACTAAGAAAAGAATTCGGGCCCACAAAACCTCTTGCCGGCGCACGAATAGCCGGATGCCTTCATATGACTATTCAAACCGCGGTTTTGATTGAAACCCTTGTGGAACTGGGTGCCGAAGTTGCGTGGAGCTCTTGCAATATTTTTTCTACACAAGATCATGCAGCTGCTGCGATCGCTGCTGCGGGAATACCGGTTTTTGCGTGGAAGGGGATGAACGAACAAGAATTTGAATGGTGTATCGAACAAACACTTTTTGCTTTTAAAGATGGTAAACCCTTGAACATGTTATTGTACGTTGGCGGTTATTTGACGAATTTGTTTTTAGACCGTTATCCTGAGTTGGTGCCGGGCATCAAAGGGATCAGCGAAGAGACAACGACAGGTGTCCACCGCCTCTATGAGCGGATGAGAAAAGGCAAACTTCCTTTGCCGGCTATCAACGTAAATGATTCTGTTACAAAGTCAAAGTTCGACAACAAATATGGTTGCCGCGAGTCGCTGGTAGATGCTATTCGCAGAGCAACAGACCTGATGCTTGCAGGAAAAGTAGCCGTTGTGGCCGGCTCTGGAGATGTAGGCAAAGGCTCGGCAGAGTCTCTGCGCGGAGCAGGCTGCAGAGTGTTGGTTACTGAAATAGACCCGATTTGTGCGCTTCAGGCAGCAATGGATGGATACGAAGTGGTTACTATGGATGAGGCTGCTTCCCGTGCAAATATTTTTGTTACCGCTACAGGCAACATTAAAATTATTCGCGACCGCCACTTTAAAGCAATGCGCGACAAGGCAGTGGTGTGCAATATCGGCCACTTTGACAATGAAATCGATATGGCATGGCTAAACGCTAATTACGGACACACCAAATACAATATTAAGCCTCAGGTTGATGTCTATAATATAGATGGAAAAGAAATTATTGTTTTAGCAGAAGGAAGGCTGGTTAATTTAGGTTGTGCTATGGGGCATCCTTCTTTTGTTATGAGCAACTCTTTCTGTAACCAAACACTTGCTCAGATAGAATTGTGGAACAACAGTAGCAAGTACGAAAATAAAGTCTATGTGCTTCCTAAACACCTAGATGAAAAGGTTGCCATGCTTCATTTGGAACACATAGGTGCAAAACTTGAAAAACTAGACCAGGAACAGGCCGAATATATTGGGGTTAATATTAATGGCCCCTTCAAGCCTGAACACTACCGGTATTGATTTCTTGATATTAATTGTAAACCTGTAGGTGTTTTGGCGCCCGCTATTAAAGCAAACTACGTTTGCTCAGCCTTAGGATTTTCATATTAAAAATTTTTAGTCCTTTATTTGCTCGAATTGAAAGCAAACAAGGAGGTTTTGTATTTTATAAGAACACATCTTTATCTTATCAAAAACGCAATGTTTGAATTTTATACTTGAGTTAGGAAAAGTGTTTTAAATCGCTGGCAAGGAGCTTTTTGAATTGTGAGTTTAATAGCGATTGATAACCATGCTTAAAACTTTCTTTCCAATATTATTGCACTAATAATTGCTTGCTTTGCATCAAATACAAACAAATCTGATTTAGAACTTTCTTCTTTTTCTAAGTTATAAGCTGATGTATTCTTCATTCTTTCTTCATGTAGTAATTCCTCATCTGTTAATAGTCTTTCGTAAACCGGTTCGGGAGACGATTGGCCTTCTTCATATGCAACTGTCTTTTTTTCCTTTACAATAAAGTTCTCATCAGTAGTTTTTTTGCTTAGGATATCAGGCTTAGCTGTTTCGGTTTGTTGCTTTTGTCTTTCTTTTAGTATTTTTTCAAATTCAGAAACAAGCTCGGGAAGTGTGACGGATTTTCCTGTTTGATTTTTAGTCGGTGGCTTTTTGGGGACTGGTGGCTTTGAGGAGGCTTCTTTTTTGTCTTTAAAAAAAAATGTGTATATGAAGTACGCAATACCTAAAATGATATATACAATAACTTTAATTTCCATTTGAGCGTGTTATTTCGTTTTGTCTCAAAGATGATAAATGTTTTTGTAAAATATATCCTGAAATAGGATTGAACTTTTAAAGAGATTGTTTTATAAAAGTTTTTTTGGAATCTTTTGGCTGAATCGAGATTAGAATATTAAACTATTTGATACCAAAATTTGTATCTTTTGGAACAGCGCATAATTTAGCTCCACATAAATTTTTATTATGAATATACCTGAAAATCTCAAGTATTCGAAAGAGCATGAATGGATAAGCGTGGAAGGAAATGTAGCTAAAGTTGGTATCACTGATTTTGCTCAAAAAGAACTTGGGGATATTGTATATGTTGACATAGAAACCGTAGGTAAAACGCTTTCTAAAGATGCTGTTTTCGGCACAGTTGAAGCTGTAAAAACGGTTTCGGATTTATACATTCCGGTGTCAGCCAAGGTGCTTGAAAAAAATGCATCTTTAGACGGTCAGCCAGAACTGGTAAACAACGATCCATATGGTGAAGGATGGATGATTAAAATTGAACTCACTAACCCTGCTGAACTTGATACGTTGTTGAGCGCCGAACAATATCGTGCGCATATTGGAGCTTGATTCAGCTTAGAAAAAATCAAGAAATCATTTCCTCAAGGAAAAATCAAATCTGACTTTGATTTTTTGATTATATTGCTTACAATAACTTGTAATAGAGTTTTAGCTCAAAATAAAATCGAAGAAATGATGAGTGATATATGATGCTTCTCGCTATTTATTTGTATAATTCATTTTTTAGTTGGAAAAAATCCCCGAACCTTTCAAAAAGAAAAAATTCGGGGATTTTTTAATTAAGCCTAAACAGAATTTATTAAATATTCTCTTATCGAACTATAACATCAAACAATATTTCAATATCTGTTTCTCCTTTTGCGGGGTCATTAGACTTATTTCCATGGTAGTGTTTTAATACAATCTTGAGTGTGCCACTTTTTGAAACAAATGTTTTCCATGTAGCATTCAGTCCGAAGTTCATTCCTTTTTTATCTTTATCAAGGTTTGTTATCTCTATTAAATCTGAAGGAGAGGGAATGTAAAAAAACTGATGGTCGTTTGACTCCTCTTTTATTTCCGGAGTAAGGTCTTCAGCTGGAGATTTACTTTCGTCCAAGAGTTGAATTGAAGCGCTGTAAGTAGAATTTGATTCGAGAATAATAGTGTCTTTAGTAACATTTCCTCCTAACGACCTAAAAGAATACGTCAGAGATTGATTGCTTCCAGATTTCACAAGTTTAATACGGATGGTAGTTACGTTTTCCTGGCCATGCTTGTGTTCATCTGGCTTACAGGAATCGAGAAATAATGCAATAGTCAAAAACACAATTAAGGAGGAGATTAAAGTTTGGATTCTGTTTTTCATGGTTTTTTACTTTAAGTGTTTAAAAAATTGAAGGGGTAAACGGAAGCGAAAAACAAAGTTAAATCCTTGTTCATCGCTGAAATAGCGGAACCGGTTCATGTAGTCGCGATAGGTTTTATTAAGCAGGTTATAAGCTGCGATATGAATGCTTAAGGGTTGGCCGGCTGTTTGAAGGTCGAAGCCGGCTTCTGCATTCCACAACCAATAAGCCGGGGGAGGGGATGCATA
>JAVQWQ010000109.1:0-7821 GCA_033578915.1 Chitinophagales bacterium | reverse complement strand
ACAAAGTACAGAAAAACATAGTTTACATCGCTTGTTTCGGAAGTAACACCTGACTTTTTTAAAATAGAGAGCGCTGATTTGCGCAGTTCTTTTTCCTTTTGATGCAATTGCCTGATTTTTTCTTTATAAATTTTCCTTTCAGAAGAAGTCTTTGCGGCTAGATAGCTTCGGGCTGTTTCTTTTTTTGAAACAAAAATTTCATCTAATTTTTTTTCAATCCATAAACATTCATGTCTTTGATTGCTTTCTTTCGCTTTTTGCCACGCTGCAGTGTTGAAAAAAACCGGTGGCTTTTCAAAATGAAAAAGTGAGATAAGCAGCGCCCCTATTAGGAGAATCAGATATTGCATAGGTATTTTAACTGCTGCTGTTGTAAGCAGCCCCATGCGACTTTCACTGACATTTTTTGCAGATATATAGCGTCCAACCTGACTTTGGTCTGTTCCGAAATACGAGAGCGAAAGAAAGAATCCTCCAATAAGGCCACTCCAGATATTGTATTTGTCGTTCCATGAAAAATTAGTTGTAATAGTATTCATACAACCTGTTGCATCAGCAATATCTATGGCCTGTTTAAAATTTATATTCTCGGGGAGTAATTTTACGGCCATAAAGCCGGCAACACACATTCCTATTGTAATTACCAGCATTTGCTGCATCTGCGTATAAGCCACTGCTCTGCTTCCGCCACTCACTGTGTAAAGAATCACAAAACCCCCCATGACAAAATTTGCTATCCAAATGTTCCAACCCAGTATAACACTAAGTATTACGGCCGGCGCATAAATAGTAAGGCCTGCCGATAAGCTCCGTTGCAAAAGGAACAACAGCGCAGCCAACGAACGCGTTTTTACATCAAACCGTTGCTCCAGATACTGATAAGCTGTAATCACATTCACCTCAATGAATTTGGGCATGAAGACAAAACTTACCACCAACATGGCCAGAGGAAGCCCGAAGTAAAATTGTACAAAACGCATTCCATCACTGTAAGCTTGTCCGGGAGCAGAAATAAATGTTATGGCGCTTGCCTGAGTAGTAATGACTGAAAACATCACCATATACCAGGGCATTGTGCGGTCGCCCAAAAAATAATCTTTTATGGTGCCACTACCCTTGCTTTTAATCAAACCATATACAATAATCAAAAGCAGGGTACTAATTAGAACAACCCAGTCAAGAAAATTCATTCATCGGCAATTTAGACTTTATTTATACTTGCACAATATCCAAAAAGCTCAAAATTTTCATTTAGCTCAATTAATGAAAAAATACCGACATATTTTTTTTGATTTAGATCATACGCTTTGGGATTTTGATACCAATTCTAGACAAACACTGCGAGAGATATATGAAGTATTTTCTTTGATTGATTACGGCATTCCTAATCCTGAGCATTTCATACAGACGTATCTTCCCATCAATGAACAGTTCTGGAGATTATATTATCAGCGCAGACTTTCTAAGGAAGAAGTACGCGTTGGCCGCTTCCGCGAAACACTTTCGCGTTTCAATATTGATAATGACCGTCTTGCACATGCTTTAGGCCAATATTATGTAGAGCACAGCCCTTCAAAAACAGTTTTGTTTCCAAAAGTAATAGAAACCTTATCTGAGCTTTACCGACACTATTCTCTGCACATCATTACTAATGGATTTAAAGAGGTACAACAAAAGAAAATTTTTCACTCCGGACTAAATGGTTTCATACAGCACCTGATCATTTCTGAGGAAGTAGGAGCGCAGAAGCCACAGGCCGAGATTTTCAATCACGCACTTCAGCTATGCAAAGCAACAAAATCGGAATGTATTATGATAGGCGACAATATTCAAACCGATGTGGAAGGAGCACTCAGGTTTGGATTGGACGCAGTGTGGTTTAATCCAGATCAAAGGTGGAGTTCAACCAAGCCTACATTTGAAATTCGCGCCATTCATGAGCTTTTAAATATTTTATAAAACCATAAAAACATGAATAAGTATATCGTAACGGTTAAAGAGGCCAACTTCCTAACAGGTAATGTAAAACGATTTGTTTTGGAAAAACCGAAGGGCTATCATTTTATTCCGGGACAAGCCACCGAATTCGCCATAAATGAAGAAGGATGGAAAGACAAGTTCAGGCCATTTACTTTCACCAGCCTGAATTCGTGGGAATTTCTGGAAATTATGGTAAAAATCTATCCGGAGAGAAACGGTGTTACCGCTCGTATGGCCAGAATAAACGCAGGCGCTCAATTTATTATGGGTGACCCTTTCGGTGCCATTGAATACAAAGGGCCCGGGGTTTTTATTGCAGGCGGGTCTGGCATTACTCCCTTCATTTCTATTTTCAGAGAGCTAAAGAGACAAGGCAGAATTTTGCACAACAAATTGATTTATTCCAACTACACCTCGCGCGATGTGATTGCAGGAGCTGAACTCCACGACATGTTAAAGGAAAATTATATCAATCACTACACCAAGGAAGGTGTGATTGGCTTCAGAGAACGAAGGCTGAATAAAGATTTATTGATTGAATATATCAAGGACTTCAGTCAACGTTTTTATGTGTGCGGCTCAGAAAGTTTTGTAAACGACATCTGCGCAATGCTAATAGAATTGGGCGCATCTGCCGATGCACTGGTGATTGACAAATAACATTTACTTAACGTGTTTTGATTAACATGCATTTGATAAGCTGATGTGCATGATTAAAAAGCTTGGTATATTTCTTACTTTTCTAGCAGAGGTTTTTCTTTTGAACATACTAAGTGCGCAGCAGCCCGATGATACCGATGTACAAGAAATTATTGAAAATGTTTCTCGAAGCGAAGACTCAGAAGAGTTTTCTTTTGACGCTTCAATTGACGACCTAGAAAATCTGAAGAAAAAACCTTTGAACATAAACACTGCCTCCGCAGCAGAACTTTCAGAAATCGTCCTGTTATCACCGCAGCAAATCAACGAACTGCAAAAATATATCGGAAGGCATGGTAAACTTATTTCCATCTACGAATTACAAGCTGTTCCTTTATGGGATATTAAAACCATAAAAGAAGTGCTTCCTTATATCAAGGTAGATGTAGATATCCGCGACCTCCATGTACCTCTCAAGGACTTATTCAAAAAAGGAAACATTCTTTTCGTATCTCGCTTCCAGCAGCAAATAGAAATAAGCAGAGGCTATATAAAGCCTGAAGACCCTACCCGTCAATACTACTTAGGCCAACCGTTCCGGCTGTTTGCAAGATTCCGTTACACCTACGGCACACAGATGAGCTATGGATTTACGGCCGATAAAGATGCGGGAGAAGAATTTTTTACTGGAAGCAATAAGCGGGGATTCGATTTTTATTCAGGCCACTTTTTTATCAGAAACAGGAAGCTTATTCGAGCGCTGGCTCTAGGCGATTATGAATTGCGCCTGGGACAAGGACTGATAATGTGGACAGGATTTGGCTTTAGAAAAAGTCCTGCAGTGATGCTGGTAAAACGCGAGAGTCCTAAAGTAAGGCCTTACACCTCTATGAATGAATTTATGTTTTTGAGGGGAGGCGCGCTGACCATTGGAAAGAAAAATTGGGAGGCCACCGCTTTTATATCGTACAGGCAGTTAGACGCAAATGTTGTTCAAAATGCTGCTTCAGACACGGCAATCAATGAAGAGGAATTTTTTTCTTCTATATCTCAAACCGGTTATCACCGCACAACCAACGAAATATCGCGCCGGGAAAATTTAGGACAAATCACTACCGGCGGAAATGTTTCATACAACAAGAAGGCCTGGCACATAGGAGCTAATGCGCTCTACATGCGGTTTATGAAACCTTACATAAAAGATCTTTCTCCTTATGCCCGTTTTGATTTTGCTGCTCAGCAATTATTTAACGCAAGCATTGATTATCATGCAATATTCAAAAACATCCACTTTTTTGGTGAAAATGCCATCAGCGATAACGGTGGATTTGGCCTGTTAAACGGAGCCATTATAAGTTTGGACAAACGTGCCGATATAAGTTTAGTACACAGATATTATGCGCGAAATTTTCAAACCTTTTATTCCAATGCTTTTGCAGAAAGAAGCCGCCCGCAAAACGAGCACGGAGTTTATGTGTCACTTTCTGTTAAACCGGTCAAATATCTTCAACTGGATGCATTTGCAGACCTGTACATACACCCATGGCTGCGCTATCTTGTAGATGCACCTTCTTGGGGTAGCGAGAACTTTTTGCAAGCCACGCTCAGGCCAAATAAAAAATCAGAAATATATATACGCTATCGCTTCGAAACTAAAAAGCGAAACTCTCCCGCAAACGATCTGCCTTTCGACTATGTAGTTGATGAAACCCGACAAGGGCTGCGCTATCATCATCGCTTTAGGGTAACAGATGAAATTACAATTACCAATAGAGTTGAAGTGAGTTTTTATTCCTTAGATAAAATGGCAACAGAGACTGGATATATGTTTTTCCAGGACATTGCCTTCAAAAAAATGGCATTCCCGCTTTCTGCGGTAGGCCGCTTTGCAATTTTCAGGACACCTTCGTATAACACAAGAATCTATGCATACGAAAATGATGTGTTATATTCTTTTTCCATTCCGGCTATGTATGGAAACGGCATCAGGTATTACCTGATGTTAAGGTACAGCGCTGCCCGCTGGCTGGATTTCTGGGTTCGGTGGGCACAAACTTTCAGAAGCGATGTTAAGCAGATAGGAAGTGGATTAGACAGAATTGATAGCAATAAAAGAAGCGAAATAAAGGTACAGGCAAGAATTCATTTTTAGCAGATGGCTACATCTCTTATCGCTTTATAACTTATAACAACAAACATACAGTAAAGCTTGTAGCCTCATGATTTTAAGCCGGCTGTACAATAGCATCTAATTTACGTAAAAAAGCATCTGCCCGCTTTAAATGCTCCGCGATCTTGTTTCCGGATTTATCGAGTTGCTTTGTCATCACCGACATGCGAGGATTGCTTTCAAAAAAAGCTCTGTGGGTATAAACAAAGCGCCAGTACAATGCATCCCATATATCGCACCATGAGCCACGTGTATGATTGCTCATTTTTAAAACATAATTCGATGATGAAATATAAGGTTTGGTACTCATGAGGCCTCCATCCGCAAATTGACTCATGCCATAAACATTGGGGACCATCACCCAGTCGTAAGCGTCTATGTACAGCTCCATAAACCATCTGTAAATTTCATCTGGAGAAAACTCGCATAGACACATGAAATTGCCAAGTATCATTAACCTTTCAATATGGTGGTTATAACCATATTGCAGGAGGCGCTTTATGCAAGCATCAATAGGAATTATTCCGGTTTCTGCTTTGTAAAAAGAGTTTGGAATTTTTCTTTGATGCCCCCAGAAATTGGTTGTGCGTTGCTCACTTCCTTTCAACACATATACAGCTCGAATATACTCACGCCATCCAAGAATCTGCCGAACAAATCCTTCAAGAGAATTAACAGGAATATGATTGTTTAATGCAAATTTTATGGCACGCTCCAATACATAAAGCGGTTGGAGCAATCCAATATTGAGCATGGGAGTGAGCACACTATGAAAGAGAAAATTTTCTTCCGATACAATCGCATCCTGATATATACCATAATTTTGAAAACGCATTTCCAGAAAAGACTCCAACCACAGGTAGCTGTCAGAAAAAGTTACCGGGTAAATGAACTTTTTCAAATTGCCGTGATTTTCAGGGAAGTACGTGTTTACGTAATTAATAGCCTCTTTTACATAATTATTTTCATCTTGTACAGGAAGTTGCGGGGGACGAACAAGTGCAGGCATCTTCCTGCGATTATCGCTGTCATAAGTCCATTTTCCTCCAAGCGGCTTACCATTTTCTATCATAATATCCAGCCTCTTTCGCTGCTCTATGTAAAAAGAGGTCAGGAAAAACTTTTCTTCGTTAAAATATTGTTCGATATATTCAGAAGAACATATAAAATTCGGCGAAGGAAAGCATTTCAATACTATTCCGTTTTTATTTGATGCCTCTTTTAATCTTTTCTCAAGCCAATTATCACATGGGTCGCAGTAATAAATTTGTTCAACACCGCTTTTGGCTAGTTCGCACCAATATGCGCCGCATCACTGTAAGGCTCTGTCGTATTCAATATATTCTGTTTTGAGTATGTGTTTTTCTGCAGATAATCTCTGCGTGTGTGTAAACGTTAAGGCCATACTCGCATGCGTCGTGGTTTTGTGGATAATGTTATCACAGAGAGAGAGAAAAACAACAAGTACTCTTCTACCGATTCTAATATTCTTGAGGCATGGGTACTGTTCTTCCAAAAGTTGAGATATGACGAAAGCGATGAAAATAGTGTCGTCATCTAAGGTAGAATCCAGATGTTTAAGTTATCGAGGCCGCGGCAGTTAATTCAAATAAATAATTTTAGCATTAGGTATAAACATCGAAATATCTGTTCCTTTTTTGCATAGGCCGAGCAGAAATCCTCCGCCTCCTGCTCCACATATCTTTAAGAAATACGCCCTTTTCTTCAGCCCTTCCTTCCATGCTTCAATGTATTTTTCAGGAATGAACTCGGGCAGCAAGTCTAATTGATGCTGAGACAGTAGTGCAAAACTTTTGAAAAGCGTATCTGCATCGTTTTTAATCAATGCATCAATGCAAATATTGACTACCGGAACAATTTGTTTTTCAACCTTTGAACGAAACGAAGCTGTCTCATTCTTTTTTAAAAACAGATTTACATACTGCGAAGTACTTCGCGCAACACCACTATCCAGCAAAAAAAACAGGTAGTTATTGTTTGAATCGGTTCTGATTTCTGCAGCAGATATTTCTTGTTTGCCAATGAGAATAGGCATGTTCGTGTAGCTAACTAATGCGTCAAGACCGGAGCTCTTTCCATGAAAATAGCCTTCTATCTCTGCCAAAATATTTTTTATAGACACGAGAGGCATCTTTGATATCCCTTTGCCGAAAACATACAAAACCGCGGCTGCCAGCGCCCCCGAACTACCAAGGCCGTATCCCTGAGGGATTGTTGAATCAAAATACAGGCCCTCTTCTAAATGTGTAAGCAGCGAGTCAATATCTATTAAATTCTCAAGCGATTTATTAAATACTATATAGTTAGCTAACAACTCTAACGACCGATGTGAAGCCGCGTGTGTATGATTGGAGAGATCAGAAAACCTGAAGCAACCCTCAAAAAGGTTTGTAGGAATTGCAAGGCCTCTCGAACCCAGGTTTACAGTGTGCTCGCCAAACAAAAGTACTTTGGCCGGAAAAAATTTGTGAAATGCTGTTTTTTTGGGTTTAGGCATTAAATCATTTTTTATCGCAAGGTCGCAAGTAATCACTTTTTTTGATGCATTCAAACAACATTAATCTCTACCGGTATTTGTGCAGAAGACTGTTCTATTATGTGTATTGAACTGGGGGTTGGGCCACGCAGCGCGTTGTGTGCCTATCATAGAAGCTTTGATTAAAAACAACGCAAAAGTGGTAGTCGCCTCCGATGGCGAAGCACTGCATTTTCTTCAAAAAATATTTCCTGATCTGACATTCGAAAAGTTGCCGCCTTATGATGTATCTTATTCGAGCGATGGGATACTATGGTGGGCTATGGCAAAACAAATTCCGGGACTTATAAAGACCATTCAAGAGGAAGCAAGGATTACTCAGTTGCTTATAAAAAAATATCGCCCATCGTTAATCATATCCGATAATCGGTATGGCTGCAGAAGCAAAGAAATTTTCAGCGTTTTTATATGTCATCAACTGCACATTCAAATGCCTTCTCCCTTCACAATGTTACAGAATACTTTGAATCTCATT
>JAVQWQ010000108.1:0-8015 GCA_033578915.1 Chitinophagales bacterium | reverse complement strand
CCGGTCACTCCGGTGGTTCCTGTGTTTCCAGTTATGCCAGTGGCTCCTGTAGCACCAGAGATACCCGTAGCCCCTGTTGTTCCGGTAACCCCAGTGCTGCCAGTAATACCTGTAACACCTGTAGTTCCGGTTGCACCGGTTGAGCCAGTGGCACCTGTAGTTCCGGTCACTCCGGTGGTTCCTGTGTTTCCAGTTATGCCGGTGGCTCCTGTAGCACCAGAGATACCCGTAGCCCCTGTAGTTCCGGTAACCCCTGTGCTGCCAGTAATACCTGTAACACCTGTAGTTCCGGTAGCACCGGTTGCTCCTGAGATTCCTGTAGCGCCCGTTATTCCGTTAAGTCCGGTAGCTCCGGTAGGCCCTGAAATGGTGAGGGCAATATTACAAAGGTTTATCCAGGAAGATGTTTTTCCATTATAGTAAAAAATGCAGGAGGAATCAGTATCAAATACAATCAACCCGTTTGCCGGATTATTTATAGAAATGCGTTGTTGCGCGCTCATCCTTGGTACCAAAAGGCCTTTATCGGTAGAGGTAAGATCTAATAAAGCACTTGCTGAAGGGTTGGCTGTGCCGATACCTATATTGTTTTGACCAAACAGGCTAAAATGTATAATTAAAGCAAAACATACTGCACTAGCATAAATATTTCTCATCCATCAAAATTAATATAAAATGTTTATCGGGCTCTTTTTAAAGAGAGTTTATTTATTAAACATTCAACATACATAATATTGTTTGTTTACTTTTTTAAATTTTGCTGAGCCCAGATAAGGTTATTCCTGGCAAGAGCGTAATCTGATTTAATTCTTAAGGCTTCGTTGCAAGCTTTTTCGGCTTCTACAAACATTTGCATAGCGTTGTAGGCAGCGCAGATGTTATTCCATGCTTCTGCGTAATCCTTTTTTAATTCTAGTGCTTTTTGAGCGGCCTCAATACATTTCAGGTAATTTTGGTCTTCATAATACTGTAAGCTAAGGTTCAGATAGCCTTCTGCCGATGGATTTTGGCGCAGAGTTTCTTCCATTGTTTCAGCTTTGCTTTTACCACTTTTAGCTAACGATAAATATGTAATTGCCTTTTGGTCCCCGGGCAGAATTTGTAATGTTTGTGTACAAATATTTTGCAATTCGTTCAGCCGGCGAGTTTCATATAATGCATCCATCAGCAAATATCTGGCATCTGTTAATGCGCTGCTCATTTCAAGGGCCTTTCTTAGATATTCAATTGCCTTATCTTTTTCTCCTTTTTTGTAAAGATACTTTCCGTAGAAGTAATAATTGTTCGGGTAATCTTTTCCGTATTCCAGGCCTTTGCGATAATAGTAGTCTGCTTCTTCTGTTTTACCGGTAGCCTCTTTTACAATAGCTATGTTGATATAAAGATACGAGTAGTAAGGCCATAGCTCAAGTCCGCGCCTGAAATACGCTTCTGCGCCTATATAATCACCCTTTGCCATTAAAGCGAGTCCGTAATTCATAAGTCCTCTGCCATTTAAAGGGCTTTTTTCTGTTACATCTTTCCATAGCGTTTCTTCGCTTTTCCATACTTTATTCCTTTGATAGGTGCCATAGGCGTACCCGCAAAGTATCAACAAGCAAATTAATACCAATGGTTTATATGAAAAATGTTTAAACCATCGTTGGTAAATCAGAAATAATGACCATGTGAACGCAAGTGATGTACCAACATGAGGATAAAACTGCCTGTGGTCGTTCATCACTTCGGCAAGAGGGACAAAAGTGGTAGGTACTAATGCTAAAAGAAACCAAACTATTCCAAACGATACTGGACGCAGAATCTTTTTATTAGAACAAATTATTGCAGTGATTGCAAGTAGTATCAAAAATAAAAAACCAATAAGCGCACCGGGTTCATTTATGCCGTTAAAAGTACTCCAATCTGTGTCTGCACTCAGTTGAAGCGGAAGAATAAACATTGCTATGTAATGTAAATACACATAAGGCTGCGTAATAAGGTAATGATAAAGCGAACTACCTCCCGGCTCAAACATTCCCGCCTCCATTTTTTTAATAAGCCAATATGTTAATCCAAATAGCAGGAAGGAAGGTAAACAAGTCGTTATTAATTTATTCCATCTCCAGTCAGGCCACATTGGTCAACCCTTTTTGCTGTTCAAAGAGAATGTGATAGGCAGCCAACATAGGTGCAAACATTAAGGCTGTTGGTTTTGCAAGAGCACCAATAAATACTGGAATTAGATACAAATAGTATTTTTTTGCAGCGGGCACATATTGATAGAGCGTAAAAGCTAGTATCACGAAAAAAAGTAGAGATAGAATCCGATCTGGATATGACGTAATTTATTGTTTCTGCCATCACAGGATTGAGAGCATACCACCCTACTGCAAATAGCCCAACAAGTCTGTAGCCGGAATTATTTTGAGTTGTAGATAAAATTTTTGCATAAAAAAAATACATTAAAAAGAGTTGTAGCAAGAAAAAAATAAAGGTTGAAAGGTGATACCAGAAGGTTTGATAGCCGTTACCCGAAAATGTTTGTGCCAGAAAATAATCTAAAGCTAAAGTAGTACTCACTACCGGCCTGTAAGAACCGTGCGAAGGAATAGAGCTGAAGGTACTGCAGTCTTTAAAAAATAGTGGTATGTTTTTTATGCTTCGAATAAATATATTGTTTTGAACAGTATGGGAATCATCGAAATGAAAGTCGTTGTTCCAATGATTGGAATATGCCATAATAAGCAGTATAGCAATCACTGCTGAAATGAGTATTAAATTGTACTTCATGCAATTATTTCAAAATTAATAGTAATACACTAAAGCACATTCAAATATTGTTCAAACATACGCGGCAAAAAAAAATATTGTAGGTTTGACGCTAAATTATGAACATGACTGCTATCGCGAGCGCTACATGGCGCAGCCCTTCAAACATTGCAATCATAAAATACTGGGGAAAGAAGAAAAATCAAATTCCACGTAATCCCTCTTTGAGTTTTACGCTTAGTGAGTGTTTTACAGAAACAACGGTTTCGCTGGTTGAAAAAGAAAGCGGCAACAAAGAACTTCAATTACAGTTTTACTTCGACAAGAAGGAAAACCTTGCTTTCAGGCTTCGGCTATTAAACTTTTTTTCTTCGATAATTAAGGATTTTTCCTTTCTAAAAAAATATGGACTTGTCATTCATTCCACCAACTCCTTTCCTCACTCTTCAGGCATTGCTTCTTCTGCTTCATCATATAGCGCGCTTGCGGCAGCGCTTTGCGATATAGAAGTTCAACTCACCACAAAGAAGAAAACTGGTGAAAAGAAATTACTCTCCGACCCAGAATGGTTAAAAAAGGTATCCTTTTATTCGCGCCTTGGCTCGGGTAGTGCATGTCGTTCTGTTTTTCCTTATGCATCGGTATGGGGAGCTACCAAATTCGTTGAAGGATCTTCGGATGAGCATGGTGTAGGTGTGGCTCATCTGCTGCATAAAGAATTTAAAACGCTTCGCGATAGTATATTGATAGTTAGCAGTAATGAAAAAAAAGTATCAAGCAGAGTTGGCCATTCTTTAATGAACACAAATCCATTTGCGGGGGTAAGATACAAACAAGCTCGCAACAATCTTGAACGACTGCTTCCCATATTGAAAAGCGGAGACTGGGAGGCTTTTGGTGAAATTGCAGAATCTGAGGCTTTAACGCTACACGCTTTAATGATGTGCTCAACACCTTCATTCATTTTAATGAATGCACATACTCTTAGTATCATCGAGAGCGTTCGCCAATTTCGCGAAAACAACAAGATACCGGTATATTTTACCTTAGATGCCGGCCCGAATGTTCATTTATTGTATCCTTCAAGATATGAGAAAAAAGTTCTTGAGTTTGCTGATTATGAATTATCTGGACTTTGTGAGGACGGTAGAATGATTCATGATTTTGCAGGGAAAGGTTTATCTAAAGCCAAATAGCTCTACTCCATTTCTAGGTTTTCTTTGCCTTGTTGCAAACCTGTATTTCTGCTGACACTAAGTATTATTCCTATGGCAATACAGGTAAATACAGCGCTGGTACCTCCCATGCTCACTAACGGTAAAGTTACTCCTGTAACAGGCAAAAGGTTTACTGCCACTGCCATGTTGATAAGCGCCTGGACAACAAGAGCTATACTAAGTCCCGCTGCTAAAAAAGCGCCAAAGGCTTTAGGTGCTGTTATTACAATGCGAATACATCTGTAAAGAAAAAAGAGATACAATAGTAAAAGCAGGGCACCTCCTGCCAGGCCGTATTCTTCTATAATAATTGAATAAATAAAATCGGAATAAGGATGAGGAAGAAAATTCTTCTGGTCGCTTCCTCCTGGATTTAGGTTAATCAACCCTCCTTTGGCAATTGCAATCTTAGATTGAAGAACCTGATAGTCCTCTTCTGCTTCATCGGGGGCAACGAAATCTTCTACGCGATGTTTCCACGTGCTCATCCAGCCTTCTAGCATATCCTCAGGTAGGAGAAAAATAAACAAAAAGAATATGGCCAATAGACAAGCTCCAACAAGTGTAGTAAAAAAAATATGCCTGATGCTAACCCTCCCGATAAACATAATTATCATACCTGTAAACATTACTATCAGGGCAGTAGATAGATTCTCCGGAGCAATTAAAAGTGCAGTAATTAAAGTAGGAATCAAAAGAGGCATAAATGCCTTTTTAAAATCGTGGATAACATCTTGCTTGCGGCTTAGTTCTCTTGCAAGATACATGATTAATGCCAATTTGGCGAGATCTGAGGTTTGTATGCTGAAACCGGTATAGGGAATGACAAGCCATCTTTTAGCGCTATTGATTTCCTCTCCATAATACATTGTATATATCAGCAATGGTATAGAAATTATCCATAATATCTGTGCGGGGCGCGAATAATAGCGATAGTCAATCAAGTGTGTAGCGTACATTAAACCAAACCCTAGAAGAATGTAGAAGAATTGTTTCATTACATAATATTCTGTGTTGCCACCTTGCAGGCGAAAGGCGAGAGTACTGGTTGAACTATATATTCCAAGCAATGAAAAACCAATAAGCAGAAATACTACCAGCCAGATAAGCTTATCTCCCTGCAGAAAATTCAGCCAACGCATTTGACAACAATTTATCAGGCAAGAAACACAGATTAAAGTTTTATCACTTCTTCTTTAAATTTTCGGCCTCTGTCTTCGTAGTTTTCAAAAAGATCGAAAGAAGCACAAGCCGGCGAAAGCAGCACCACATCACCCGGCGAACCAAGCTGGTAGGCCATGCGAACAGCATCGCGCATGTTTACAGTGTTTACAATCACATCCACTACTTTACCGAATGCTTGATGTAGTTTTATGTTGTCTTCTCCCAAACAAACCAGCGCTTTCACCTTTTTCTCTACCAGAGGAACCAATACACTGTAGTCATTCCCCTTGTCCACACCACCTGCAATCCATATTACCGGCTTGGTCATGGTTTCGAGGGCATACCATGTGCTGTTCACATTGGTAGCCTTGGAGTCATTAATAAACTCAATGTTCCGAATCTTGGCAACACTTTCGAGCCTGTGTTCCAGCAATCGAAAGTCGCTCAAACTCTTTCGGATTTCTTCCTTGCGGACATCGTAGATGCTTGCCACAATTCCTGCCGCTAAAGAATTGTAGGTGTTGTGCGGGCCTTTAAGCCCAAGTTCTGATGTACTCATGGTAAATTGGGTTTGGTTTATGTGAATAAATATGGTGTCGTTTTGAACGTATCCTCCCGGAATGCACTGCTTATAAATGCTGAATGGAATTTTCCTGGCACGGCTGGGATATTTTTCGATATACTCAGCCGTTACAGCATCGTCTGCACAATAGATAAAGTAATCCTTTTCGGTTTGAAAGCGTGTGATGTTGAATTTGGCAGATATGTAATTCTGAAAATTGTATTCGTATCTGTCTAAGTGGTCGGGTGTAATGTTGGTCAGAACAGCAACATTTGGACGAAATGTATAGACATCATCAAGCTGAAAACTTGAAATTTCTAACACATAATAATCGTAATTGCCTGTGGCCACCAACCACGCAAAACTTTTTCCAATGTTGCCTCCTAATGCTACATTCAACCCGCTGTTCCGAAGAATATGGTAAGTAAGCGCTGTGGTGGTTGTTTTGCCATTGCTGCCGGTAATACCAATTATCTCTGCTTTTGTGAAAGGAGCTGCAAACTCCATCTCACTGACAATTTTTATTCCTGCTTGTTTTATCTTCTTTACGATTTCTGTCTTATGAGGTATTCCCGGACTTTTCATTACAAGATCTGCACTCAGAATACGAGCATCAGTATGTTTTCCTTCTTCATAAGGTATTTCGTATTGTTTCAACACCTCTGTATATTTTTCCTTAATCGTTCCTGCATCGCTGAGAAAAACTTCGAAGCCGTGCCTGCGGGCAAGAATTGCCACGCCAACACCGCTCTCTCCTCCACCAAGAACAACTAATTTTTTTGCCATACTATCTCACTTTTAAGGTTACCACTGACAGTACAGCCAGCATAATACCCACTATCCAGAAACGGCTTACTATTTTACTTTCATGAATTCCCATCTTTTGAAAATGATGATGCAACGGACTCATTAGAAAAATTCTTCTGCCTTGGCCAAATTTTCTTTTAGTGTATTTGAAATAACCAACTTGTATCATCACACTGAGTGTTTCTATGAAAAACACTCCACACATTATTGGCAGCAATAGCTCTTTTCTTACGCTCAAAGCCATAGTGGCAATTATTCCTCCAATAGCGAGCGAGCCGGTATCGCCCATGAAAACTTCTGCGGGATAGGCGTTATACCAAAGAAATCCCACACAGGCCCCGACAAATGCTGCGGAAAAAATTACCAACTCCCCGACATTGGGGATATACATTATATTAAGGTAATCGGCGAAGATGATGTTGCCTGATACGTATGCAAAAATCAGTAATGTGGCCCCAATAATTGAAGCTGAGCCGGCAGCAAGCCCATCTAAACCATCTGTAAGATTAGCCGCGTTGCTCACGGCTGTTATAATGAATATAACTATAGGAATAAACACTATCCAGGTGTACTTACACCAGCTCTCATCATACCAGCATAATATTTTGGCGTAATCCACTTCCTGGTTTTTGATAAATGGTAAGGTCGTTACAGAAGACTTTTCAGTTTTCATGTAATGTGTTTCGCCTTTCTCATCAGTCAGGCGTGTGAGGTCTTTATTGTCATATTTATGTAGCTCGTATTTGGGTACTTCTTCTTTTATGACCACATTTCCGTTGAAATAAAGCACTGTTCCTACGGTTACTCCCAACACTATCTGACCAAAAACCTTGAACCTGCCGGCAAGGCCTTTTTTGTCTTTTTTAAATACCTTTATGTAATCGTCAAGAAAGCCAATTAAGCCTAACCATACAGTAGTGATTAAAAGCAAAATGATATAAACGCTTCCCAGTCTGGCAAAGAGCAATGTGGGAATTATAATGGCGCTTAGAATGATCAATCCGCCCATGGTGGGAGTCCCCTTTTTTGAATGCTCTCCATCCAGGCCCAGCTCTCTGATCGTTTCTCCTATTTGTTTACTCTTTAAAAAGGAAATTATTTTCTTGCCAAATATGAGCGATATGAAAAGGCTGAAGAGCAAAGCCATTGCCGCGCGGAACGAAATGTAGCCGAACAACCCTGCTCCGGGTAAATTATAGCTTTCATCCAGCCACTTAAAGATGTAGTATAGCATTCGTTAAGTTTTTATTTTTCCATTTCTTCAAAGGCTTCTTTCAACACCATTTTATCATCGAAGGGATATTTTATACCGTTAATCTCCTGATATTTTTCATGCCCCTTTCCTGCAACCAGAATGATGTCTCCTCTCTCGGCCATATGCACCGCAGTACGAATAGCTTCGCGCCTGTCTGGTATTGAGAGTACTTTTCTTTTTTCGGGCGCTGCTACACCTTCGAGCATTTGCTTAAGTATTTCGTGAGGGTCTTCAAATCTTGGATTATCAGAGGTGAAAATGG
>JAVQWQ010000107.1:0-8179 GCA_033578915.1 Chitinophagales bacterium | reverse complement strand
CAAAGAAAAAGAACAGGATGAAAACTTTATCCAGACCAAGAGAATTGAAATTGCAGGCCCAAAAGTAGTTGATAAAATTAACCTCGAAGAATTCAAGAAAAAGGAGGAGAAAAAAGAGGAAAAGAAAGAGGAGAAAAAAGAAGACAAAAAAGAAGATAAAAAAGAGGAGGCTGCCGGGCCGAAAGAAGCTCCCAAGCGCCAACGTGAAAGAAAACGAATCATTAAAACTTTAGAACGCAAACCTGTAGAGTTTGACACAGAGCATGAAAAGAAAGTCCGCAACTTCCGCGAAAAAGAAGAGCGGAAAAAGCTTGCTTCTATTACAGGAAATACTGCACAAACCACTCCTGAAATCAGCGAAAAAGAGATAGAAGAAAAGATTCGCGCTACTATGGCGAAAATTCAGGCGCAGACTTCTAAGAGCGACCGCAGCAAACTTCGCCGAGAAAAGCGTGAAGCCATACAGGAAAAATTGGCTGCACAGCAGCAAAATCAGGAATCCAATAAACTACAGGTAACTGAATTCATATCGGTAAGCGAACTTGCCAGCCTCATGAATGTAGCCCCCGTTAAAGTAATTCAAACCTGTTTCAACTTAGGGGTAATTGTTTCAATTAATCAGCGGCTTGATGCCGAAATCATTGAACTGGTTGCCGGCGAGTATGGCTACGAGGTGGAGTTTATATCTGTTCAGGACAAAGACAGCATGCAGGAAGAAGCTCCCGACAGGCCAGAAGATCTTCAGCCGCGAGCGCCCATTGTTACAATCATGGGCCATGTTGATCATGGAAAAACATCGCTCCTGGACTATATTCGCAAAACCAATGTTGTAGCTAAAGAAGCTGGCGGTATTACTCAGCACATTGGAGCATATGAAGTAACTACAGCAAACGGTCGTAAAATTACCTTCCTGGATACCCCCGGCCACGAAGCATTTACAGCTATGCGTGCCAGAGGAGCCAAAGTTACGGATATAGCCGTGATAGTTATTGCGGCAGATGATGCAGTAATGCCTCAAACGAAAGAAGCTATTAACCACGCCCAAAGCGCAGGCGTACCAATGATATTTGCAATTAACAAAATAGACAAAGAAGGTGCTAACCCGGACAAAATCCGCGAACAGCTCGCCAACATGAATCTTTTGGTAGAAGAGTGGGGAGGAAAGTATCAAAGCCAGGAAATATCAGCTAAAAAAGGGATAAATATTGACCTACTCCTCGACAAAATTCTTTTAGAAGCAGATCTACTTGACCTTAAGGCCAATCCAAACAAACCAGCCTCTGGTACTGTAATTGAAGCAATGCTGGACAAAGGCAGAGGATATGTCGCTACAGTTCTGGTACAAGGAGGAACCCTGAGGGTTGGCGACATCATAGTTGCAGGGCCTTATTATGGCAAGGTTAAAGCAATGTACGACCACACCGGCGCAAAAGTAAAAGAAGCTCTACCATCTGTACCGGTTCAGATATTAGGACTCAACGGAGCGCCTCAAGCAGGCGAAAAATTTAAAGTTTACCTGAACGAACAAGATGCTAAAACCGTAGCTGCCAAACGTGCCCAAATAGAACGCGAGCAAGGCATCAGAACCAAGAAGCATATAACACTCGACGAAATCGGCCGCAGGCTTGCTCTAGGCACTTTTAAAGAACTTAACCTTATTATCAAGGGAGACGTAGATGGCTCTGTTGAAGCGCTTAGCGATGCGCTGTTGAAACTCTCTACGGAAGAAATTCATGTGCGAGTGATTCATAAGGGTGTCGGTGCCATCAGCGAAAGCGATGTAAACCTTGCTGTTGCCTCCGATGCTATTATTATAGGATTTAATGTGCGTCCATCTCAGGGAGCCAAACGTATCGCTGAACAGGAGAATATAGAAATAAAATTATATTCAATTATTTACAATGCAATTGAAGAAGTGAAGAGCGCAATGGAGGGCCTCCTTGAACCTAAAGTAGAGGAAAAAGTTATTGGCAATCTCGATGTTAAAGAAACCTTCCATATTTCAAAGGTCGGAACCATAGCAGGATGCTACGTACGCGATGGCCGTGTCCTTCGCACCTCAAAGGTTCGTGTTATTCGCGATGGAATTGTAATTCATACCGGAACTCTGGCTTCTCTAAAACGCTTTAAAGACGATGTAAAAGAAGTAGTAAGTGGCCTGGAGTGCGGCCTTCAGATAAAAGATTTTCAAGATATACAAAAAGGTGATGTCATAGAGGTTTACGAAGAAATAGAAGTAGCAAGAAAACTCTAATTGTTTGTTCCAGTTTCATGGCCTTTTATTGTTAAACATTTGTAGCTCAGGGATTAAATGAAAAAATACGTTCCACTCTTCATCATACTTGCCATCTTATTATTAGACCAGGCCACTAAAATTTGGGTGAAAACACATATGGTAATGGGCGATGTGGGTGAATATGTAATTACTGATTGGTTTCGTATCCATTTTACTGAAAATGAGGGCATGGCCTTTGGTATGGTGCTACCCGGAATCTATGGAAAAATTATATTGAGCCTCTTTAGAGTCTTTGCTGTTGTCTTTCTCAGCTTTTACATCTATAAATTGACTAAAGAAAATGCGCATCCGGGGCTTATTTATTCTATGACTTTGATTTTGGCAGGCGCATTAGGCAACATTATTGACAGCGCCATTTATGGGCTGATCTTTTCGGCCAGCGAATATGGACAAGTAGCCACCTTTGTCCCTTTTGGCCATGGATATGCAGGATTTATGAAAGGTCGTGTGGTAGATATGTTGTACTTTCCGCTGTTTCAAGGGCACCTGCCTCAGTGGCTTCCATTCGTAGGTGGAAGATATTTCGTTTTTTTTGACGCTGTCTTCAATATTGCAGATGCTGCCATAAGTATCGGAGTTTTTATAATCATTATTTTTCAGAAAAGATTTTTTGAAAAAAAGAAAACCGATTCGGTTAACGAACAAGCAAGTGTTGTTAGTCCGTACTAACCATATATTTTGAATATTTAGAATCGGTTTGGTTTTACTCCCGAATATTACGAAAATATTATCCTTTAAAATTTTCAGACTTTTACTCTCACTGCCAGTGGATGAGAAGAAAGACTTCTGTGAACATCCAGTCCTGCAATAACGCATTTTTTCCCTTCCTGCTCACATTCATTTTTGAAAAGAGAAAGATTTTGCATTACTGTGTGGTCAATAATTTTACAATCGCTTAGATCAATAACAACGTTCTGATGAGGTGAAACTTTTTGTAAACTTTTCTTGATATTTAAATAATTGCTGAACACAGCAGCTCCTGATATGTATAAATAAACAGTGTCATTATTTATTTCCTGACGGAGGCCAGCACGAAAAATATTGCGAAGAGGTAAACCCAGTAATAACTCGATGAACAATTTTGTTGCAATACCCGCAAATATTCCTGCAAGCAAATCAATAGCAAGGGTAATAACAATAGTAACGACAAAAACTATTAATTGTTCCTTTCCTGTTCTATACATATGTAACCATTCTTTTGGAGAAGCAAGGCGGAAACCGGTATATACCAACATAGCAGCAAGCGCGGAAAGAGGAATTTGCTCAAGAAGAGAAGGAAAAAAACTAATAAACAACAGCATAAAAAAACCGTGAAAAAAATTCGCTCTCGCAGTTCGTGCTCCATAACTAATGTTGGCAGAACTTCGGGCTATTTCTGAAATCATAGGAAGGCCGCCGGTCAATCCACAAATGATATTTCCAATGGCTACTGCCCCAAGGTCGCGCGAAAGATTACTTTTTCTCTTCCATGGGTCCGATATATCAATAGCTTTTGCGCTAAGCATTGTTTCTAAGCTACCCACAAGTGCAAACATCACGACATATTTGACAGAAGTAATTGATAGAAATTTTGAAAAATCAGGAAATGTCAATGCAGATGCAACGCTGGCAGGCAGCTTCACCAAGTATTCAGGCCCAAGGGCAAACGTTTTACCAAATAGGTTTTCCGCTCGCACTCGGCCAAGTTCAAACCAGTGTGCAGCAAACACAGCCACTGCGAGAGCCACTAGTGGAGGAGGGATGAGCTTTATGTTCTTTGATTTAATTAACGGGAGCATCACCAATATTAATTAGCTCAAAAGACCAATACCACCGGCAATAGGATGAATATTTAGTAAGCTTTCCGGAATTGCTGCCAATGATTTCAATATATCAGGTTCATTTACTTTAGCAGCTAACAGAACGTGAGTTTGTTTGGAAATAATGATAATACCAATGGCTGCCAACATGCCATGAACCACGCTTAATGGCACTGAATCGCTAAATCTGCCAAAGCGCAGCAATGCCAGAAGAAGTTGTACGATGCCTGCGGCTACGATGACGGCCAGCGTACACACGTATCCTTTTAATAGGTCACCCTGGCCTAATTCATTTACACAAGATATTGCTATGGCAATCAATCCTGCAGCGGGCCCTTTGATAGTTAGTTGCGCATTGCTTCCTGCTAGCCATGGTACTATCATTCCTCCTATTATTGCAGTGAGCAGGCCAGACACCGGAGGAAAACCACTAGCCATAGCAATGCCCATGCACAAAGGCAAGGCTATTAAAAATACAAAAAAACCTGCCACAAGGTCATGCCTCAATTCAGTTAGATTTTTTAATCCTGAAAAGAGCATCGGCACAACCCTTTTTTTCATGTATAAGAAAGAATTTTAAGCAGAAATAAAATTTCGGTTATCGAATTCAGCAATTCGTTTCCATACAAAAATTTTATTTCCATATTGTTGAGTCCAATATTTCGGATAAACTGTGTGAATGGATGAAAGAAAAAAGCCTAATGATGTGGTAGGCCGTCAAAAATATGGCAAGAAATAACGCCAACGATTTACTGAACAGAATTTTTCGAAAATAAATTGCAAAAATATTTTGTGCCGGAAGCGCCCAAGCTGCCAGAGCAGCAATGCAAAAAAACACAGTTGGTATCCCAAACAAATGATAGCTAAGGCTTTTAATTACATCCCCTTTATAGAAAAAAATGATGGAGCGCGTGATACCACAGCCCGGACAAGGTAGTCCTGTCAGCGACTTTGCCAGACACACCGTAGGAGATGTTTCAAATCCGGGATTTGCCAACATGACAAAAAGCGGGCCGAGCAGAACTGCAACAAACGTTAGCAGTAACAGGGCGCTACCGGGGAAACAATTAATTTTCTTTGTAAAGTTTATTGATATCACCTTGCACAATCATTGCAGCAACCATCGGAATTAAAAAACCTAAAAGCATGAGCAACACAGCCTGGTCTTTATCTTGTTCGCCGATTCTTTCATAAATTTTAGGGAGCACTTCTTTGCCGGTAAGATAGTAGAAATAGATATTAACCGGCAGGCAACATCCGGAAAAAATAGCCACAGGAGTAGAGATTACTTCACGCTCGCATACAGCGTTGGCTACCTGTGCCACCTTGTAATTCCAATATATGAGATATAAGCCGCAGCTTACAAAACCCAATATGAGAACTACTACTGGAACATTTTTAAAATATGGTATGTTCCTTTCTATATTTTTATTATTTGTGTGAAAAAATATTGGATAAAATACTATCTACCTCTTCAGGTTTGCCGCTCCCTATTTTCAGCATAGTTCCGTTTTTAAGGTAAAAGATAAAACCGTTCGGACAACTTCCATAAAAAGAATTTCTCTGCCAGAGCGTAACAAAAGATAACCATCCGGGAAACAGAAAAGTAACTTTCTTAGCTTTAAGTACATCTCTCCATGAAAATGATTTTTGGGTTTGAAACGGAAGGGTTTTTATTTGAACACCTTCGTCAGTGTATGTAATATTGATTTTTTGGAGAAAAAATCTACACGCCTCTGCAGCTACCAGCAAAATAGAAAGAATTACAACCGGCCAAAACTTGCTTATTGTTCCGTAATACAAAATCATTAAAACTACTGCAAGAGAGAAAAAAAGGTTGATTAGGCTGTACAAACCTCCGCCTCTCAAATTTTCTTTGTAAAAAATACTATTTGTCTGTTGCATTCAGATTGGGCTTACAGAATTGAGAAACAAGCTGGAGTATTTCCGGGTCTTCTTCAGCCTCTCTGCATACATCAAAAAATATATGATGCTGTTCATAGTTCATCATAAGTGCTGATTCCATAACTGCAAGCGCTTCGTTTTTGGCGCCATCGCGATACATCAATGCTGCTTTTAAAAATAAAACATCAGCTTGGTTGGGAAATCTCTTTTCTGCCTCGCGCAAAACAATGTAAGCCTCATCCTCGCACTCTGCATTGAAGAAAATGACTGCGATGCTTAACAGGTGCTCTTTGTTGTTTGAGGCAAATTGGTACGCATTTTCTAAGAGAGGAAAAGCTTTTGCACTTTCGTCAATCTGCAAATAGGCTTCTGCAAGGGAAAGCAAGTAGTCAACATTTTCTCTGTCTAAACGAACGGCTCTTTCGAGTGCATTAATTGCCTGCGTCCAGTTTTCTTCTTTTTTATAAATTTCACCAAGTAAATAGAACCCTTCACAAAACTCTGGGTCTGCGGATATGGCTTTGCGAAGATAGTTACGCGCTTTAGAATACTCTTTCAGCTTTTCGTAGCATTCAGCGATTTTTACGAAGAGTTCTCTCGAAGGCCTGCCAATTTTTGTAGCTTCTAGATAATTATTTAACGCATTCACATAATGTTCCTGCATTATGTAGGTGTCTCCAATGCAGCAGTAACCTGCCTCAAAATCTTCTTTTATAGCCACGGCAAACTCAAATGCTTCGCGTGCTTTTTCCCACTCTTCTTTTCCGGCATATGCCTGTCCCAGATTAAACCATGCTAAATGATTGTATGGGTTTTTGTCAATAAGTTTCTCATGAAATGATATGCTGCTATCGTAAAGCTCCGTAATTTCATATGCAAACCAGAGCCTTTGCAGTGCCTCTTCATTCTCCGGTTCGTAGTTTAGCGCCTGTTGAAGGCATTCAATTACTTCATAAAAAAGTTGCTTGTCTTCATAAATATCTGCCTTAAGCAGAAACAACTCACAAGAATCAGCATGATTATCAGCGTATATTAACCCACGGTCAACCTCTGCCAGTGCCTGTTCATGTTCCCCTTTTTGCAGCAATATGTCTGCCCTTGTAAAAGCAATACCAACCTCAGTCGGGTCAAGCGCCTCTGCATAGTTGATAATCTCCATAGCCTCATCAAGCCGGTTCTGTTCTATAAGCACCTCTGCCTTTTTTAACAAAAACTCCCCGCTAAATGGGTATTGTCCCACTGCTGTATCAATGACGTTCAGCGCTTTTTTGAATTCCCTGTTTTCCTGATAGAAAGTAATTAAAGCCTCAAAACTCTGTTCGTCAAACTGTGGAGTGATATTGGATTTGACCGCATTTTCATATTGCTGAATCAGTTCGGCAATGTCATGGAAGGCAGGGTAATCAAATTCATTATCAAACATAAATGCAATATATTAAAATTAGTTGAAAAACTAATGTTTGGCCTATTAAATGTTAGTCGAATGTAAAATTTGATAAAATAGCTCCCAGACTAAAATATTCACATATCAACTGTTAGCAGGTAATATGTAGCCCACACATTCTCCGAAACCTATCCTCAAATCATCATTTTGACCAAATGCTTTTATAATTACTCCATCTCCATCTTGAAGATATTTGCGCTCACTGCCATCTGATAGTACAATTGGTTTTTTTCCTCCTTCTGTAATTTCTATAAGCGAGCCGAAAGAACCCGGATGAGGCCCGCTGATGGTACCGCTGGCGTAAACATCGCCCACTTGAATATTGCATCCGTTTACTGTATGGTGTGCAAGTTGCTGTGCTATACTCCAGTACAGGTATTTAGTATTACTCCTGCATACAACAGTAGATACATTGTTTGAAGTGAGCAATGAAACTTCCAGATGAATATCGAAATTTGCGGGGCCACTCTGTTGTAGATATGGGAGTACATCCACTTGTTTTGCGGGGGCTTCGACGCGAAAAGGCTTTAATGCTTCGAGCGTTACAATCCATGGAGAAATAGTAGAGCCAAAGTTTTTTCCTAAGAAAGGGCCTAAAGGGACATATTCCCACTTTTGAATATCGCGCGCACTCCAGTCATTGAAAATTATCATACCAAAAATGTAATCTTCAGCTTGCTCTACAGAAACAGATTCGCCGAGCTTAGATTCTTTTCCTACTACAAAGGCCATTTC